>JAFRVX010000086.1 GCA_017438305.1 Lachnospiraceae bacterium | reverse complement strand
ATCAGATCCCGCCAAGTACATTCTATTCCTGGGTAAGCCGTTGCCGGAAAGCCATGGCCGGACAAATGGAAAGACCACACTATGGACACTCCGGAAAAGCAGAAGAAAAACAGGCAGTCGTTCCGGTAACCATCATAGATGAAAAGCTTTCAGAAACAACCGCATTAACATCAATAACAGAGCCGGTATCCGTCAAGGAAACCGGAGTTCTTAAGGACCTTGACAATTCATATACGATAGAGATCATCTTAAATCATGCAGCCGTCAGGATCAATAATGATGCAGACCCTGTACTGCTTAAGAAAACGGTCTCGATCCTTGCAGGTATGGATCATGCTGGGTGATATCAGTGTTCTGGATAAGGTATATATCGTCTGTGGCCATACGGATATGAGGAAGTCCATAGACGGCCTGTGT
This sequence comes from Lachnospiraceae bacterium, assembly GCA_017438305.1. Lineage (GTDB taxonomy): Bacteria > Bacillota > Clostridia > Lachnospirales > Lachnospiraceae > UBA1267. The sequence goes on along the minus strand of JAFRVX010000086.1, from coordinate 25,271 downwards.
GCCATCATAGAAGACCAGCTCAGGATGGATCCATCTTCCAGGTCACTGTTTCTGTTCTGTGGAAGGAGACGTGACCGGATCAAAGCACTATATAAGGAACCGGACGGCTTTGTTCTCATTTATAAGCGACTGTCTGTTGCGGGAAGCTATCAGTGGCCGCGGAAAGAGAGTGAAGTAAGGAACTTAAGCTGGAGGGAGTTTGACTGGCTGATGTCGGGTATAGACATAGACCAGCCCAAGGCCCTGAAGAGAGAATAAGGCAGGTTTGTCTCATGAGATAAAAGACGAACCGAAAAGCTCTGAAAGGCGCATAAAACCTTGCTTTTTGAGCACTTTTCTCTTTCGCTTTCTTCGTGTTTATGGTATAATAAAGACACCAAAAACAGGGAGAAAAACCGTGGCCGGAAGTGCAAAGGATCTTCAGCTCATAGAACTGAAAGACACCATTACACAACTGAATAAGCTGATAGGTGAGCAGACAGAACTGATCAAAACGCTGAGAAGCGTAATAGAGGAAAAGTCTGCTCATGAAGCCGTCCTTCAGGAACAGGTAGACCTTCTTACGAAGAAGCTGTTCGGAAAGAGCAGCGAGAAGAAAGTGATCTCCATGCCCGGCCAGCTGAATCTTTTTGATGAAGCGGAGACCGAATCAGACGGTTCCTTTCCTGAAGAAGAGACTGTTGTAAAGAGTCATACCAGGAAGAAGAAATCCACGGATGAGGAACGCTTTAAAGGTATTAAAGTCAATAAGATCGTGATCCCTCTTCCAGAGGAAGAACAGATATGTCCGGAGTGCGGGACACAGATGGAACTGATCGGTGAGGAATACATCCGGAGAGAACTGATCTTCATCCCGGGGAGATGTGAGATCAATGAATACTACAGTCAGAACTACAGCTGCCCTTCCTGTAAGCAGGGGCTGAATGACAGAGAGAAAGCCGTCATTGTCAAATCGAAGAGTCCGGAAGGACTGATAGGAAAGAGCTTTGCCTCTGAGTCAGCTGTGGCCTTTACGATGTACCAGAAGTATGCAAACAGTATACCGCTCTACCGTCAGGAAAAGGACTGGAAACAGTATGGAGCAGAGATCAGCCGCACGACACTGGCGAACTGGATCATTTACTGCTCAGGGAAGTATTTCAGGCCGCTGTATGAGTACTTCCACCGGGAGCTTCTTAAACGAGAGTTCCTGATGGCAGATGAGACCCGGATACAGGTGCTCAATGAACCGGGAAGGAAGGCAGAGAGCCAGTCCTTCATGTGGGTATTCAGGAGTGGTGAGGATAATCGTGAGCCGATCATCCTGTACAGCTATTCACCTACCAGGAACGGGGACCATGCAGCAGAGTACCTGAAGGGAGCACGAGGGTACCTTGAGTGTGACGGATACCAGGGCTATAATAAAGTGCCGGATGTAAAAAGGTGCTCCTGCTGGGCTCACATACGCAGATACTTTGTTGATGCCATACCAAAGGGTAAGGAGTTGGATTATCGTCAGCCATCAGTCCAGGGAGTGAGATACTGTGACCGGCTGTTCCAGATAGAAGAAAACATCAGCAGGAAATGCATAGATGACTATAGAAAAGCGAAAAGAACTACGTCTTGAGAAGGAGAAACCTGTACTTGAGGCTTTCTTTGCATGGCTTGAGAGCTTAAACCCGGTAAAGAATACCCGTCTTGATAAGGCAGTCACCTATGTCCGAAATCAGAAGGAAACAGCTATAACATATCTGGAAGACGGAAGGTGCAGTTTTTCCAACAACCTAAGCGAGAATGCGATCCGCCCCTTTACAGTAGGACGAAAGAACTGGCTGTTCAGTGATAGTGTAAAGGGAGCTGAAGCGAGTTCCATAGTATACAGTATCGTCGAGATGGCAAAGGTCTATGGATTAAATATCTACGAATATCTGAAGTATATCTTAGAGAGAAGACCGGACAAAAGCTGGGACGATGAGAAACTAAGCGAGCTGGCCCCTTGGAGTGAAAAACTCCAACATCTCAAAAATCGCATATGAATCAGATGAAAGTACTCCAATTGAAAAAGTTGGAGTATTTTCATCTAATTTAACGCCCTATTATTTGGCGCTTACCCTGTTCCTTTGCTTTTATCGCGATCTGTTCTTTCAGGGTATCCACCATCCGCCTTAGAAGCGGAAGGAACAGATTATCTCCGGCAATGCGGGAATACTGCCAGGTATTAAATTTGATCTGTATCAGGTCTTTATGCTCCCCAAGCTCTTTCAGGATCATCTCTATGGCGGACGTTTTTCCGCTCCTCCAGCCGCCCTGGATGGCTATCGTCATGGGTTCGGGACAGTTCAGTATGAATGAGGAGAGACCGTCAAAGTATTTTTTCAGCCCGAGATGATCTTCCAAAGCCGGCGTATCTGCGTAACCATAAGTTTCGTTATTCATTGCACTCCTTTCTGGTTTTTAAAAAAGCGTTTCTGTCTGAACAGCACCTTCAAAACAGTTTCTTCTAAATTGTATCTTCACAAAAAGTATCTTTTACGCGGTCCGATGGCGGAATCCGCCCCAGCCGTTTATTTGATTATACCAATCATATTCTTTACAGGCAATCGCTAATATCTGGTGCTGCAGATTCGAAATATCTGGCGCCGGCTTTGAATGTGGGGACCGGTCTCTGGTGCAGTAAGCAAATAAAACCGGTCCGGCTCATCTTAAGACGAGTCCCGGACCGGCGGCCGACTTTTTTATATCGTTTCTTTTCGTTTCATTTTTTCCATCGTTCAATTTTTTCGTATCATTTCTATTACAACTTTTTTCACACTCATTCCTGAACGTTGATGATGCTGCGGAACCGTTCCCTGACTTTCTGAAGATCCATATCGGGATCGGAGGCCGCTGTCACCTGTCCCGGCAGGAGGTCGGTTTTGTAGATCCAGACCCGGGAAAAGTCCTCTGAGAACAGCATGCTCAGCTGCCCCGTTCTATTTCCTTGTTTCAGATATACCGGAACGGAAAGCGTATAAATGGACTCAAGCTTCATGAGAGGCCCCGGTGCTTCGCTGCCATAGGCGGTCTTTCTGCCTGTAAACGTCTGTTCAAACAGCCTGTCTCCGTCCGCCTCCCGGCTGACCGAAAGATCTCCTTTGAAATATGTCCCGCCGAAAAGCCAGGTCCGGAGGCGCCCCTTCAGTAAGCCCCGGACCGGAACGACATCGCCCGCCTCGGAAACATATTCGCCGTACAGGGTCCGGTCGATCCTCTTCTGCCGGGGGATCAGGCAGATCAGCAGGCCGCACAAAAGGACAGCTGCGGCTGCCAGCAGGATCCTGTTCCTTTTTCTGATGCGCCGGCGGTAGGCTTCCCGCTCTTCGGTATAAGCCTCATGAATGGCTCTCAGCCTTTCTCCGTCTTTTCCGAAATCCGGCCGGTCCGTGACATCAGTCAGGGGCTCCTCTGCAGCAGTGCCTGCCTTTTCCTGAAAGGCCTGCTCTTCTTCCTGCATCAGAAGTTTTTCAACAGGAATCCCCAGAACGCCGCAAAGCTTTTCCAGAAGCTGGATATCCGGATAGCCCAGTCCCCGTTCCCAACGGGAAATGGCTTTATCCGTAACATTGAGCTTCTCCGCCAGCGCCTTCTGGGTCAGGCCCTTTTCGTGCCTTATGGCGGTGATCGCCTTTCCTAGTTCTTTTGGTGTCCGCATAGATCGTGCCTCCTGTTTCTGCCTTCCTACAGCTGTCTTCTTTTCCGTCTTTCTGCTTCTATCTGCTGTCTCATTCTTTCTGCAGCTTTATTCTGTTTTTCTGTCTCTGTCTTCCCGCTGCTGTCTTCTGTCGCTGTAATCTGCTTCTTCTGTTCTGCCGGTATCCCTTTCGGCGCTTAAGTTTGCCTTTCCTGTCTGTTTCATCATACCATATTTTCCCGAAAATGCACTCTATGATTCGTTTACTTCCGTGCAGGGATTGTTTCCAGCGGTGAAATATGGTACTATCAGAAAAAGTCTTCCGGGCTGATAAAAACAATCAAAGGAGCAGGATATGGAAAAATTAAAAGCAGGACTTATCGCCACAGGTTTTATGCCGAAAGATATGGATCCGTTCGTCACCCTGGAGAAATTTGCCGCCATGGGTTATAAAGGCTTTGAAGTCCTTATGATGGCCCAGGGCATGGATATGGCGACCCGTAAGACAAAATATACCGAAGAAGAAGCCCTGAACAAGCTTCATGAATTGGGTATGGAACCGCTGACAGCCATGATGATGGCCGGTCCCGACGGGGAATATGATGTCAAGGCGATCGCCGAACAGGCTCACCGTCTGGGCGTGGACCGGGCCACCTGCATGGGCTCCAACGTAGCCCAGTACGGTTTTGGCTTCCTGGACGAACCCCTGAAATATGACGAAGCCATGAAGCAGGTGGAACAGCTTGAAAGAGCTGCCGCCGCCCTGAAAAAAGAAGGCATCAAGGTGGCCTTCCATAATCACGATGAGGAATTCAGACAGTGTTATAAGGGTGTTCCTTATTTCTATCTGATGGCCGCTTATTCCGATGAACTGAAATTCGAGCTGGATACCGGCTGGTGCAATTTCGGCGGTTTTGATCCGATCCAGGTCATGGATCAGCTGGGCGACAGGCTCTGCGCGGTCCACATCAAGGATTATCAGAACGAAACCAGACTTGTCGAGCGTCCCAAGAGGACCATCGTCCGGCCCACATTCACGACTCCCGGCACCGGCGTGCTGGATCTTAAGGGCGTTCTTCAGAAGGCGCTGGATATGGGCATCGATTACGCCATCATCGAACAGGACAACATGAATAACCTGGATCCGCTGGCTACTGCTCAGGCGGCTTATTACAACATGAAAGAAACCGGTCTTGTGGAGTAAGCCGCAAATGACCGGGTAATAACCGAAAAAGAATCGGCAAGTGACCGGTTAAAGGTGATTCTTGAAGGAGCATCCTATGGAAAAACATATCAAAAAGGTCTTCGGGCCGGAATATAACGGCATAGACTTCTCTGCTGCCCATCATATCATGTTAAGGGATGATGACTGGGTCACGGAGCGTCCCATGGATGAGAATTATTTTGAAGCCTGGCACCGTCAGGACGGCGTCTGGCAGATCCTGACTTACGGAGATTACATCTACCTGGTGGAAGGCGCGGAAAAGGCCCTGGTCATTGATACCGGCTTCGGCGTCGGCGATCTGAAAAAGATGTGTGAAACGCTGACGGACAAGCCCATCATCGGCTGCTTTATCACCCATGAGCATTTCGACCACACCGGCGGCTGCTCCTACTTCCCCGTGAGTTATATGAGCCGGATCTGCGCGGATGCGGTAAAACGCGGCAATATGCACCGGAATCCCGACCATGATCTTTTCAAGGGCGTGGAATTTCCCCTGGATTTTGAGATCAGCATCCTAAACGAAGGCGATGAGATCGATCTGGGCGGTGGCTGCGTGCTGAAAGCCTTTTTCATCCCGGACCATGCTGCCGGGAGTATGTGCCTCGTGGACTTATATCACCGCTGCATCTTTTCCGGTGACGAATTAGGCACGCCGGCCTATAAGGCCATCGGCACCAGCGTCGAACAGTATGCCCGGAACATCGACAAGCTCTTCCCTTATTTTGAAGACGTCGATATGCTCTACGGCGGCGGCTTTGTCTATGACCATATGCTTCTGTTCCGTCAGAAACAATGTCTGGATATGATCCTGAAGGGCTTCCCGGGCGTCCCCTACAACCCGCCCCGTATGCTCCAGCCGCTGCCGGATCCCGGTTACGTCTGGGACGGAAGGCGGCTGCATGACCAGGTCATGTTTACCAACATGCTCTCCCGGGACGCGGATAAGAAGGACCAGTTCACCTATGGTTACTGCACCATGACCTATTACCGGGACAGGATCTTTGACCGGCAGGAATCTTGACAGACAGGATCTTTAACCGGCAGGATCTTTGACAGTCCGGGATTATCAGCAGGAAGACTGATCGTATAGAATACTTTCAATCCGGTTCAGGACATCAGAAACAATAAGCATCCGGCTGCAGATCACCTTTCCGGGGTGATTTACAAAGCCGGATGCTTTTTGTTGTTATTTATGATGTTATTTTGCTTTTTTATCTGCTTGTTTTCAGAACCCTCAGCGGTCTTTCAGACCGGCATACAGCTTCGCGGCAATGTATACCACCGCAGCTGTCCAGAAGGCGGCCCAGACCTCGACGGACCATAAGGGCACCAGGCCTCTCTGGTACAGCGCCGGGAAGGTATCCATGAGCATATGCAGAAGGATCGCCGCCAGGAGATACAGCTTCTTTTTATTGACGACGCCGTAATAAACGATGACCGTCAGCCCGATATGCAGAAGCATCGCCAGCAGGCGCTCGATGACGTTCATCGCCATCATGCCGTAATCGAAGGCGGCTGCCGCCTGTACGGAAGGAAGCGCTGTTTTGGCGGTTTCCTCCGTGATATTCAGGGTACGGAGCGCCTCCTCCGTGTTTCCCGAAGAGAACAGCACCGCTATCACAAGATATAAGATCATCGAAGGCAGGAGCACCGCGAGGATCTCTATGCCTCCGTGGCCTATGCCGTACAGGACCGCATTCTCCCGGGTGCGGTTCTTTTTCATGATGTACTTCAGGATGATATACCGCCCGCATTCCTCGAAAACGCCGGCCATGATGACCCCGTAAAGGACAAAGGCCGCCATGTGTCCGTTGATAAAGCGGGAGACGGGATTGTCCATGACGATACAAAGATAATGCACGCCCAGCTCCAGGCCCCGGGCGGAAATGAGGAATCCGGCCGCGCCGGCAATGAGCCAGCTGATCCTGGTCTTTTCCTTATGTTTCCTGCGCCAGTAAAGGAAAAAGAAGACGGGGATCGCGATCATCAGAAGGACCGTGATGATCAGTGAAGGAATGCTGCTTTTGCCAATGACGATATCTTCAAAGGCCTTCACTTTTCATCACCTCCCCAGATCTCTACGCAGAAACCTTTATGACCGCACTGAGGGCAGGTCAGTTTACGGGCCGTAGGGTTATGATTTGCCCAGAAGGCTTCCTTTAATGAGGGTCTGAAGACTTCATGGCATTCCGGACAGATGTATTTTACATGACTGAAGTAGTACCGGCTGACCAGCGTGCCCCAGACAGCGGCGATCACCGCCCAGAGGACAAAGGGCCACCAGATGCCTCTGACGATCCAGAGAATGATGGCAAACCATTGAAAAGCCGTGACCGGGAGTCCGGTCAGGATCATCATCAGGCGCATTTTTTTAAGTTTTTTTCTGCCTTCCATATAAACGGCTATGTCACCGATAGTTTCAAGAGAGACTTCGTCTTTGTTTTTCAGTCCGTTCTTCAGTTCCTGAAGTTTTTCCAGTTTTTCCTGTTTCCCGGCGATCTCCTCCGAAAGGACCGCCTCCTGCTGTTCGATCAGAAGCCCGATCACCTTTTCGGGATGCTCTTCCTGAAGGATCTGGGAGATCGCGTCGATCGGAAGATCCAGTTCTCTTAAGAAGCAGATGATCTTCATGCGCTTCAGATCCTCTTCCGAGTAGAGCCGTCTTCCGCCTTCGGAAAGTTCGCTGGGGATCAGGATGCCCCGGGTATCGTAATACTGAACTGTCCGGACGGTGACGCTGCAGAGCTTCGCCATCTCTCCTGTGGTGTATTTTGACATAGCTTTCACCTCCTTACGCCATGGATCTTACAGCATGACGCAGCGTAACAAGCAATACCTTACGCAAGGGGATTTTTCAAAAATCCCTGAATTTTCCGCCTGTCCGCCCCCTTTTTCTGCTTTTCAGGAAGCGGCGGACAGATCCCTGAGCCTCCTAAGCCTTTCAGACCTTCAAATCAACTTTATGATCATATTTACGCTGGCTGCCGGGGATCCGTTTCTCTCCTGTCCGGTATTGTCCCCTCTGATATTGTCCCCTCCGGTATTGTCCCCTCTGATATTGTCCCCTCCGGTATTGTCCCCTTCGGTCCGAATCCCCTGCGGCATTTTTTATACTCTTTGTAATACACCTGTCCGCTTCTGTCAACAGTCTGTTTCTGTTGGGGGCGTTCTTCCCGGCTGCTCTGCAGTACTGCCTTGCAGACCGTACTTTCGCAAGTTGAAAAGGTGTCTGTCTCATGCTATACTGAGTCAGCCGGAATATCCGGAAAGCCTTCAACTGCCTCGTTCTGAAACAGACGGACGCTCCCTGCTCCCTGTTCCGTCTGTGATCCCGACGCTGCACAGTATATAATAATCCATCAGAAAAGAGCATTTTCATGGAAAACGAAAAAGTAACAAGACTGGGAAAACCCGTCCGCAAGGGACTGCTGGGCTTTGTCTTCAGCCGGTTCTTTCTTATTGTCGTCCTTCTGATCGCAGAGATCCTGCTGCTGGCCATCCTGCACCGGTGGTTCCTGGACAAACTGCCCGTACTGCTGTATCTTCAGTACGTTTTCACCTTTATCATGGTCATTTACCTGCTGAACAACAGCATGGACTCCTCGGCAAAGCTGACCTGGCTTCTGGTCATTTCCATCGTCCCTGTCCCCTGAACCATTCTGCTTCTGCTGTCCCAGAAGAACATCGGCCACCGGATGGAGACCCGGATGGTCAGGGACCAGATCCGTCTTTCGGCCGGAATGATCCCGCAGCCCGCAGGCGTTCCGGATGAAGCCGGGAAAGACCTCTCGGGGACGGACGACCTGTGCCGGTATCTCAACAGAAGCGGCACCTTCCCCCTCTATGACAAAACAAGAGTGACCTATTTTCCTCTGGGCGAAGACAAATTCGAAGCCATGCTGCGGGAGCTGGAGAAGGCGGAAAAGTTCATCTTCCTGGAATACTTCATCGTCGAGGAAGGCTATATGTGGGGCCGCGTCCTGGACATCCTGATGCGCAAGGCAAAGGAGGGCGTGGAAGTCCGCATGATGTATGACGGCATGTGCGAGATCTCCACCCTGCCGCCGGGGTACTGGAAACTCCTGGAAAAGGAAGGGATACACGCCAAGGCCTTTTCTGTTTTAAAGCCGGTGGTCTCCTCCCATTATAATTACCGGGATCACCGGAAGATCCTTGTCATCGACGGCAGGGTGGCCTTCACCGGCGGCGTCAATCTGGCCGATGAATACATCAACCGCAAGGAGCGGTTCGGGCACTGGAAGGATACCGCCGTCATGCTGGAAGGTCCTGCGGCAAAAAGCTTTACCCTGATGTTCCTTCAGATGTGGAACGTGGGACAGAAGGAACCCGATTATGCTTCCTGGCTGGCGTATGAAGGGGAGCCCGTCCCGGACGCCGGGGGATACGTTATGCCCTTCTGCGACTGCCCGCTGGATGAATATAAGGCCGGCGAGGCCGTTTATATGGATATCCTGAACCGGGCCACGAATTACGTGCATATCATGACGCCCTATCTGATCCTGGACGGAGAACTGGAAGCATCGCTGAAGTTTGCGGCCCAGCGGGGCGTGGACGTGAAGCTGATCCTGCCGGGGATCCCGGACAAAAAGCTGGCCTACGCTCTGGCCAAGCGGCACTACCGCTCTCTGTACGATGCCGGGGTGAAGATCTACGAATACACGCCCGGCTTTGTCCACGCAAAGGTGTTCACCTGCGATAACACGAAGGCCGTGGTCGGTACCATCAACCTGGATTACCGCAGCCTCTACCACCACTTCGAATGCGCCGCTTACCTCTATAAGACCGACTGTATCAAAGACATCGAGGCGGACTTTGCGGAAACCCTGTCAAAATGCAGGGAAGTAACGGATGACAGCATCAGGCATGAAAAGCTTTCCATGAAGCTGGCCGGCTGCCTGGCCAAGGCCTTTGCGCCGTTGATGTAAGCTGAAATATTCATGGCGGTAATAAAGCAGCTGATGGCAGAGCATAAAAAGATCCCGGGGCCGAGGCTCCGGGATCTCCGTTTTTTCAGTATTCGGTTTTCAGTTTCCGAGTTTCAATTTCCCCGGTTTCCGTTTTTCAGCTGCTGAATGCCGGTTTTCAGTTTCCGAGTATCCGTTTTTCAGTTCCCGAACTGTCAATTTTCAGCTTACGGGGTCCTTCCCCGTTTCCTGTTTTTACCGTTTTACGGCAGGGTTTTGATGAATTTCTCGGCCTGTTCGTCCCAGAAGCGCCACTCATGGCCGTAGGGGCCTTCGTCCCAGGTGACGTCATAACCCAGGGAGATCAGATGGTCCCTGAATTCGGCGTTGATGCCGTAGAGACGGTCTTTGGTGCCGCAGGAAATATAGACCGGCGGCAGATCGCCGCCTGCTGCAGCCCGGTCCTTTGCTGCCTGGAAGCCATCATATTCGGAGCCCAGGATCTTTTCCGGGTCGCCGAAGGCCATATCGGCGCCGGGGATCTTAAATTCGCCCACGGCGTATTCCTGGGGGATGCCGATCCCGGAAGAGAACGCACCGATTCGGGAATACCGTTCCGGATGCCTCAGGCCGATCCTCAAAGCGCCGTAGCCGCCCATGGACAGGCCGGCGATGTAATTGTCCTCCGGCTTGTCGGAGGTGGGGAAATTGCTGTGAACGAATTCCCAGAGTTTTTCGGTGACAACATCTTCCCAGGCATTTCCCTGAACCATATTGACCCAGTTGCCGTTATTGCCGGTGGGGCAGACCACAATCAGGCCCTTCTCTTCGGCATACATTTCGATGCGGCTGTAGCGGGGCCAGTCAGTGGCATCGCCCATACCGCCGTGAAGCAGCCACAAAACCGGCAGGTTCCGGGAGGCATAGTATTCTTCCCGGCTCAGACCCTGTTCCCTGGCTTTTCTGTTCTTCATGAATTCCGGAATGATCACATCCAGGGAAACATCCGGAAGACCTGTATGGATCTGTAAACGTGCCATCAGAATCTCTCCTTTCTCACCGGTGATTTGACCAGGGGCAGCCATTCCAGATAATCCTTCAGGGCGCCGTCCCAGAATTCGAAATTATGGGTGCCGGGCCGCTGGATAAAGGTGTGGTCCATGCCCAGTTTCACAAAGTGATCCCTGGCGGTGACGTTGAAATCCCAGGTAAAGTCCTCCGTACCCACGGTCTGGAAGGTCTTCGGCATCTCCCTGCCCTCTTCCTTAAGCTTTGCCGTAAGATAAAGGATATCCCTGTCGGAACCCGTGATCTCATCCGTCACAAAGGCAGGATCATTGGCATGCAGGCGCCTGACGTCCTCCGCCACGTCCAGCGGACTGGAGAAGGAACCCACGCAGGCGTACAGTTCCGGATGCAGCATGGCGCAGCGGTAGGAGAAATAGCCGCCGTAGGAAAGGCCGGCGATGAAATTGTCCTGGCGTCTCCGGGAAATGGGGAACATGAAACTCATGGCTTCCGGCAGTTCTTCCGTGACGAAGCCAACGGTGTCCATGTCCTTTCTGATGCCCGGAAGATCCAGGATCGTGGGCATGATGACCACCAGCTCCGCTGCATCGCAGGCACGCTGGATCATGGCGTCCAGAGGCCAGGCCGTGTAATCATCGCCGCCTCCGTGGATCAGCCAGAGCACCTGGTAAACCTCATCCTTATCATAAGATGCCTTGGGGATCTTCCGAAAGCCTCCCATACCGCGGGGACGTTTCTTCGAAGGAAGAAACACGGAGATATCCGTATTCCCATGCAGCTTTTCGGAGGCAAAACTAAGTCTGATATAAGCCATACGCACTCCTTTCTTTTTATATTATGATATAGTCGCCAAAAGTAGATTCCGGATGGTTCCGTGCTTCGCACTCCCACCATCCTCCCTCATTCCGCACTCTCGTGGAGTAAAAACTCCACTTCGTGCTTCATGAGGGCCACGCCAAGAAGTCTTTCCTCCACTGGAATGTAAACATTCCGTGGAGTCCGACTTTTGGCGTTGGAATCATATTATTCTAGCATTTTGGCTTTTGAAAAACAACGCATAATTGTTACAGACTCCCTTTGACCATTAAGAGCCGGTCTCCGTCATCCCTGTACTGCGTGTATCCGTTTCTCTCATAAAAACGCATCGCTGCCTTGTTGCTCTTCTCCACATGCAGGCAGATGGCGGGGATCCGGATCTTTTCCGCGTAGGCTTCCGCTTCCCGGATCAGTGCGGAACCGATACCCCGGTTCCTGCAGGATTCCGTCACCGAAAAGTCATCGTAATAGATATAATCCCCAATCTCTTCATGATGGACCTCCACTGACAGAAAGGCCTTTACGCCATCTTCGTCGGCGACGTAGATGCGGTCTTCTCCCCCGCTCCAGAACCGGTCCAGGTATCCGGCCTCATAGCCCTCCACATCATCCCGATGGGTGATGGTCCGCAGCATTTCGATGAATAATTCCCGGATCCTCTCTTCATCCGCCGGGCCGGCAGTTCTGATCGTATAATTCATTTTAAATCCTCTGAGTGTTTATTTATCAGAAATAATACTGATACATGTCCTCTGTGGGAACGTAGGTTACCGGCACCGCCCCGTCAAGAAGCGTATCAATCCACTCTTTGGCATAGCGCATGCCCAGCTCTTCCCAGTTGAAATGGCCCAGGGTGATAATGGCTTTATTCTGCCCCAGCTGTACGGCGTCTCTCACATAGCTCAGCAGCGTCCAGTCGATGGTCTCGCCGGGGAGGATGACGTCCACGCCCTGTTCTTCAAAATACCGGATGATCTCCACACTGTATTCCTTCGGAAGCCCGGCCTTGTTTTTCTCTCTGGATGGACCGCCGTTCAGATGCCCCACCACCGCCAGCTTCCGCACCGGCATATCCTCGGGGCCGATGTACCGGACGCCGTTCAGGCCGATGGTCTCCTTCAGCTGCGCCATCAGTTTTTTCAACGTCGTCTGCCGGTCTTCGGGCAGCGTTACGATAAAATGCGCGTACAGACCCATACTGCGGTCGACCTCTGCGTATTCTTCAAAGCCCAGATATTTCAGTACGCCGGTGAAGATCCCGTCGGGCTGATGGGCATGCATATGGTCATGATCCCGCCAGATAACGATATGGTTGTCCTCCAGCAGTTTCTCCTTTTCCCGGAAGACCTGATTTTCAAAGTCCTCATTCCAGCCGGGCCGGTCGGCCGACGTATAGTTCGTGGGTTCATGGACCACGATCAGGTTGGCTTTCAGTTCGACGGCCTTTCTGACCACATTGACGGTGGCGTCCATCGCGGTGACCACGCCGGTGCATTCCTGCTCCGGATCTCCGCACTTCACCTCGTCGCACCCCATGTAACGGATCAGCGCCGGATGATAGCGAAGAATACTGTCAATAACTTCCCGGATCTTCATAGCTTTTCCTCCCCCTTAATGATCTTCTGCCGGATCCGTATCCCCGAATTATCCCTGCGGGCTCTTTTTCAGGCCGAATCGCTCCTGCCGTATGCCTGATCTCTGTTTCCGCACGAGGCAGCTTTTTACCCCTGTCACACGCCCTGCGCCTGATTCCGGCACGGGTCAAATGATAAAAATCTTACCTGCCGGGTTCTTAAATTAATACATGCTGATTTTGTATTTCTATGGTATCATAAACATTATCACGAGACCGTATTTCCGGTAATCTGCCGGTTTGCTTCTTCCGGATCACAGCATTTATTGCTGCTTTACTGAAACCGCTGTTTTTCTTTTCGGTTGCTGCTTCGGAACAGCCCTTCTCCGGAATGCAGATTTATCCTTACATAAGGAAAACCGGTCTCTCCCCAGTTATACCAGAAAATCATCATTTTAAGCAAGGAGAAATTCATGAAAACGACTTTCAGGATCCGTCAGCCCTATGCTGATATCTTTCTTCGCTGCGCCGATGAGTTTGTCTGCAGCAGCCCTGTACGCCCGGAGCGGTTTATCCGCAAAATGAAAGAGAACACCGGGATGGCCGGCAGTATTTTCGGTCTTGCAGACCCGGACGGTCTGGAGCGGAAAAACCCGGTCATTGCCGCCCTGGGCGATTCCGTGACCGCGGGCCATTTTGAGAGCCTCATGTCCCCGGAAGTAACCGAAAAGATGAAGGACGTCTTTACCGCGCTCCGCCACGGAGCCTCCTCCGAACAGATCGCGGCCATGATCCGGGAAAAAGGAGGCCTTCCTCCGGTGGAGATCTACGATGCCCGGGAAAGCTATATAGAGAAGTTCCGGGCCATGCTGATCGATAAGTTTGAACTTACCAGTGTATCCGTCATCAACGCCGGCATTGCGGGCGATACGCTGCCGTCCATGATGGCAAGAGCAGATCGCGACGTCATCCGCTATGATCCTGATCTGATCCTGGTCAACGGGTCCCTCAACTGGGATAACCGGACTCTGGGAGATGAGCATCACTACAAAGCCCTGTTAAAGGAACTGGTGCAGCGCTTTAAACAGGAAACCACGGCGGATATCGTCCTCCTTACGCCTAACGGAGATCTTCCGAACACCATGTTTGCCGCACCGGGTCAGGAAGTTCCCCAGCCCACCACGGAAAAGCGGGTCGAAATGATCCGGGAGCTGGCCTGGGAAGAGCAGGTCTGTCTCGCCGACGTCAGGGCAGTGTGGGATAAGGCCAGAGAACGCGGCTGTCCCTGGGAAGAGCTGCTGGCCAATAAGATCAACCATCCGTCGGCGGAAGGCCATGAGGTCTATGCAAAAGTCCTGATGAAGCTGTTTGAATGACCGCTTCGATCGGCCTGTCTGAACGTCTGGTTCTGACAGCCTATCTGAACGACCGGTTAAATGACCCGGCCGGCTGGTTCATAATACGCAGAAATCCCCCTTGCTTCAGGACAGGCGTCCCGGGGCAAAGGGGGATTTTTTACTCTCCGTGTTCCCTGGTAATGTTGTTCAGCCACTTTCCGCTTCTGTACCGGTGCACCGCGAAGGGAAGCTTCACGAATTCATCGGTACACATAAAGGCATATACGATAAGGGGCGGCAGACGGAACACAAAGGCCGTGAGCAGTCCCACGGGGACCGCCCAGCCCCACATGGCGGAGATATCCAGCACCATTCCGTAACGGGTATCTCCGCCGCAGCGAAGCACCGACGCGATCAGGATGGTATTCACCAGCATCCCCGCCTGATAGGGAATGTTCATATAGAGCATGATCTTCATCAGGCCCGCCGACGTCTCCGAGACCTTCGCCAGGGACGGGATCCAGGGCGCCGCGAAAAACAGCATGATCCCCGCCAGCACGGAATAGATCAGGGTGACTCTGAGCAGGGAACCGGCATCCTTCCGGGCTTTTGCCGGCTGGTTTTCTCCCAGCTCCTTGCCCAGCATGATGGCCGCTGCGGACGATATGCCGAACCCCACCGTGGTCAGCACGTCTCTGACCACCGTCACCAGGGAATTTGCCGCCACCATATCAGAGCCCAGATGCCCCATGATGACCGAATTCATATTGTAGGCAAAGCCCCACAGCACATCATTCAGAAAAGCCGGAAGGGCAAACTTCCGGAAATCCACCAGCAGCGTCCGCGGCAGATGAAACATGTTTTTAAGACTTCTGGGCAGCAGCTTCTGCCGGGAGAAATCCACGAGGCAGATCAGGAATTCCACCCCGCGGGAGATGGACGTCGCTATGGCCGCGCCTTCGATCCTCAGTGCCGGGAAGCCCAGCAGGCCGAAGATCAAAAGAGCGTTCAGGATGACGTTCAGCGTCAGGGTGATGATGGACAGGATCATGGAAAACTTAACGCGTTCACAGCTTCTCATGACCGCCACGTAGGGCTGGGTCACTCCTGAGAACAGATAGGACAGGGCCACCAGCCTTAAATAGCGGCTGCCGGTTTCGATGAGCTCCCGGTCATTTGTCCAGAAATGCATGACCGTTCCAGGGACCAGGAAAGCCAGCAGCACTGCCGTAACCGCCACAAAGAGGGAAATATACAATCCCAGCCCCAGGATCTTCGCCAGCACCCGCCGGTCTCCCTTTCCCCAGTACTGGGCGGCCATGATGGTCACCGCCGACGTCATGCCGAAATAAACAAAGTTCAGTATAAAGGCCACCTGTCCCGCCAGGGAGGAGGCCGACAGCGCCGTCTGGTTCAGCTGTCCCACCATCACCACGTCGGCCATATTCACGCCGGCCGTGATCAGGTTCTGCACAGCGATGGGCAGCATCAGCACCCACAGATCTCTGTAAAAACCCGGCCGTGTATCGCCGGTAAGCCATTTTCTGATCATACTCCTGCTTTCACCGAAAAACGCATGCTTCTGTTTCTCTGTTATCTTTCTGATGTTTTCTGCTTTTCCAGATAGGCATTCAGCAGATATATTTTAAAATCTTCCTCTTCGAAAAGACGGTCCGATCCGGGATCCCCGTAGCGGGAAACCAGTTCCCCCACCGTTATCCGGCGCGCGTCTCTGAGCGCCGGAATATCTTCCTCCAGGATCCGTCTCACCAGCTCTTCGATGGGGTCTTCCTTCAGATTGCCGATCCGCCACTCTTCCCGCATATGGGTGAAATTGAAGAAAAGATCATAATTATTGGCAATGTAAATGACGATGTCTTCTTCATTATGCGGAACAAAAAAGCTGCTGTCGTTCCCGAGCTTTTCACACAGTTCTTTCTCGGAAAAGTTTTCCTCATAATTCAGAAAATACGGAACCAGCACGTCCGGGACGCTGCCCTTTCTGATCCTGACAGGATAAAGCTTTCGGTTTTCTCCGTCGCAGGTCCCTGCATGGACAAAAAACCGGAAGCTCCCGCCGAAGGCTTCTGCGCGTTCCTTCAGCTTCAGTCTTTCCGAAAGATGCAGCAGTTCCGGGATCTCTTCTTTGTTTTCTTCGTTGATAAAGGTCTGCCAGCGGGGACTGATCTGATGCTCCAGAAGGATGTCCGTGGCTTTCAGCAGTTCCTCAAAGGCGCCTTTCCGTCCCACGTACCGGTCGGTGGTTTCCTTTAAGCCGAAAAGCGTGAGCTGGACGCAGTCCACCCCAACCTCCTTCAGGAAAAGGACGTATTCCGGATCCCGGACCAGCCGCCAGAAGCTCCCCAGTTCAAAGCGGGGCGGCACCGTGTTTACAGAAAGCGCTTTGTCTCTTTCCCAGCGCGCCCGGTAATCATCGCAGAAATCCGGCTCCCGGAGCCAGCTGAAAAACTCGATCTTATCAAAATAGGGCCTGAAGCGGTCTACGATCCACTCGTCGGCCCCGTCCTCCATTTTCCGGTTCGGCATATGCGAAAGCCAGCAGTGGAGGCACCGGTTCGGGTAGCCGTACATATCAACGGCGATAGTTATTGCTTTCATGGTCATATTATTTCCCAATCAATCGGTTTTATGGTTTGTTTAATGAGTCCTTTCCGTACCGGAAACCTCATACGCAATGTATTCATGATCAAATTCATAGCCCAGTTTTTCCGACAGCCGTACGGAATTCATATTCATGGCGTCCCAGCTGGGGTACAGCCCCTCTTCCAGGCAGCGCAGGATCAGTGCCGCGCAGCATACGGTGGCCAGACCCTTCTGACGCTCTTCGGGCACGGTATCGACCTCGATCTCGATCCCTTCCAGATACCGGGAATAGGACGATGCTCCTGATACGATCCGGCCGTCTTTCAGGATGACCATGCCCCGGCCCAGTTCCAGAAACCGTTCCCGGGTTTCAAAGGAAGAGACGAAATCCCGGGTCACCGGATCCGGCAGGCACAGGTCATACAGCTCACCGTCGATGGCTTTCAGGTCATAGCCTTCAAACCTCGGATCCTTCTGAAAGGCCTCCACAAAAGCCTTCAGACGGGCTGTGTCAAACTTCGTATCTTTTCTGATGGCGTACCGGGTAACTCTTTTGGCATCGGGATAACAGGCTTCTATCAGGTTTGCCCATGCCTCGTTCTCCGGCACCATGATCACAAACCCCGGAGGTTTTGCCAGAACCAGTTTCTTGTCCGGCACGCCCCCAAAGAACGCAAAACATCCTGTATAAGCCATGGCGGATTCCGGATCCTGAAGATCCGTTACAAAGATCTTCCCCATGACCTTCTGCAGACAAGACCAGATGAGGGTTTCCTCCCAGCCTGAAAACAGATCTTTAACTTTATCGGTATCTTCTAATACAAAAATCATGATCTTATTTCTTTCCTGTTTCCTGCCTTCACCGAAGCCCTGCAGACAGCTGCATGTTTCATTTCATGATATAGCCGCCAAAAGCAGATTCCGGATGGTTCCATGCTTCTCAAGTATTTCTGACGGCTTGCGGACGTCTCTTATGCCTTGCAGGTTCTTCTGATCCGTCAGTTCTGATCCATCACCAGCTCATAGGGAACGGTCCATTTCCCGTCCCTGACTTCTGCGGTATATACCGCACAGTTTCCGATGTATTTGGACCAGTAGCTTCCTTCAGATTCCGGGGTCAGGTATTCCAGAGCGCCCTTCATGGCGATGGCATGGGTAGAGATCAGGATATTCTCGGCTTCAGCCTCTTCTTTGATCTCTTCCAGGAATTCTCCGAGCCGGGAAACCACATCGTTTAAAGGTTCCATCCCCTCCGGGGCCGGATTATGCACAAAATCCCTGAAAAACGTCATGACTTCCGGTGCCGGCTCCCGAAGATCCATGCCTTCGTAGGGACCGTAATCCATCTCGATCAGCCGGTTTTCTATCGTAACTTCCGGGGGAGTCGGTGGGTTGGTCCCCGTGATGATCTCTGCTGTCTGGACAGCCCGGATCAGGGGGCTGGAATACACCTTATCAAAACGGATCCCCGCTGCCCTGAACTGATCCCGGACCACTTCCGCCTGCTGTTTCCCGGCCTCGTTCAGGGGCACATCGCTGCGTCCCTGAAGAAGGTTTGCCTTATTCTTTTCTGTCTGTCCGTGACGGATAATATAAATCGTCATGATGTTTTAACCCTCTGCCATGTTCTTCCCCGGGGAAGTGACCTTGTTCCATAGAAATGTCTTCATTCAGCTGTTCCCTCAGCAGAAACCGTCTCCACTCAGGTTCTTATTCCCCCATGGGGATGTCTTCATTCAGGCTTTTGTTGCGGTAGTTCAGGTTCGTTCTGAGACTGTAGCCCTGCTGTTCCCAGAAGGCGTTGGCCGGCTCGTTATCCTTGAATACCAGTCCGAAGATCTTCTGGATGCCCTCTTTTTTCAGGGCCTCCTCCGCCAGGGAAACCAGCCGGTTTGCTATCCCCATCCGCCGGTATTCCGGATTCACGCACAGGTGATGTATGATACCCCGGCGTCCGTCATGGCCGGTGAGGATCACGCCAATGATCTTCCCGTCCTTGACCGCGGCGAAACAGGTACTCGGATTTCTCTCAAGATATTTCGCGATCCCTTCCCGGGTATCATCCACCGGGTTCATGGCCCGGCGGCTCTCCTCGGAGCTGTTCCACAGGGCGAAGACTGCGTCGTAATCTTCAATGGTCACGTTTCTGGTTGAGTATTCGAATTCTTTTTCCATTACAACTTCCTTCATTCAACATCGTCTGCACATCCCGCTTTCTGTAAAGACTGCTTTTCCCGGTCCATATCATGATATTTCCTTAGTCATTATAATGATATTTCCTTAACCGGCTGCCGAAAATGAGGCAGTACAGGGTCCCGGTTATGCCCAGGATGAACATCATCAGAGCAGCGCCGGAGCCTTTCCCGCTCCCGAAAAGGGTCCGGAAAAATGCGGCGGTCTGCGCAGAGAAGAAGGATCCGCCGGTCTGACCGGCCATAAAGGGGCCATACACATAGTCCGCCATAAAGGGCTCGCAGATATGGTCCACCATGAAGCCGCCCAGAAGAAGGCCCACCGGGATCGTGAAGAACTGGAGGGTATTCCTGCAGGCATAGACTCTTCCCTGAAGGTTTTCGGGGATCGAGGTCTTCATAATGACGTTCTGGTTCGTGCTCATCACCGGGACGAAGATCCAGCCCAGGATCTGGGCGAAACACCAGACCACCGGACTTCGGGAAAAGGCCAGGATGAAGTTTTCCGTTCCCAGGGAAAAAAGCATGCTCAGGTAGATGACCCGCACCCGGTCCTTCGGTTTTTTCATAAACGTCGCAATCAGACTTCCGAAGACCATCGCGATCCCCGAGCAGGAGGTCACGATGCCCAGGACCTCATTGCCGCCCCGGGGATTTGGGATGATCAGGGCCGGAAGCGCTGCGTTGTAGGCGGAGGAGATCAGGTTCACCCCGGACATAAATAGGATCACGTTCAGGATCAGCGGATTCTGCCTAAGATACGCCAGCCCTTCCTTCGCAAGCTTCAGAATACTGCCTTCGTTCTGCTGTTCATCCTCATCCTTCGGCACCTTCACAAAGAAGGCCAGAGATACAAAGGCGATCCCGAAGGATAACAGGTCAACAGCGATGGCCGCATCCAGGCCTGCCAGTCCGTAAAGGGCCGCAGCGATCACGGGATTGCCGATGGAGATTAGAGACCTGGACAGGGACTGAAGCCCGCCGGTCTTCTGGTAGTATTCCTTCGGAATGATCTTCATATAGGCCACCTCCGACGCCGGCTGCTGGACCGTGTTCATCAGGCCGGAGATCATATTGATCAGATAAAGATGCCATACCCGGAGGCTTCCGCTCCTGTACAGCACAAAAACAGCCACGGTACTCAGGGCCGCCAGGGCATCGCAGATCAGCATCGTCCTCTTTTTATCGAACTTATCTGAAATGGCGCCGGCGAAGATGCTCATGAGCACATAAGGTGCATAGGTGCAGATGGTCAGGGCGGCCGTGGAGAGGGCTGACCCTGTTTTTTCGTAAAGCCACAGGGTCAGCGCAAATCCTGTTATGGCACTGCCGAGCTGTGAGAGGCTCTGGGTGCTCCAGAGGATGTAAAAATCCTTAAGGTTAGAGAGATAATTATTCTGTTTTCTGATATTCATTTCTTTGCTCCTTTTTCTTTTTCCTTTCAGATAAGAAGCAAAGCTTGAGGAAATTATCCTCCATACAGTCTCCTCAGGCTCTGCATGGAGCAAAAACAAGGCAGCGTCTCATACTCATAAGACATTTCCTCCTCTTTTCGATTTTATCTGCTTTCTTTTCCAATAAAATCCAGCTGTGGTTTATCCCTTTTCTATGTTTTCTTCCCTCCGGTTCTTTCTTTTCAAGTTCTTTATTCTCCGGTTCATTCCTCTCCGGCCCTTTTTACCGCCAGCCGTATGCAGACGTTGTTCAGGCCCAGGAAAGAAGAATACTGCACTTTATCCGCGCTGGCGTAGACCAGCCGCAGACCGATGTGGGAAGAGGGATCTTCCGGGTTGATCAGGCTGTAGGCCTGGGTCAGGTCGTAGGGCCTGCCGTCGTCCCTGAGTCTCAGGATCAGCCATTTTTCGCCGATCACAAAACGCACCCGGAGGTGCACCCGGTGTCTGACTTTCACATTGTGTTCTATCGCATTGACGCCCAGTTCTTCCAGGCAAAACAGGCCGGTATGCAGGGCCTGTTTTGCCTCAATGCCGTTCTGTCTGCAGAGGTCCGTCACCTCGTTGGACATGGC
The DNA here is from genome assembly GCA_017438305.1 of Lachnospiraceae bacterium. GTDB lineage: Bacteria > Bacillota > Clostridia > Lachnospirales > Lachnospiraceae > UBA1267. Next base: position 3,892 of record JAFRVX010000086.1, on the reverse strand, counting down.
GATGACCTCTTCGATGGTCCGCAGATGTCTTTCCACAGAGAAGCGCGTCAGATCCCAGGAAGCGCCGTTGACCGACCGTCTCCGGTTCTTCTTTCCCATGAAGAGATAGCTCAGGAAGCAGGCCACCGAGAAAATGTACTCGTGGATCGCAAAGGCCGCGTAGATCCCTTCCATCCCGTACCTGGCTGTCATGATCCAGGTCACGATGCAGGGAAGGATCAGGATGTGGACCGCGTTCATGATCCTGGCCGTCCGATGTTTCCCCATGGCCTGAAAATAGGCGATGATGCAGAGGTTGATCCCCACAAAGGACAGGCCGGAAAGGTACCAGATAAAGGCCCGCTGTCCAAGGGCCAGGAGTTCAGGATCGTCGGTAAAGACCATGAGCATGGTCCCGGAACCGTAGGCCAGGCCAAAGGAGATCAGAGCGCCGATGACGATGCAGTAATACACGAAAAACTGTCTGACAAAGGTCAGGTCCTCCCGGCTCTGCTCCGCCGAATAGATCCCGGTCAGCATCAGCACCGTGGCGGCGGTTCCCGCGCAGAAGGAATGGGGCAGGTAATGCATGGCATCCTGGATGGAAAGGGCGGCCAGGCCGTCCATGGTCCCGTAATGGATCATGATGCGGTTGATCAGAAGAGGCGCCAGCATCTCGCAGACATAGCGGACAGCCATCGGAGATCCGCTCAGAATGATGGGCCGGATCTTATCGGAATCCAGCCCCAGGCCGTCGATCCTGAAGAAGGCGTTTCCTTTCCGAAACGGGGCAGAAACACCAGGAGGGAACAGGTGTAGGCAAAGATGCTGGCCAGGGCGATGCCCCGGATCCCCAGATTGAGCCTGACTGCGGCTATGTCCCCGATAATGTCCGTAAAAAAGATAACAACGGATGAAAGGGCGATGCTTCTGCCCCGCCCTTCCATCATGGTAAGTGTACTTAAAATGTTCTGAAAAAATAACGAATACTGCCCCGCACAGGATCACCCTGACGTACTGCTTTACCTGCCGCAGGACCGCTGCCTCCCGGATCTCTCCGGCAAAAAGCCGGGCCAGGCTCCCTGAGCACAAAAGGCCGGCAATCACCATCACAGCAGATACCGCCAGGGCCGCCGTCATGCCGCATCGGAAGGTGCGGTTTGCTTCTTCCCGGTTCCCGGTCTCCAGATCCTGGGCGATCCGTATGGACATGCCGGAGCAGATCCAGGCCCCGAAAAGGCTGATCACCGAATAGACCGGCATGGCCAGCTTCATCGCCGCCAGTCCTTCGCTCCCGAAGAACCGGCCTGCCGCCGCGCTGTCGATGATTCCGGTCAGGGACAGCGTCAGTGACTGGGTCATATGGATCATGACCAGGCGGCGGAATATGAGGCGCTGACGTCTTCTTCCTGAGGGGGGTTTCATAACTTATTCTTCGGGTTCCTCAAAGCGGAATTCCAGATTCAACAATGTCAGATCGTCTTCGTAGTTCAGGCCGGCGATCAGGCGTTTTGCTGTGCCGTCAGCCTCAATATCCTTATAGAATACGGTCCTTCTGTTCATACCGATCTCCTCGTCCGGAGGGGCCGGGATAAAGCCCGCCGGAATGAGTCTGCTGTCAAACAGATCGTCAAGCCAGGCGCGAGCCTCAGCGGATTCCGTTTCATCCTCGGCTTTTTCGAATTTCAGGGCCAGGGAAAGATCCGAGATCGTATCATGGCCGAACATGGTCTTCTGGAACAGTTTCAGATCTCTGCTGACGACATAGTTTTCTTCCGGAATGTCGATCTCCGGGAAGCCTGCCTCGGTAAGCCGTTTTACGGCTTCTTCTCTGGGCATGTAGGCTTCAGACTTAAACAGCAGATCCAGGGTCTTTCCATCAGGCTCAAAATGATATCTGAAGGACTTCAGACCTTCCTTCGTCTTAAGCTGCATGTAGTTGTCTTCACCCATGAGCTCCTTAAGTTTGGCCGGGTCTCCTGCCCTGAGGCCGACTCTGAAGTAATTCTCCGGCTCTTCATATTCCTCATATTCTTCATCACTTAAGGCCAGTTCGAAGCCTTTCTCTTCCAGGACCTTCGTGTAGGCTTCCAGATACTTTTCGGCGTCTTCGCGGCTGTCATACTGGATCTCTGTATACAGTCCCAGTTTATAGTCGAACAGATACATCCAGGATTCGATCAGCTCAGAGGCTCTGTCATGGGCGTCATAGCGGCTGAAGCTTTCGTCTTCGGAAAGGTCGGGGAAGCCGGTTTCCGTAATGACCTTATTGATGGCTTCCAGGCCGTCATAGCGCGGGAAATCGTAATATTTGCTCGCGGTGATGTTCACGCCGTGATCATACTCCAGTTCCAGGTTGGCGAAGCACTGATAGGCCTCCCGGAGAATCTTCCGGTAAACCGTGCTTCCGTCCGCTGTTTCAGCCTTCGTATAGCCGTCTTCCTCAAGCTGTCCCTCATAGGCTGCCATATCCTCTTCAGCAGCCCGAAGGTCCCGGAACAGGATCTTTTCCTCAGACAGGACGTGGCTGATGTCCACGAAGAAAGTAGGGGTGGCGAATTTCGGGAAGGGCACAGCCGTCTCGCCGTAGGACGGCAGGAAGACCGAGTTCAGGTTCATGATATCGGTCTCATCCCAGGCGGTCTTCACCTCGGGAAGCGTACGGTCCTCATTCTTCATCCAGGCGTCGGCCCTTTTTTCCGGTTCCGCATTGCCGAAGGTGATCACGATGTCGATATCCGGCACCGGCGTAAGCCCCGGCGCGAAAGAAGTCCTGAAATGGGCGGTCTGCACGTCTTCCTCTTCGAATTCCAGATAGATGTCCTGCATTCTGCCCGCGATGCCTTCGCCGAGCCCGCCCAGGATCTTCATGGTTTCCGGAACGACGTTATGGAAATCGGCAGCGATAAAGGACAGGGGCTTCTCGGGATCGTAATTCGTAAAGAGGTTCCAGATATTGCCCTCTGTTACGTTTTCATCCAGCCAGTAGTGCAGCAGCCGGGTGGCGAGGACCTGGGAAGCGGCTCCCGCGTTCGTAAGCTCCAGGGCTTTCCCTTCTCCGCCGAAATGGACCAGTTCTTCATCATTTTCACCGAAGTAGACGCAGAAGGTCTCATTGCCGTTTATGGTCATGACGGCCATCTCGAAATAGGCGATCTCGTCGCCGAATCCGATGCCGTATTTATCCCCGAGTTCATAGACCACCATATCGTCCGAGCAGACCGAGATCTTCAGATGATCCTTAAAGTCAATGACGTAATTGCCGGCTTCGACCTTGTTCAGGAAGCTGTTCATCGCTTCTTCGGCAATATCCGCAGGAGACCGGGTCTCCGGCTCATCCGTTGACTCGGATTCCTGAGTCTCTGTGACTTCCCCGGTGGTTTCTGGTTCTGTCTCTTTTTCAGTATCTTTTTCTGTTGCTTCCGGAGTCGTTTCTGCCTCCGTGGTTTTTTCCGTTGTGTCCTGCTCCGTAACTTCCGGAGCCGTCTGGGTCTCTGTGGCCTTGGACGAGGTTTTTCCCACCATGTTATTGTTGCCGCAGGCGCAAAGAAGCACCGACGGCAGAAGCAGCAGGACTGCCAGGGCCAGGGCTAAAACGTGTTTCCTGTTCAGCCGGTTTTTCATAATTCCTCTCCTTTGAAAATTGAGCTGTTTCTCCTGAACCGACAGTCTGGAGCCCTTTCGGGGATGCCGAACTGTACCATATATTTTTCCGGTCAAAAATATCATACTCCAAATTGAAGCCTTTTTCTATAACCAATCTGGATAATATGTATGATTCCAACGCCAAAAGTCGGACTCCACGGAATGTTTACATTCCAGTGGAGGAAAGACTTCTTGGCGTGCCCCTCATGAAGCACGAAGTGGAGTTTTTACTCCACGAGAGTGCGGAATGAGGGAGGATGGTGGGAGT
>JAFRVX010000085.1 GCA_017438305.1 Lachnospiraceae bacterium | reverse complement strand
GATCTTTGGCCGTACCGGATACAGACCAGCCGCCGCCGGAGTAGGCCAGCATCATGTCTTCTCTGAAGTAGAAGATGGACATGTCGTGGTTGCACTGGTCTCTCTTCTCTGCGTATGAGTCAGGCTTCATCGGGCAGCAGCCGCCGAAGGTGTTGCCGGCTTTGACCAGGGATTCGTAGGAATCCGTCGCCACCGCGATATCCTTCTGGATGTAGCCTGCGTCGAACCACTTCTTCATGTATTCGCAGGACTTTTTGAAATACGGGGACTCGAAATAGTTGGTTACCGTGAAGGTTGAACCGTAATCGTCCAGGACGCCGTAGCCGTCTCCCATGTAATCCGTGTGCTGGTAGTTGTTCGGCGGCGGTGAGTTGTTCGGTCCGCCCATAAGGACCATTTCCGGATATTTCGCACGGACTTTTTCGAAAATAGCCGTACAATTGTCATAGGCCTCTTCGATATTCCCGTTCATGGTCTCTGGATCAATACCGACTTCCTTCAGAATGTCCGTCCTCATGGCCATGCCGTAGCGGTGGGTCCGCTCCAGCTGGGTCGGGAGGCCGGCCAGCTTGCCGTTTCTTAAGGACGCCATGATCTCGTCTTCTCCGATCCAGTCGATGGCCGGCTGGATGTATTCCTTATAATCCATTAGATCCAGGATATAGCCCTGATCCAGGTAATCCTGGGGATAGGACTGGGAGAATACGTCAAGGGGCTCTTTAGACGCCAGCATCAGGGGAAGCTGGGCGTTCTTCGCCGCAAAGGTCATGGGAAGCAGTTCGCATTCGATGTTCATTTCGTCGATACAGAGCTGTTTCACGTAGTCGTTGACCTGCTGCTGGTGGGGCCAGTTATCATTCGATACATTGTACATGAATACCGCATGATAAGTCTTTTCGGGGTTCGCCGATTTGGTTGTCTCGGCTTCTGTTGTCTTAGTCTCTTCCGTCTTGGGGGCGGTAGTCTCTGCCTCTTTAGTGGTCGTTTCAGGGGCTTTTGTGGTGGTGGTTCCGCCGCCTCCTCCGCAGGCCAGAAGCACAGATGCTACCATCAGCGATGCCAGGATGACAGCAATCAGTTTTTTCATGTTTAACCTCCTTTTTTTGATTTGTTTTTCCGACAACTGTTGTTGCTGTAAACTATTTTAGCTTATATCAGAAATTTTTCAAGCTGTTTTTATAAATTATTTCTATTTATAGTCCGATTTGTGAAAAATATTCAGTTAATATATCCAAAAATTTTCTTTTTTTCATTTTCTTTGTGCAAATCCTACAATCAGGAAGACCGGGCTCGATCTTTATGACTGATAACAGAAAACGCCCCCTGCCGGCAGACCGGCAGGGAGCGCAGGATCATGGATATTCAATTCATCAGAACTTTAAAGCAATGCCTCCAGGGCTTTAAGATCTTCCTCCGTCGTGGACCAGCAGGTGGCCAGCCGGACGGCGGTATGGTTTTCATCGGGCTTTTCCCAGAAACTCATTTTCACATCCTTTGAGAGGCGTTCGTAAACCTCGTCCTCCAGCAGGACAAATTTCTGGTTTGTGGGGCTCTCCCTGAAAATGGCCAGACCCTTATCCTTAAGGATCTTTTCAAGCTTTACGGCCATCTCCATCGCGTGGGCGCAGATATCAGAATACAGGCCGTCCGTGAACAGTACGTCGAACTGGATGCCCACAAGCCTGCCTTTTGCCAGCAGATCCCCGTGCTTTTTGATGGAAGTAAAGAAATACTTCGGCACATTCTCCGGCTTTGTAAACACCAGGGCTTCTCCGATCAGGGCGCCGCATTTGGTGCCGCCGATGTAGAAAACGTCGGTCAGGTCTTTGATATCGCGTATCGAAACGTCCGTATCCGGCGAGGCAAGGCCGTATCCCAGGCGGGCGCCGTCCAGATACAGGTAAAGGCCGTATTCGTCACAGATCCGGCGGAGAGCCTTCAGTTCCTGCAGGCCGTACAGAGTCCCGTATTCCGTAGGGTGGGAAATATAGACCATGCCCGGCTGGACCATATGGTCCTTATTCCCGTCGGAGGTGAAGGTTTTCATATAAGCCTCCAGATCCTCCGGCCGGATCTTTCCGTCATGTTCTTCAACAGTCAGCACCTTATGGCCGGTGAACTCGATCGCCCCGGCCTCGTGGCTTTCCACATGGCCGGTGGTGGCTGCGATGACCCCTTCATAATGGGTCAGCATCGTGGAGATCACCAGCTGGTTCGTCTGGGTGCCTCCTGCAAGCAGGAAAACCTGCTCCGGCGCTGTCCCGCATAATGCGGCGATCTTCTGTTTTGCGGAAAGGGAAAATTCATCTTCTCCGTAACCGCTCTCTGCTGCCAGGTTGGTTTCCATCAGGCGCTTCAGGATTGCCGGATGGGCTCCGGTCAGGTAGTCGCATTCAAAGGAGATCATACTGCTTAATCCTCTGTTTCTTTCTCTTTCGTTCCGTCTTTCTCTCTTATTCCGGCCTTCTCTTTTTCGGTTTTCTCTCTTATTCCGGCTTTCTCTTTATCAGCTTTTTCTCCTGCGCTGTCTTCCTCTGTTTCTCCGCCCTCTTCCGGCTCCTTATTCTTCGAAACCAGAAGGGCCGTCACCCGCCGTTCGTCCATTTCGGAAACGGTGATGGTATAACGGTCAAAGACAAAGCTGTCGCCTTCTTCCGGGAAATCCCCGAAAAACTCAATGGCAAAGCCGCCGGCGGTGGCGCTTTCATAATCAAAGCCTTCCTCCGGGATGTCCAGAAGCTCAAGGAAATCGGCAATGGCCATATCGCCGTCAACCCGGATCTGGTCCTCGTTGACCCGGATCACCTCTTCTTCGACTTCATCCGTTTCATCCCAGATGTCGCCGACGATCTGCTCCAGCACATCTTCCATCGAGATCACGCCGAGGGTGCCGGAATATTCGTCCGTCACCACCGCCAGATGCTGGCGCTTCTTGCGAAGAACGTCCAGGACCTGGGGCAGCTTCGTGGTCTTATACACAAAGCAGGGTTCCATCAGGATGCTGCGGATATCGGCGTTTTCATCCGCCGCCAGTGCCTTCAGCAGATGGTTCAGGTGGATCACGCCGATCACATGGTCAATGGTGCCTTCATACACCGGGATCCGGCTGTGGCTGCTTTCCAGCGCCATTTCGATGATCTCATCCCGGTCGGCGTCGATATCAATGGCCTGCACGTCCACCCGGGCCGTCATGACCTCATCCGCCGAGGTATCGGAAAAATCGATGGCGGCGGAGACCATTTCGGAGCGCTCGGCGTCCAGGACGCCTTCGTCCTCCGCGGTCTCGATAATGGACTGCAGCTCTTCCACGGACTCGTCCTCGTCATCCGTTTCTTCCTGGCGGATCCCTTTGGTGATCAGGTTCACCAGCCCCGTTACCGGAACGGATACGGGAAGGAACACGATCTTTAAAAAGGCCAGGAAGCCGGAAACGGATACGGCGGTCTTTGTGGCGTGCTTCTTGCAGAAGATCTTCGGAATGGTTTCCCCGAAGATGATGACCAGCACCGTCACCACGATGGTGCCGGCCCAGTTCAGTCTGTCGCTTCCCGAAACCAGAATGACGAAAACCGTGGTCAGGGAGGAGGCCGCGATATTGACCAGGTTATTACCGATCAGGATCGCGGATAATGTATCATCGTACTTTTCTTCCAGTTTAAGGGCCCTTGCGGCACCTTTTGAACCCTTGTCCGCCTCATTCTGAAGCCGGATCCGGTTCAGCGAAGAAATGGCCATTTCCGAGCCGGAGAAGTATGCCGAAAGGAGGATGCAGGCAAGGATGCCCGCTGCTGTCAGAAGGATATTCATAGCGTTTCCTCCTCTTCTTTCCCGGAGATTTCTTTTCCGGAAGTTTCCTTGCCGGCTTTCTCTTTCCCGGGAACATCCTTGTCGGATTTCTCTTTTCCGGGAGCCTCCCAGCTGGATTTTTCTTTACCGGAGGTTTCTTCAGCCGGAACCTCCTCCTCCGTTTCTTCCGGAAGCCTTTCCACGGAAAGCGAAAGGATACGGTTATGATCCACCTCGGCGATGGTGATCAGCAGATCGTGATAGGTAAAGGATGCGCCTTTTTCCGGCACTTCCGCAAACTGCTGCATGGCCCAGTCCGCCATAAGAAGGTTGGTGAACCGGTCTTCGTTTTCCTCTTCCTCGGGGTCTTCATATTCCATAAAATCAAAGACGTCCTGGACGGTTTCGTCGCCCTCCGAAAGGAAGACGTCGTTGGAAAGCTGGACGATGGGCTCGTGGATCTCATCATCCTCGTCCCAGATCTCTCCCACGATCTCCTCCAGGATATCCTCCACGGTCACCACGCCCAAGGTGCCGCCATAGGCATCGGAAATCACCGCCATGTTCAGTTTCCTGGCGGACATGTTCAGAAGCAGTTCATTAACAGGGATATTCTGATGGGTATAATAGACATCATCAAGAAGCATCCTGATATCGGGATACTCATGATTTTTGATATAGGCCTTCAGATATTTCCGGATCTGGAGCACCCCGACCACGTTGTCGATGGAATCTTCGTACACCGGGATACGGCTGTGGTTCTGGCTCCGGATAAAGGCAAGGGCGTCCTCCGGGGCGGCATTCACGTCCAGACCCTCCACGTCCACCCGGGGCGTGAGGATGCTGGCGGCGGTAACGTCGGAAAACTGAAGCGCCGAGGAAATGAGCTCGCTCTGTTCATCGGAGATATCGCCTTCTTCCGCCATATCTTCGATAATATCATAGAGTTCATCTTCCGTAACCGTGGCTTCCTCCTCACCGGTCCCCGCTTTCATGACCAGACTGCTGATGGAAGTCAGCAAAAAGGTCAGCGGCTTCAGCACGCCCATAAAGAACGACAGGATGCCGGCGGATGCCAGGGAAGATTTTTCAGCCGTCTTTTTCCCAATGCTTTTCGGCAGCATTTCGCCGATAAAGAACATGAGCAGGGTGACCGCTGCCGTGGATAACGTCACCGCGGAAAGCCCCCACTTTCTGACTACCACCACAGTAACCAGGGAGGCTGCTGCGATATGAGCAATATTCGTTAAGATCAGGAGGGTCGTGATGGCGTTGTCAAAATGATCCAGTACGTACATCACCCTCCGGGCTCTCGGGTCGCCGCGGTCCTGGGCAACCTTCATGCGGTTTCTGGATACTGATGCAATCGCGGTCTCTGTCAGGGCGCACCAGGCAGAGGCGATAAACAGCAGAACTACAATGATCAGCGATAATCGACTGTCAGGATCCATAAAAGGATGTTTCACTCTCTTTCTTACCCAAAATTCGTTTTCTTAAAAAGAAAAACAGGTATACGAAATAGCATTATACCACAAATTTTCCAAAAAGCAAACATTCTTGCCGGGTATGGCCGGAACACTTGCAGTGTAAGGCCGGAAGACCATGCTGCAGCTGTGCCGGGTGTACGGCTGAGAGCTGCTGCCGGGCTGCTGCATATGTACGGCTGAGAGTTCCTGCCGGGCTGCTGCAGATATGCAGCTGAAAGCCGTTTATTTGCTTATTCTGCAGGAAATGTCTTGCGGACCCGGAGGGAAAGTGCTATTATTTACCGGGTTTTCCGGAAGCTTCCGGAAGATCCGATTCCCCGGGTCCCCCGGTTCCGGAATATTTGTTACGAGGTGTTTATCTTTGGTTTCTCTGTTATTATTCGAAAAAATCGTTTCTCTGTTTCTGATCCTGGCGTCCGGCTATGTACTGGTAAAGCTGAAGGTGCTAAGATCCGCTGATTCCAGGATCCTGTCGCAGCTGTGCCTGTACCTTGTGGTCCCCATCGTCATCATCAATGCCTTTTCGGTAGAATATACGCCGGAGATCCTGAAGGGCTTTGCCCTCTCCTCCGCCGCTGCCCTGACCGTCCTTCTTCTGAACGTGCTGCTGGGCTATGTCTGCAGGAAGACCCTTAAACTGGATCCCGTGGAAGAATGCTCTGTGGTCTATTCCAATGCCGGAAACCTGATCATCCCGATCGTGGCTTCCGTTCTCGGACCCGAATGGGTGCTCTATACCAGCCCCTTCATCTGTCTCCAGCTGATCTTCATCTGGACCCACGGATACCAGGTCATTACGGAACAGAAAGGGATGGACCTTAAAAAGGTCATCACCAATATCAACGTCATTGCCATTCTGATCGGCATTCTCTTTTTTGCCCTTCAGATCAAGCTTCCCTATGTGATCCGGGAGACCTTCGATTCCATCGGCTCTCTGCTGGGGCCGGTTTCCATGCTGGTCACCGGCATGCTGATCGGCGGGATGGATCTGAAGAAGGTCTTTCTGTCAAAACGGGTGTGGCTGACAGCCTTCCTGAGACTGATCGTCTTCCCGCTGCTGCCTCTTCTGGTGCTGAAATTCTGCGGTCTGCAGACGCTGCATCCCGACGGCGCCAACATCCTTCTGATCTCTTTCTTTGCCTGCATATCGCCCTCTGCCGCCATGATCACCCAGATGGCCCAGGTTTACGGAAAAGACGCGGAACACGCCAGCGCGGTCAACGTCCTGACGACGCTTCTCTGCATCGCCACGATGCCGCTTCTGGTCATGCTTTACCAGCTGTGAACGCCTGACAGCTATAGTGAATATATCCTGAAAAATAAACTGCTTATGCACTTCCGGCCCTGTCCGGAAGTGTTTTTTTCGGGCAGAAGAAAGAAAACCCGTATAAAACCGTAAAGGAAACCCGCATAAACCGTAAAGCAAACCGGCAAGGGCTTATGTCCGGAGATCCTCATGCGGAATGTGCCGAACCGACAGTTAAAAACAGGTAAAAACAGCATTGAATTTCTTCCCGTTTTTTCTTATGATAATTTTATAGAACGACGCAGAGGTCAGAAGGAATTCTGACTCCACAGGATACCCTGCAGCTGTGTGCTGCGCATACCTGCTGTTATCAAAAGGAGTGCCTGATCCTCTCAAGGGAATATAATACAAATAAAGGAGAACCATCATGTCAGAAGTGACCTATTACAAAGCAACGGAGATCGCGGAAAGATCCTGGATGATCGAGTACGCCTTTACCGAGCGGGAGCATGTATACTGCTATCTCGTGGAAGGCCGGGACTGCGCTCTGGTGATCGATACCATGTACGGCTACGGCAGTCTGAAAGCCTTTATCGAAACCCTCACCGACAAGCCGCTGAAACTTATCAACACCCATTTTCACTTTGACCATATCTGCGCCAACGGAGAGTTTGACGCTGTATGGATGCATCACCTGGACATTGCGAATTATAATGATTCCCGGGTGCCGGATCCGGAGGAGATGCTGAAAAAAGCCCGGGAAGAAGCTTTCCCCGGCCTGGCGGAAAAGATGGAACTTTCCGATATGTGCGTCTTCAGGACCATCCCTGTCTATCCCCTTTATGACGGCGATCTTCTGGACCTGGGCGACAGGACCATCGAAGTGGTCTGTGTGGGCGGCCATTCCGCAGGTTCCGTGGCCTTTATCGATGAAGAGCGGCGTATCGCCTATACCGGGGACTGCTGCAACGGCAACACGCTCCTGGGTTTCGGCAATTCGCTTCCGGTGGAGACTTACCTCAAAAACCTGCTTCATTTCAAAGCCCATCAGAAAGACTTCGACACGATGTACGGCGGCCACCAGGTACTTCCGCCATCGGTGATCGACGAAGCCATTGAACTCTGCGCCAGGGTCCTGGCGGGAACCGACGATAAGGAAGAACGCCCCGGTATGTTCGGCCGGACCTCCATCTACGCGGCAGCCCACGGAGACTCTCCGATAGCCCGGGCAGACGGCAAGCTCTTCAATATGTGCTATAATCCGGAAAGACGCTTTGAAGAAAAGGAAGAGGCCAGGGTCATTAATTTTAAGCCCGTGCCCATGTTCTGAATATTTTAAATATCACCCCCGGCTTTGTCCACTCGAGTACGGAAGGACACCAGCCGGGGGCATTGTTTCAGACGAATGATGCAGCCGAAAAGCCCATCCATCTGCAGCGATCAAAAATGATCAGAAACGAACAGAAATACTCTGAAATGAACAGAAAGAATCTGAAACGAACAGAAAAAACCAGAAAAGAGAGCGTCTATGAAAATCATCAATGAACTTCTGAATAACCATCAGGGAAACTATATTTTCCCCTTCTTCTGGCAGCACGGTGAAGACGAAGACCCCCTGCGGGAATATATGCAGGCTATCTATGAGGCCGGTATCCGTTCCGTCTGCGTGGAATGCCGGCCTCATCCGGATTTCTGCGGTCCTAAATGGTGGCAGGATATGGACGTCATCCTGGACGAAGCCCGCAGAAAGGGCATGAACGTTTACATTCTGGACGACGATCATTTCCCGACAGGCCATGCCAACGGCGGTATTGAAAACGCTGATATCTCCTTAAGGCCCTGGTATGTGGAAACCGTCAGCGCCGACTGTTACGGTCCTGCGCCGGCAAACCGCTTTGATATCCGAAAAGCCGTAAAAGACCAGGTCACACAAAAACATTTTCCGGAAATGCCCCCCGCGAGACCCGGTTCCCAGAAGCTTTTCTTCGAAGATGACGAGGAGATCCTAAGCGTCACCGCCTGGGAGGTCGATAATGACGGCTGTCTGACGAACTGCCGGGACGTCTCGGCCTTCGTTCATGACGGCATGCTCACCTGGGACGTACCGAACGGCTCATTTAAGATCCAAGTCACCTTCCTCTCCCATAACGGAAACGGCCGCACGGACTATATCAATATCCTGGACCATGACAGCGTCAGAGTCCTGATCAACAACGTCTATGAAAAACATTTCGAAAAATACGCTGAAGATTTCGGAAAGACCATCCTGGGCTTTTTCTCCGATGAGCCCATGACAGGGAATATTGCCGGCATGTACGCCAGCGGCAGGCTTGGCAGCAGCGCTGATATGACCAATCCCTGGCAGAAGGATATGCCGGCGCTTCTTAAGGAGCGCCTGGGAGATCAATGGGCTTTATACCTTCCCCTTCTCTGGAGCGAAGGCACGGACCCTGAGACCGTCCTGGTCCGGCAGGCCTATATGGACGCTGTTACCCGTCTTATCGAAAAAAATTTCGCGGGCCAGCTTTCCGAATGGTGCGCAGAACATAACGTAGAATACATCGGTCACATCTGGGAAGACAAACATCTGTCCTATGCTCTTGGCGGCGGCCTGGGCCATTATTTCCGCGCCATGCACGGGAACCATATGGGCGGCATGGATCTGGTCTTCAATTCCCAGATGCATCCCTGGTCCCATCACAGCACCAAAGACAGTATGGGCGGCGATTTCTATTATTATACGCTGGGCAAGCTGGCTTCTTCCCACGCCCACATCGACCCCCATAAAAAAGGCCGCGCGCTCTGTGAGATCTTCGGCGCCACCGGCTGGGATTTCGGCGTGGACAAGATGAAATATCTGGCGGACAATTTCCTGGTCAGCGGCATCAACCGCTATGTCCCCCATGCTTTTTCTCCGAAAGCTTTCCCGGATCCCGACTGCCCGCCCCATTTTTATGCTCATGGAGAAAACGCCCAGTTCCCGGCCTTTAAACGGCTGATGACTTATATGCAGCGGATGTGTCATCTCTTATCAGGCGGAAAAACCCATCCCGAAGCGGCCGTTCTGTACCATGCGGAGAGCGACTGGGTCAGTGAAATGGAGTCGGTCCGGCGCAATATGTACTGCGACGTTCCGGCAAAGCTTCTGGGACAGGCTCAGATCGACTACGATATCATTCCCTCCGACGTCCTCTCCTCCTGCCTTTCCGCAGAAAACAAGGATTATCCCGCAGAACTGACCGGTCAGGGGCTTACGGTGAACGGATACTGTTATAAAGCGCTGATCGTGCCGGAAGCCGACTTCACCTCGGAAACCGTTGCGGCATTTTCCGAAAAAGCGGCCTCTGCAGGCTTCCCGGTCTTCTTTATCGGAAAGCTTCCCGAAGCGGAAACCGCCGCCGGAAGAAAGACCGCTTTGGGAAAGGTCGTGGCGGAAAAGGACCTGGTCAGGGAACTCCGGTCCCTGGGTCTTGGAGAAGTCCGGTTTTCCGCAGAGTCCGGGAATCTTCGTTTCCTTCACTACACCAATGACAACGACCTCTATCTGCTCGTAAACAATGATCTGGGCAGCCCCTATGAAGGCACCGTCACGATCCCCGATACCCGGAAAGCCTGGATCTATGATGCTTATGACAACCGGATCTTCCCGGCGGAACAGACCGTCACTGACGGAACATCGGCAATACAGGTCTGCATCAGCGCCTTTAACCCGCTGCTTCTGGTCTTTGACGACGCTGTCCCGGATGTCCCGGGTGAAGATCCTTCGGATCGGTTCAGAAAAGTCAAAGAGACCGGAAAAGAACTGATCCCGGAATCCTGGACCCTCTCTTCCTGTATGGCAAAGGAATACCCGCATTTCGGCAGAAAGGAAAGCATCTGCGTCCTTAACGATGTTTCCGTTTCCCATCCGGAAATGATGGACGTCCTTCTGTACGAAACAACCGTAAATCTTCCCGAAGAAAGCTTTTCGGACGCCTTTCTCACCCTTGACTGGCTGTCTGATCCTGCGGAAGTAACTGTGAACGGCGTCTCCTGCGGCATGCGGATCGCTCCCGACTGGATCTTCGATCTTTCTGAAGCGCTGCATCCGGGAGAGAATACCCTGTGCATCGAAGTCCGGCTGACCCCGGCGAGAAAAGTCGAAAAGTTCTATCCGCCGGAAGGCCCGGTCTTTTCCAGAGGACCGGCCAGTCTCACCCGGCCGGAAGGCATCATCGGTAAGGCCAGGATCGTCCTGGCCTAAGGCCGGGACCCCGGGCTGTTCCGGACAGTGGAGCCAGATCTTTAAAAAGCTTTCGAATCGTCCGGAGTATAAAAGAAAAATGCCGGGGAACAGTCTGACTAAACTGTTCCCCGGCTGCTTTATTCTGTAAAAGGTCTGGATCTGTCCTGAAGAGGCTGTCTTTCAGGCAGATAGTTATCTGCCCCGCAGAAATTTTCCCTCCTGCAGAAGAACGCTGTCATTCAGGCAGGTTCTGCCGGAAACGATTTCTGCCAGGCAGAAATCTCCCGTCACGCAAAGGTGATGGATTCGATCTGTACGATGCCGGCTTTAACCGTGATCCGGACCTTGCCTTCTTCGGCGGGCTTAACGCTTCCTAAAACGATGTCCGCAAAATCACCGGCGGGGGCCTTCACTTCGCAGACCTCTCCGTTGATATTGACTTCGATCACCGCATCCTCACAGACCCTTGCCTTAAGGGAAACTTCGGAAACTTCCTTGACTTCACGGATCACATAGGTGGTGTATTCGTTTTCACGAAGCTCCAGCAGCAGTTCGTTTAAGGCGCTCTTTCTGAACATCATGCCGCCCATCCCTTCCGCAAAACGGGAGGCCATGGTCTTCTGATGCTGGGTCTCGGGAATGATGCCGTCCTTCAGGATCAGACGGGTATGGTCTTCCAGACGATACGCCCAGGGGTTGCCGTCGTAGACGTTGTTGGAGAACAGGTCGTCGCAGGGGTAACCGAAAGCATAGCCCGCCGCCGGAATGGTGATCCCGGGATGACGCAGGTTGTACTTCGCGCCTTCGTAATTGATGCGGCAGTTTTCCACCTTCAGGTTTTCCAGCACCTGGTCGAAGATCTTCATGCACTCCTCGTAGGAAGGACGGGGACCGCCCTTACCGATGTAATCCTGGATCTTTTCAAAGCCTTCGGGATTCATATAGGAGGTGGGTCCGTTTGAGGGCCTGTTCGGATTGCCGGCGGCCTTCCAGACCCACTGGTTCCAGCCAATGCCGAAATAAGCCAGCATCTCATAGAAGACCGTATTGGCTTCATTTCCGCCGCCGCCTTCGCCGTACCAGATGGGAACGTTTAATTTCCGGGCTGTATAAAGCACCGGATAAAGCTCCGCCACATCGCCGGTAAATCCGTATTCGTGCATATGGATGGCCCAGTTGTGGCATTCCGGATCATAATCGTGATCGAAAATGCCCAGGGTGGAGCTGGTGAGGGTACCTTCCAGGTTCACCATGTGGTTCTTGTCAACCTTACGGATACGGGCCACACACTCATCATAGAAATCCTTCAGAAGATCCCATCTCTGATAATAATCCAGGGTGGACAGAGGCTCGTTCAGAAGGTCATAGCCGCCGACGATCCAGCGGTCGGCATAGCGCTCTGCCAGCGTTTCCCAGATGATCAGGCCGCGTTCCCGGCTCTCCGGCTCTTCAAAGAAATGAGGCTTGTTGTCCAGACCGTCATCGCAGGGGATTCCGGACTGTCCGCCGGGGGCTGCATGAAGATCCAGAATAGCGTAAATACGATACTTTTCGCACCAATCCATAATGTTGTCCAGGTGCTTTAACAGCCGCTCGTTAAACACAATGCCGGGACCTTCGCGGAGCAGCATGCGGGAACCGATAGGAAGACGGACGGAATTATAGCCCATTTCCGCCATCAGCTTAATATCGCCCTCCTGAAGATGGGCCTCATACCAACGGTCCTGGAATTCATCGGCATAATCCCTGCCGCAGAGTTCCACCATCGTGGTATACATGGTGCGGCCCCGCTCAAAACGGCCGGGAAGCACCAGGTCATGGGCACCGAAAGCCGCGCCCATGCCGCCGGGCGCGCCGATCATGAAGCCCTCCGGATTTGTCCAGTTGCCGGCACCCATGCCTCGCAGGATGACCTCTTCACCGTCTCCGTTCACCAGCTTCATGCCATCCGCATGCAGAAACCCTTTTACACACTCATTGTTGAATTTACTCATGCTGTGTTTTTCCTCGCTTTATGTATTTTCCGGCCCTCTTTCCCCGGGAAAGGCGGTTCCGGAATGATGATGCCTTTATTTTACCTTTTCTGCTTCCGGAAGTACAAGACAGTTATTTCGGAAGAAGATTGTTCTAATCCCGGTTTTATCAATAAACCGTTTTCCTTGAAAACTATCTATTTTTACCACTTTTCCCGGATTTATCATTCTTTCTGCCGGGATCTGTCTATGGTTTCCTGTTTTTTACGATGGAACTGTGCTTATGGTTTTGACGCGCTTACTGTTTATGATCCCTGCCGCACCGGCTGATCATTTCCTTAAAGCGGTCAAAGACCAGGATGCCGTCTCCGCCCTCTCCCGGCATGTTGTCCAGCATCCGTTCCGGGTGCCACTGGACCGCCAGGACCCGGCCGTTCTCATGCTCAAAAGCCTCCGCAGTCCCGTCATAGGCTTCCGCGGTAAGCTTAAGACCCTGTCCCAGCACTTTCACTGCCTGATGATGCCGGGTGTTGGTGACCATCTTTTCCGGGAAAGGATAGATGATATCACTGCCCTGCAGGCCAAAGGTCTCATGCATGCCGCCGTCTATCATATGGTTTTCGATATCCTGATAAAGCGATCCGCCGAAATACACGTTGATGATCTGCAGGCCCCGGCAGATGCCCAGCAGCGGAATGCCTTTTTCAAAACATTTCCCGATCATATCAAGGCAGGCACTGTCATATTCAATATTCACATACCGGGAAGCGGTGTTTTCTTCATGGTAAAGCGCCGGATCCACATCCGGCCCGCCGATCATGATAACGCCGGCAAAGTCTTCCGGATCCGCTTCCGTATAAGCCCTGACCGGCTCATAACCCATGACCGTACACGCATAGAGATAACGGTCCTTGAATCTTTCATCTTCCCTGGCAAAAACCAGAATCTTCTCCATAATTTCTCCTAAAGGCTTCCCCTCTGGGGAAGCTGTCACCGCAGGTGACTGATGAGGGATAATAAAAATCAGGATCTCTTGTCGTCTTTGCCGTGGCCTCTGTAGGTACGGGTGGCGACGAATTCTCCCAGCTTGTGGCCGACCATATCTTCGGTAACATATACCGGGATATGCTTTCTGCCGTCATGAACGGCAAAGGTGTGGCCTACGAACGAAGGAAAGATGGTGGAACGGCGGGACCAGGTCCGGATAACGGACTTCTGGCCGGATGCGTTCATGGCATCTACTCTCTTCAGTAAGTACTCATCGGCAAACGGGCCTTTCTTTAATGAACGTGCCATTTATGCTTTCCTCCTTACCTTACTTGATCGCTCTGCCGTTCTTGCGGCGGATGATGAGCTTGTTGGAAGCTTTGTTCTTCTTCCGGGTCTTCAGGCCGAGAGCCGGCTTGCCCCAGGGTGTGGAAGGACCGGGACGGCCGATAGGCGCACGGCCTTCTCCACCTCCGTGAGGATGATCATTCGGGTTCATGACGGAACCGCGGACCGTGGGACGGATGCCCATATGGCGCTTGCGGCCGGCCTTGCCGATATTGATCAGGTTATGGTCGCCGTTGCCTACGACGCCGATGGTGGCGCGGCATTCGATGGGAACCATTCTCATTTCACCGGAAGGAAGACGTAAGGTGGCGTACTTGCCTTCTTTTGCCATGAGCTGAGCAGCAACGCCGGCGGAACGGACCAGCTGGGCGCCGGCGCCGGGATACAGCTCGATGTTGTGGATCTGCGCTCCGATGGGGATCAGGGACAGCGGCAGGCAGTTGCCGACTCTGGCTTCTGCTTCCGCGCCGCTCATTACCGTCTGACCGACCTGCAGGCCTTCGGGAGCCAGGATGTAGCTCTTGACGCCGTCGGCGTAGGTGATCAGCGCGATATTGGCTGTTCTGTTCGGATCGTATTCAATGGCCGTGACCCTGGCTTCGATGCCGTCCTTAGTTCTCTTGAAGTCCACAAGACGGTATTTCCTTCTGGAACCGCCGCCCTGGTGACGGACGGTGATCTTGCCCTGGTTGTTGCGGCCGGAGTTCTTCTTTAAAGAAGACACCAGAGACTTCTCAGGCGCGGACTTGGTGATCTCTTTGAAATCACTGCCGGACATCTGCCGTCTCGACGGTGTATAGGGATTATATTTCTTAATGCCCATGATGCTTAGTGTTCTCCTTACTATTTTTTATCACGCTTAGTTTGCGTATATCAGGACTTACCTTGTAAGTCTTACAGGCCTCCGAAGATCTCGATCTCCTTGCTGTCTTCCGTCAGCTGGACGATGGCCTTTTTCGTTTTGGCAGCGTACCCCTGGGTACGGCCCATGCGGCGAAGCTTGCCGTCATTGTTCATGGTGTTGACTTTTTTCACCTTTGTGCCGGGGAACATCTTTTCCACCGCTTCCCTGATCATGGCCTTATTGGCTTCGGGATGGACAAGGAAGGTGTACTTCTTTTCACCCATGGCATCCATGGACTTTTCAGTTACAACCGGTTTAAGGATAACATCATAATACTGTACATTAGCCATTACGCGTAAACCTCCTCGATTGCTTCAACTGCAGCCTTCGTTACGACGAAGCTGTCATATTTCAGGATGTCGTACACATTGATCTGGGAGGCGTTGACCGTCTTGACGTTCTCAACGTTCCTGCCGGAAAGGATCACGTTCTTATCATCCTGGTCCAGAACCACGTACGCCTTTTCGACGTTCAGGTTCTTTAAAACTTCGGTGAACTTCTTCGTTTTGATCTCATCAAGTCTGAATTCGTCCAGAACAAAGATCTTGTCTTCCAGGACGCGGGAGGTCAGCGCGCTCTTAAGGGCCTGCTGTCTTTCCTTCCGGTTGATCTTGAAGGTGTAATCTCTGGGCACGGGCGCGAATACGACGCCGCCGTGTGTCCACTGGGGTGCTCTGGTGGAACCCTGTCTTGCGTGGCCGGTACCCTTCTGTCTCCAGGGCTTGATGCCGCCGCCGGAAACTTCCGCGCGGGTCTTAGCCTTCTGGGTGCCCTGGCGCTTTGCCGCCAGATGAGCGGTGACAGCCATTTTGATCAGGTGTTCGTTGACCTCGACATTGAATACGCTGTCATTGAGTTCCAGCGTACCGGTCTTGGTTCCCTGCATATTGTATACAGAAACTGTTGCCATATGTCTTTCCTCCTTTCACCCTTTCTTACTTGGCAGCCTTGGCGGCTTCCCTGACGGTGATCAGGGACTTTCTGGCTCCGGGTACGGAACCCTTGACAAGGATGAGATTGTTCTCGGCATCCACGCGGACCACCTGAAGGTTCTGGATAGTGGTCTTTACGGAGCCCATATGACCGGGCATTCCCTTACCCTTGCGGACATGGGAAGGTGTCGCGCTGGAACCGTTGGAACCCTGGTGCCGGTGGAACTTGGAACCGTGGGTCATGGGTCCTCTGTGCTGGCCGTAGCGCTTGATGGCGCCCTGGTAGCCCTTGCCCTTTGACACAGCCGTAACATCGATCTTGTCGCCAACGGCGAAGATGTCGGCCTTGATCTCGTCTTTCACTGCGTAGTCGGCGCTGTTCTCGAAACGGAACTCTCTGATATATCTCTTATAAGAGACGCCCGCCTTGTCGAACGTACCCTTTTTGGGCTTGCTGACAAGCTTTTCCCTGATGTCGGAATAACCGACGACAACTGCTTCATAACCGTCATTCTCTTCCGTCTTTACCTGAAGAACGGAACAGGGACATGCTTCGAGAACGGTTACCGGAATCAGCATTCCGGCCTCGTCGAAGACCTGGGTCATGCCGACCTTTTTCGCTAAAATCGCTTTCTTCATCTTTACCTCCTGTTAAGCTACAGCGGATTAGGCATTCGCCCAATCATCCTAGAAACAGCAGATATACGAGTATATCGACTATTAAGGATATCTATGAATTAAGAAGTCCGGGGCTGATCATTTTTTCCCGTTCTTCATAATCATCTTATTCGGTGATGCTTACTGCATCTTGATGTTGATGCTGACACCGGCGGGCATTTCGAGCTTGGATAAAGCGTCGACGACCTTCTGGTTGGGAGCGATAACATCGATAAGTCTCTTATGGGTTCTCTGTTCGAACTGTTCCCGGCTGTCCTTGTATTTATGGACGGCGCGGAGAATGGTAACCACCTGCTTCTTCGTGGGAAGCGGAACCGGGCCGCTGACCAGGGCGCCTGCTTTTCTGCAGGTATCGACGATCTTCGCCGAAGACTGGTCGATCAGCTGATGATCATAAGCCTTTAAGGTGATTCTCATAACGTTTTTTGCTGCCATTTTTTACTTTTCCTCCATGTACTTTTAAGCGTTTTCGGCGCAAAGCTTCTGCGGCCGTCTGTCCGGACCGCAAAAAAACAGCCACCCTTTCGTACGGTTATGCGTACCGAAACGGTGACCTGTACACGTGACCGTGCGTATCCGGGAGGGACCCACACGGATTTCCGCCTTAGCCTCGGCGGTTATTTCGTATACAGTGACCTGTCGCCAGTTTGGTAACTTGACATTCGCTCCGCGTAAAAACCCGAAGACTGCTGATCTCCGGCAACCTCACGCATCCTCGCTATCATGCCACAGCAACGTAGAATATAGCACAAACTCTCTTTGAATGCAAGAACTTTTTTACTTCCGGCGCAAGTTTTTTTCAGTGCTTTTTCACCGGTTTTTTCAGCGGCTTTGTCAGCATTTTTTCAGGACTTTCCCGACAGCTGTTATTCCTGCCCGGAAACGGAACTCTTCCTGTTCTTTCCGGTTTTCCCGAAAGAACGGTTCACGTCAGACCGAAAAACTTCCGGATCCGGGTAAACAGCCCTTTGACCAGGTTTTCCGCCGGACGGTTACTCCTCTCTCCGGCTTCCGTTCCGCTCTCAGGCGCTTTCAGTTCCTTCTCTTCTTCCGGCTCCTTCCCGTCCGCCGGCAGTTCATCCACATACCGGTGTTCGAAGGAAGCCTTTCCGTTTTCTGTCGTGATCATGCCGTAGGAAGGCCGGTGATCTTCTGTCCTGGGTTCCGAAACGGACCCGGGATTGAAGCAGACCACGCCCATGACTTCTTCCAGGATGGGCACGTGCAGATGGCCGAAAAGCGCATAGGACGCCCCTTCTTCCAGGGCTGCCTTCGCCAGGCCTTCCCGTCCCTGGCTGACGGCGTATTTATGACCGTGGGTCAGGAAGAACCGGATGCCGTCATAGGAAGGCACGCTCTTTACCGGATAGGAAAGCCCCATCTCTTCATCGCAGTTTCCCAGGACGAAGACTATGGGACAGAGGGGGTCCTTCTTTTCCAGCAGTTCCCGCACCTTCTGTCCGCCGTATTCCACGTCTCCCAGGAAAACGACGGCATCAAATTCTTCATATTTAAAGATTCGTCCGAGATTGGTTTCTTTATTATGGGAATCACTTACGGCTAAGATCTTCATGTTCCTCGATCCACTTTCTGATAATGGGCTTCATTTTCCGAAGCGCCTGTCCCCGGTGAGATATCCGGGATTTTTCTTCCATGGAGACCTGGGCGGTGGTCTTTCCTAGTTCCGGCACGTAGAAGACCGGATCATAGCCGAAGCCGTTTTCTCCGGCGGGCTCTTCGGCGATCCGTCCTTCGATCACACCCTCCGTCACATCTTCCGTCCCGTCCGGGAAGACCGCGGCGAGATCCGCGACGAAGCGTGCGGTCCGCTTCTCTTCCGGGAGGGTCTTCAGTTTCTCCGAAAGCATCTTATTGATGACGTCATAGGAAAGGCCCGCAAGAAATCTGGCGGAATAGATCCCCGGCAGCTTAAGCAGCGCGTCGATCTCCAGGCCGGAATCTTCGCCCATGACGATGGCGTCTGCCAGAGGTCCGGCTGCCCGGGCCTTGATCAGGGCATTCTCGGCAAAGGTCGTTCCGTCCTCTTCGATATCCGCTTCTATGCCGGCTTCCTTCATGGTCAGGATCTCCAGCCCCAGGTCCTCGTACAGGGCTTTGATCTCCCTCAGTTTTCCGGCGTTTCCTGTCATAAAGATGATTTTCATGGCTGTTTTCCTTTCGGGGGTCTCGGCCCGGAGAAGGTATAAAAATACGTCTTCAGCATGCCGTTGTAGATCTTCCGGTTCTTATTGGCTTTCCGGCCGATCATCTCCTCGCATTTATCGAAGGAGGTGATCAGGTACATGGACCAGCTGTCCAGGGCCCTGAAGCGTTCGCCCAGCGTCCGGTACAGTTCCGGAAGTTCTTCCTTTTCGGCGATCCGTTCGCCGTAGGGCGGGTTGGTCAGGATAAAGCCGTACTTCTTCGGGTGGCTTAAATCCCTGACGTCCCGGACCTGGAAATGGATCAGGTGCTCCACCCCTGCCCTGGCCGCGTTTTCGCGGGCGGAACGGATGGCCCGGGGATCGATGTCGTACCCCTGAAGATCGCAGGAGACGTCCCGGTCGATCTGTTCCGCGGCTTCGTTCACCGCATCGTACCAGGCCCGTTTCGGGATAAAATTGGTCCACTTTTCCGCGGTGAATTCCCGGTTCATGCCGGGCGCCATACGGCAGGCCTTCATCGCGGCCTCGATCAGGAAGGTGCCGCTTCCGCAGAAAGGATCCACCAGGATCCGGTCCTTCTTCCAGGGCGTCAGGTCCAGAAGGGCCGCCGCCAGGGTCTCCGATATGGGCGCCTTGACGGAATCCGTCCGGTACCCTCTTTTATGAAGGGATTCGCCGGAGGAATCCAGGGCAATGGTCACCAGGTCCTTCATCAGCGTCACCCGGAGGGGATAGGCGTTTCCCGTTTCCGGCACCGTTTCCGTATGATACGCTGCCTTCAGCCGTTCCACGATGGCTTTTTTCATGATGGACTGGATATCTGAGGGGGAAAACAGGGCGGACTTCACGGAATTGGCTTTGGCCACCCATACCCTGCCGTCCTCCGGGATAAAGGCTTCCCAGGGAAGCGCTTTCGTCTTTTCAAAAAGCTCGTCAAAGGTCCGGGCTTCAAAGCTTCCGGTCCGGATCAGCACCCGTTCCGCGGTCCGTAGGAAAACATTCGCCCGGGCGATGCCGGAGGCATCACAGGCAAAAGACACCTTCCCGTCCTCCGTTTTCAGCACTTCGTAGCCCAGATTCGCGATCTCTCTTTTCAAAACCGCCTCCAGCCCGAAATGGCAGGGGCAGATACAGACAAATTCGTTCATTGATAGATCCGTAAATTCATATGGTAGGGCAGATTCTTCCCCTTCTTTACCGCGTCGGGATAGTCTCCCTGGTCAAAGGCCAGCAGGCAGAAGGTGGAATCCTCCGATACTTCCTTCATGTTAAATTCCACATAATAGGCTTCTCCCGGGACCAGGGTGACCTTGTCCGGCTTCAGCCGCACCAGCTGCCCTTCGAAATATTTCCCGATATCGACTTCTTCCGAATACAGCACTTCATCATCCGCGTTTTTCAGCAGCACTTCCATGACGGGGGTGTCGTAAAGGGCGCCCCGGGACACGGGGAAGACCAGCTTTTTGAGCGTTTCTCCTTCGGCCACAAAGGGCTGGGCGATGGTCATCTCCTCCTTCATGCTGACAAAGATGCCCCGGCGGTCCTCGTCATAGACCGCAGGCTTCTGGTTCAGGGTATTCCTGACCAGCAGCACCGAGGGGATAAACAAAAGCAGCAGCGGCAGGATGAACCGCGCCCGGATCCAGTGAATATCGCTCTTATTTGTAAGATCCGGATCCTCCGCGAGAAACTTCGGATGCTTGAATACCGCGTTTACCAGCATGATGGCCGTTAAAAAGGTCAGCTCCATGGACATGTCGATGCTCCGGTAATACTCCGTCAGGCTGAAGGCCGGGGAGACCATCTTATCCGGAAGCAGGAACTTGAACAGGCCGTTATTGATCATGGCTTCATCGTGGGCGCCTTCGAACTGGCAGGTGCAGAACATGATGAACAATACGCCGAACAGCAGGTCCAGCACCATGAAGACGCCGGTTTTCCGGTGCAGGAAGGCGCTCAGCGTATAGAAGACAAACACCGGCATAAGCCAGTGGGAATGCCACTTGGAGAAGGTGAACAAAAGCGTCAGGGCAAGCCCGGCAAAGAAGATGGCAAACCTGCCCTCCTCTTCCCTGTTCCGGCATTCGGTGAAATAGGCCCAGCCGCAGACCAGGGCAAAGGCGATCACCGTAAGATAGATCACGAAATCCAGGTTCCCGCCGAAGGTAAAGCCGGTAAACAGGGCCGCGTTGGTGATGTAGCCCGTGGGATTGTCCCCGGAAGAACCGATGCCGAAGGCATACATCCGGAAGGCTTCCGAATGCATGTAAAGAAGATACTCCAGGGCAAAGGGCACAAAGGTCAGCACCGTCATGCCGATGATCTTCAGCACGTTCTTTTCCCGAAGCAGCACCAGCGGGATGAAGATGATCAGGGCCGTATACTTAAAGGTCACCGCGATACCGAAGGAAACGATGAAGCCGATGTCCTTTTTCTTAAGGTAATACAGGAAGCCCAGCAGCATGAAGAAAATGAAAAAGCTTTCATACTGGCCGATGACCGCCTGTCCGTACAGGATCACCGGGCAGGAAAGAAAGGCATAGACCACCAGCAGGGCTTTCCTTCGGTTCATGCCCAGTTCCTTCGAGACCAGGTAGATCAGATAGCCGGAGGCCAGAAGCACCAGGCACGGCAGCAGCTTCGCCCACATGACGGCGATATAGCCCAGCTGCATCGTGGCGTGAGGCACGATGCCAAACAGCTTCATCGGGATGTTCCAGAGGGCAAACAGCACGTAGGCCGTTGGCATGTAGGAAGCATGGATCCCCAGGCTCCCGTCGGAAGATACGCCGTTCGCTGCCAGATAATCGTAAAAATCCAGGATATGGCCGTCCAGGTAGCCGTAGGAGCAGGCTGCGGTATGATACAGATCGCTCATGGCGTAGACCAGGAAGCAGAACAGGGCAAAAAGCGCCAGGATCAGCCAGTCATACCAGCGGACGGGACTGTTCAGGAAAACTTCACGGACCTTGGGAAGCCATTTTTCCCCGGAAGGTTTTTTTTTGGTTTTTGCATCTTTTTTCATGATGCTTCTTCTCCTTTGAGAGATATGAGTCCGATGCCTGCGTAAAGCAGGAAACGGACAGCGTTCACAATAAAGATCCCCCAGGCCATGCCCCAGAGCCCATACCGTAAGATCATGGGTACGGTCAGGACAAAAAAGAGGAGGATATAAAGACCGTTGACGATCAGCTGGTTCCGCTCCTTCGTATATCTCAGCACCACCACCATCAGGGTGTTGCAGACGAAAAAGATCACCTGGCCGGCGTTGGCCAGCAGGAAAAGCGGCCTGGCCTTTTCAAAATCCAGGGGATAAAAAACCCTGACAAAGCCGTAGGACACTCCGACGGCCAAAAGCGTCACCGCCGCGAAAAGACCCAGCATCCCGAGAAGGACTTTTCCGTAGGTCTTCCGGGAGATCCTCCCCTCTTCCTTTGAGATATAGCCGTTCAGCACCCCGTTTAAGGGGGTGGAAAGCAGGGACATGAGTTTTCCCATGATGCTGGCGTAATAATATAAGGACGTCAGCTCATCGCCGTTTGACAGAAGCACCGGAAACAGGAACCGATCCGAAGCCCCCACCAGGTCCGACATGAAAAAGGATGCTGAAACCTTCAGATCCGCCGAAAAGTTCTTCCGGAAAAGATCGGATCTTCTGAACCAGGGCCGCCGGAAAATGGAGCCGGTGAGTGCCACATATAAGAGCCCGGCAGCTTCTCCCAGAAGGAAGATCAAAGGCCAGAAGCCCGTCAGCCGCCAGATCCCGTAGCCTGCGAGATAGCCGGCGCCGATGATGGCGTAATACAGGGAAAACCGTTTGTATTTCAGAGACAGCCGGAATTCCACGTCAGCGTACATCCGAAGAGCAGTCATAAAGACCAGCAGCGCCAGTACGGGAAAAACCGTATCCGCCGTGTCCTTTTTCACCAGGACCGCGATCAGCGTCAGCGCAAGGGAAACCGCTGCCGTAAACAACAGGAACCAGTTGGAATCTCCGTTTTCCGACCTTCTTTCTTCGGCATAGATCTTCATTCTGCCGTAATTGGCTCCGCTGCCGAAGGCGCCTGCCGCCAGATTGGCCAGAGAGACGAAAAACAGCACCCGGCCCTGGAAAGCGCTTCCTTCCAGCTTCCGGATCATGGGGTAGATCAGGAAACTGATGACGGCGTTCATGAAGACCAGTCCGGAAGCCGAAAAGAACAGGTCCGACACGAAGTCTTTAATCTTCTTTTTCTTCATCCCAGTCACCGACGCGCTCCTCTTCCACCACCAGCGGCCTTCCCATGACCCGGTGGTTGATGGAAAGGATATATTCTCCGATAAGCCCGATAAACAGAAGCTGCAGCGACCCCAGCATGCCCACCAGGATGATCAGGGGGGCGATGCCGGCTTCGTAGCCGTACCAGTTCGCGAGCTTCATGATCAGGGAGTACATCGCGATGACAAAGCTGATAAAGGCGCCCAGAAAGCCGATGAAGACCGCCATCCGGAGGCCGATCTTGGTATAGGAAGTAAAGGAAAGCATGGCGCCGTCGTACAGCGTATACCAGTTGTTCTTCGTTTTTCCGGCCCGCCTGAGGGGCTGCGTATAGGGGATCTCCTTCCGCCGGAAACCGAGTTCCGCCACGACCCCTCTCAAAAAAGGCGTGGGATCGTCAAGGCTCTTCAGCACCTCGATAAACGCCTTATCGTATAAGCCGAAACCGGTATACTGCTCGATCTGCTCCACGTCCGAAAAGCGGCGGATCATTTTATAGTACAGCGACCGCAGGGCATATACCAGCTTGTTTTCCTCGCTTTTCGTCTTGACGCCGATGACGATCTTATAGCCCTCTTCCCAGCCTTTGACAAACTCCCGGATCATTTCCACGGGATCCTGGAAATCACAGGCCAGCAGTACGGCAGCGTCTCCCGTCATCTGGAGAAGGCCGTAATAGGGCGAATTGAACTGTCCGAAGTTCTTGGCGTTGAAGATCGCCTTCACCTTCGGGTTTTTCCGGACCTCCAGCCGGATCAGATCCCGGGTATGGTCCTTTGAATCATTATCGATAAAGATGATCTCGTAATCATAGGAAGGAAGATGTTCCGTAAACTCCTCCGCCACGGCCTTTGCCATGGCTTCGATATTTTCTTCCTCATTATAACAGGGGATCACCACACTGATCTTACTCATTTTTCTGCGTCCTGATCCATTCAATGGTTTTTCTGATGCCGGTCTCAAAATCCGTTTCCGGCTTCCAGCCCGTATCCCGGACAAGGTCCGAGATATCGGCGCTTAAATACATGACCTGATGGTCGTTATAGGGCCGCTCCCCGAAAACGATCCTGCGCTCCGGGGCGGCAAGGTCCCTGACTGTTAAAATATATTCCTTCAGCGGAATGGCTTCGCCCTTTCCCAACGGATAGGCCCTGCCGTCTACGCCCCTGACGGAAAGTACGTACAGGGCTTCCGCGCAGTCTCCGGCATAGAGATAATCCCAGATCTGCTCGCCCTTCGTAAAGCTTATGGGCCTGTCGTAAAGGAAGGCTTCTATGGTCTGGGCCATCATATTGACGCTCTGGTCATAAGGGCCGTAGACGCTCAGGATCCTGGGCCACACATGGTCCAGTCCCAGGCTGTCCGCCAGCGCCCGGCTTTTTTCCTCCGCTTCCATTTTGGCTTTTCCGTAAGCCGTATTCGGTGCCAGCGGAGTGTCTGCCTTAAGCTTTCCTTCGAAAAACCCGTATTCCGCCTGGGAGCCTGCGCCGAGAAACACCTTTGCCCCCAGGGCCTTTGCCTTCCGCACGGCCTCCAGGGTATAGCGGACGTTGGCCCGCTGGCCCTCCTCGTCGTTCCGGAGAGCGCCGCGGCTGCCGCCCCATACCAGATGGAAAAAGGCGTCGCAGGGCACCGATTCCAGCCGGCAGATCTCTCCCGCGTCCAGTTCCTTCAGGAAAAACCGTCCGCCTTCAGGCTGCGGGCCTTCCGCCGGCAGGAACCTTCGTCTTTCCGACCGGGGCCGGATGACCGCGGTCACCGTAAGCCCCTTTTTGAGAAGGGTATGGACGAGATGGATGCCGATCATGGAAGAAGCGCCGGTGATGACGGCCGAACGGATATCTCTCATCGTTCTGTTTCCTCTGAAGCTTTTACGGCTTCATGGATCAGCTTCACCATCCTTGCGCACTTCTCTTCCGTCATTCCCGGATAAGTGCCGATCCAGAAGGTGTTTTCCAGGATGATCTCCGTATTTTTCAGTTCCCCGACGGTCCGGTAGGCATCGGTGCCCCGGATCTCGTCGAAGCAGGGGTGTCTTAACAGGTTGCCGGAAAACAGCATCCTGGTCTGGACGCCGCGGTCTTCCAGATAACTCACCACGTCTTTTCGGGAAAGGCCGTTCCGGCAGGTCAGCAGGAAGCCGAACCAGGAGGGATCCGCGTTCGGTTCCTTCTCCGGAAGGATCAGCTTATCCTCCAGACTTTTAAGATGATCGTAAAGATACCGGTAATTTTCCTGCCGTCTTTCGGTAAAATACGGCAATTTTTTCAGCTGGGCGCATCCGATGGCGGCCTGCATGTCCGTAGCCTTCAGGTTGTAGCCGAAGTGGGAATAGACGTATTTATGGTCATATCCCCGGGGAAGTTCGCCGAACTGGCCGTCGTAGCGGTGGCCGCAGACGTTGTCCATGCCGCCGGGGCACACACAGTCCCGGCCCCAGTCCCGGAAGGACCGGATGAGCTTATGAAGGAGCGCGTTATTTGTAAACACCGCTCCGCCCTCGCCGGTGGTCATATGATGGGCCGGATAGAAGCTGGCGGTGCCGATATCGCCGAAGGTGCCGGTAAAGCGGGTCTCGCCGTTTAAGGTATAGCGGCTTCCCAGGGCATCGCAGTTGTCCTCAATGAGCCACAGGCCGTATTTATCGCAGAAGGCTTTGACCGCCTCCAGATTAAAAGGATTTCCCAGGGTATGGGCCACGAAGACCGCTTTGGTCTTTTCGCTCCTGGCCTCCTCCAGATAAGCTGTATCGATATTATAGGTGGGCAGGGTCACGTCCAGGAACACCGGCACCGCCCCGTACTGGATAATGGGGGCCACGGTGGTAGGGAAGCTGCAGGCCACGGTTATGACCTCGTCGCCCTTCCTGATCTGCCGCTCCTTAAGCAGGGGCGACGTCAGCGCCATAAAGGCGTTCAGGTTGGCCGACGATCCGGAATTCACAAAGGAAACGTACCGGACGCCCAGGTATTCCCCGAGCTTCTGTTCAAATTCATTGGTATAGCGGCCGGCGGTGAGCCAGAAATCCAGCGACGAATCCACCAGGTTCCGCATCTCTTCCCGGTCAAAGACCCGGGAGGCATAGGCGATGCGGTCTCCGTCCCGGTAGGGCTTTTCCGCGTGGAAGCGGTCTGTATAGGCTTCCACCATTTCCAGGATCTGCTCCCTGGCCTCTTTTTCAGACATATTTTCAAACATGGGCTGCCTCCTTGAGAAAAGCCTCGATCTGACGCCGCACACAGTCCTCTTTGTCTTCGCTGAGGGCATATTCCACGATGCTGTTCACGGCCTTCTCCACATTCCAGACCGGCTTCCAGGAAAAGGTTTCCTTCACCTTCGTATTGTCCAGCTGCAGGAAACCGGCTTCGTGGGGTCCCTTCACCGCCGTGGAGACCCAGCTGAGCCCCCGGCCCCAGGCCTTCACAAAAAGATCCGCGATCTCGCCGGTGCTGATGCAGTCCTTGGCATCGGGTCCGACGTTGTAGCTTCCGGAAAGCTCCGGATGCAGATACTGTCCTTCCAGAATCGATAGATAGACGTACAGAGGCTCCAGTACATGCTGATAGGGCCTGATGGAATAAGGATTCCGAAGGACAATGGCTTCACCCTTCAAAGCCGCCCGGACGCAGTCGGGAATGATCCGGTCCCGGGCGTAATCTCCGCCGCCGATCACGTTTCCCGCCCTGGCCGTCGACACCGGGATCCCCAGGTCATTTAAGAAGGACTGGCGGTAGCTGTGGGTGACGAGTTCCGAACAGGATTTGGAGTTGGAATAAGGATCATAGCCGTCCAGCCGGTCATCTTCCTTATAGGCCTGACCGGTCTCCCGGTTTTCGTAGACCTTGTCGGTGGTGACGTTCAGCACGGATCTCACGGAAGGCGTACATCTGACGCACTCCATCAAATGGACCGTCCCCATGACGTTGGTCTCATAGGTATAGACGGGATGCTCATAGGATTCCCGGACGATGGGCTGGGCCGCCAGATGGATGACGAGCTCCGGCTGTACCGCAGAAAAGACCGCCTTCAGCCGTTCCAGGTCCCGGATGTCTCCGATATGGGACCGGTCTCCCATCGCCTTCTCAAGCCCCAGCTCTTCAAACAGGCTGGGGGAGGTCCCGGGTGCCAGGGCGTAGCCGTACACTTCCGCCCCAAGGTGGTCAAGGAGCTTCACGAGCCAGCTGCCCTTGAAGCCCGTATGACCGGTTATCAGTATCTTCTTCTGTCTGAAAAAGGAAAGATCCATAGGAACACCTCGTTTTGGGTTTCTATTTATTGTAACATACTTCATTGCCGCTGTCCACGATTCCGTGCCTCAGATCATGGATTTTCCGGCCGCCCAGTTTCAAGTCACACCCTAACAAATACTATGGCCTGCTGAGGTAAGCCTATGGTACTTAGCCGGGAGTGTGTCCGGTCTCGGTACTTAACGAGGCAAGCATGTAGTGCGCAGGCGAGTTTAGTACCGTTAGGGCACCGGACCCAAGCGGAAGCGCCTCCCGGAAAGTACTATAGGTCACCGATGGCAGTCGTATCTGACCTGAGTGTGACGTGTAACGCCGGACCGCACATTCCCGGATCAGTCCAGGTATCTTTCGATCAGTTCCCGGATCCTGTCCCGGCCGTCCTTGGTGACGGCGGAAAAGGGGATCACCAGACTGTCTTCCTTCAGCCCAAGCTTCTTTTTGATTACGGCCAGGTTTTTTGCCTGTTCATTCCGGGAAAGCTTGTCGGCCTTGGTCAGGATGAACACCGGCTCGAAGCCGCAGGCCCGGATGAGCTCCGCCATCGCGGCATCGTTCGCTGAGGGTTCATGGCGCATATCTATCAGCAGGAAAACGCCCCGGAGCATTTCGGAGGTCTTCAGATATTTTTCGATCATTTTAAGCCATTTGGCCTGAAGTTCTTTCGAGACCCGGGCATAGCCGTATCCCGGAAGATCCACCAGGTAAAAGGCTTCGTTGACGTTGTAAAAATTTATGGTCTGGGTCTTTCCCGGCTCCTGCGAGGTCCTGGCGTAGGCCTTCCGGTTGATCAGGGCGTTGATCAGCGAAGACTTGCCCACATTGGACTTTCCGTAAAAGGCAAATTCCGGCAGGGTGTTTTCCGGCAGGCGGGAGGTAATGCCGCAGACCGTCTCCAGGTTCACAGACCGGATGATCATGATGCCGCCCCCTTTCTGTTTTTCTTAAGTTTCTCTTTTTTCAGAAGATTTTACTTACAGCAAAAGAGGCGCTGCAGCATAAGGCAGCGCCTCTTGATTCATTTTATGCACTCTCTTCCCGGAGCTTCAGTCTCCGGGGTTTGATGACAGGTTCTCCCTCGCCGAGGACAAACTCTCTGGTGATCTCTACGGATCCCGCGGTCTCATCCGACGGCAGGGTAAACATGATATCCTGCATGACGTTTTCCAGGATCGCCCGCAGGCCTCTGGCGCCGGTCTTCCGTTCCTTGGCCTGTCTCGCGATCTCGACCAGGGCATCGTCCCGGAAGGTGAGTCGGATCTCATCCATATCAAACAGGGCCTGGTACTGTTTTACCAGGGCATTCTTCGGCTCCGTGAGGATCCGGATCAGCGAGGCTTCATCCAGCAGGTCCAGCGCCACGGTAACCGGGACACGGCCCACCATCTCGGGAATAATGCCGAATTTCACCAGATCTTCGGGCATCACCTGATGCAGCAGTTCGTTGATATCCTGGTTGTTCTTGTCCACGATAGGCGCGTTGAAGCCGATGGAACCGGAATCCATACGGGACTGGATGATCCTCTCCAGACCGTCAAAGGCGCCGCCCATAATGAACAGGATGTTGGTCGTGTTCAGCGGGATGCACTCCTGCTGGGGATGCTTTCTTCCGCCCTGGGGCGGCACGCTGGCCTGGGTGCCTTCGATGATCTTCAGAAGGGCCTGCTGCACGCCTTCGCCGGAAACGTCCCGGGTAATGGAAACATTCTCGCCCTTCTTGGAGATCTTGTCGATCTCGTCGATGTAGATAATGCCCATCTCCGCCCGTTCCAGGTCGAAATCCGCGGCCTGGATCAGCTTTAACAGGATCGTCTCCACGTCTTCACCCACGTAGCCCGCCTCCGTAAGGGAGGTGGCGTCGGCTATGGCAAAGGGGACGTTCAGCATCTTCGCCAGTGTCTGCGCAAGATAAGTCTTTCCGGAACCGGTGGGGCCGATCATCAGCACGTTGCTCTTCTGGATCTCCACGCCGTCCGGCGTCCTGTCTTTCTGAAGAATTCTTTTGTAATGATTGTATACCGCGACAGAAAGGGCTTTTTTGGCCTCATCCTGGCCGATGACGTATTCATCCAGCCGGGCCTTCAGCTCCATAGGCTTCAGCAGGGTGATCTCCGGCCGTTCATGCTCATAGAGCATCTCTTCGTCGATGATCTCCTGGCACAGGGCCACGCACTCATCACAGATGTAGGTGCCCCGTGTCCGCCCGGCGATCATTTTCCTGACCTGCCCGTTTGTCTTTCCGCAGAAGGAACAGCGGTATTGTTCTTCCTGATTGTTTGCCAAATCAATTCTCCTTAAGCACGATCAGTGAGCCATCAGTGAGCCTTGATGATCTCATCGATCAGACCGTATTTCAGCGCTTCTTCCGCATCCATCCAGTTATCCCGGTCGGTATCCTGCTTAATGGTTTCCAGATCCTGTCCGGTAAAACCGGCCAGCATGTTGTTCATCTTCTCCCGGATCTTCAGGATGTGCCTGGCAGCGATCTCGATCTCCGTCGCCTGGCCCTGGGCGCCGCCGAGGGGCTGATGGATCAGGATCTCGGAATTCGGAAGGGAGTAACGTTTGCCCTTCGTGCCGCCGGCCAGCAGGAAAGCGCCCATGGACGCCGCCATGCCGACGCAGATGGTGGAAACGTCGCACTTGATGTACTGCATGGTATCGTAAATGGCCATGCCTGCGGAAATAGATCCGCCGGGAGAGTTGATATAAAGGGAAATGTCCTTATTGGGATCTTCCGATTCCAGAAACAAAAGCTGCGCTACCACAAGCCCGGCCGTCACGTCATTGACTTCGTCCGCCAGGAAAACGATCCTTTCCTTCAGCAGGCGGGAATAAATATCAAAAGCTCTTTCGCCGCGGTTTGTCTCTTCTATTACTGTGGGAACTAATGCCACGTTAAACCTCCTTAAGCGGTGATCAGTTCAAGGGCCTTCTGGATCTCCAGGTCTTTCTTCATGGATTCTTTGTCGGCATCGGTCATGAAGCCTTTGACATCATCTTCCGTCATGCCGTAGCTTTCAGCCATGCGCTTGTATTCGGCTTCGATATCCTCTTCCGTGATCTCTACGCCTTCTTTTGCGGCAATGGCTTCCAACACCAGGGAATTTTTGATCCTGGCAAGAGCCTGGTCCTTCATCTGATTGGTGAGATCATCCAGAGTCTGGCCGGTGATCTGCATGAACGTATCCATGGAAAGTCCCTGCATCTGCATCTGCTGGGCATACTGGTTCACCATCTGCTGGGCCTGGTAGGTCACCATGGCGTCGGGGATCTCCATCTTTGCGTTTTCCACAGCCTTCGCCAGCACTTCGTTCTGGTATTCAGTATCCAGATCGCGCTGCTTCTGTTCAGCCAGTTTCTTTTTCAGATCTTCCTTGTATTCTTCCAGGGTGTCAAAATCGGAAACTTCTTCAGCGAATTCGTCATTCAGTTCCGGCAGTTCCTTCACTCTGATGCCGTTGACCTTAACCTTGAATACGGCGGCTTTGCCGGCAAGTTCCGGAGCCTGGTATTCTTCCGGGAAGGTAACGTTGACTTCGCATTCTTCGCCGATGCTCTTTCCCACCAGCTGGTCTTCAAAGGTATCTACAAAAGTATGGGAACCCAGGACCAGTTCCTGGTTCTCGCCCTTTCCGCCTTCGAACGCCTCGCCGTCCCGGAAGCCTTCGTAATCGATAATGGCCGTATCGCCCATTTCAAGGGGTCTGTCTTCCACGGTGATGGTCCTTGAGTTCTGATTGCGGACTTTGTCAAGCTCCGCGTCCAGATCCTCGTCCGTCACTTCAGCGGTCTTCTTTTCGATATCGAAGCCCTTGTATTCGCCGAGTTCGACCTCGGGTCTTAAAGCCACGTCAGCGGTAAAGATAAAGGCCTTGCCTTTTTCCACCTGGACCACGTCGATCTCCGGCTGGGAAACCACGTCCAGTTCTTTTCCTTCCTCGGAATTCATGAATTCGTCATAAGCCGTGGGGATCAGTTCATTGGCGGCGTCTTCATAGAAAATGGCGGCGCCGTACATCTTCTCGACCATCTGCCGGGGGGCTTTTCCTTTGCGGAAGCCGGGGATGCTGATGCTTTTTCTATTTTTCATTGTCGCGGCGCTTGCGGCGGAATACGCGCTCCAAGGCCCGCCAACAGTCCGCGAACTGTTCCCGCGACGCGCTCAAACGCTGTATTTCCTGCGGCGTCAGCTTGTCGCCGTCGGTCAGACGGTTCAGCAAATCCAAAGATTCCTGCTCTCCCCGGCTCGCGCACAGGGAAGGCCG
>JAFRVX010000084.1 GCA_017438305.1 Lachnospiraceae bacterium | reverse complement strand
CCACCATCCTCCCTCATTCCGCACTCTCGTGGAGTAAAAACTCCACTTCGTGCTTCATGAGGGGCACGCCAAGAAGTCTTTCCTCCACTGGAATGTAAACATTCCGTGGAGTCCGACTTTTGGCGTTGGAATCATATTATAAATAGTTTACACGATAACAGCGAATAAATCAATGTTTGATTTCGAAAACAATGCCCTGCAATTTCGAAAATAATGCTCTGAACAATTTCGATAATATCAAACCAGGCCTGAACCAGATTCTCTTTTTCCGGCAATGAACGCTAATGGTTTACAGGCTTTTTTCACCAGGCTCATGGGAGATCTCCCATGAGCCTTTTTGTATTCCGAAAACCTGTGCCCGGCCCCGAGGTATGGAATCGTTTTTTTCGTTCCCCACAAGGCCGAGTCAGTGTCATGATAGTTTCGCTGAAAAAACGCCCCTTCATAAGCCGTCCCTTCATGAACCGCCCCTTCATGAGCCGCCTCTCTTTTGGAAAATTACTGCACAGAATTCAAAACCTGTGCTATACTGTTCACGCGTCGGGAATCGAAGCCCTCGGCTCAGGATCTGCGGCAGCGAAAAAGAAGCTGCAGGGATTGCGCTGATAAAGTCGGGAGGAACGATATTGCGCGGTAATATACAAAACTGCAGCCTGACTGCCCAGGAGGCCGGATAATGATGACAGATAAACTGATCACTCTCATACTGATGTTCTTCGCTTACGCTTTTCTCGGCTGGTGTATCGAAGTCACATTGAAGTATTTCCAGTTTCACCGGTTCATTAACCGCGGGTTTTTGACCGGGCCCTGGCTGCCGATATACGGCTCAGGCGCGGTATTGATCACCACCGCCGTCAACGGCTTAGCCCCAATGGAATCCTCAGTCGGGACAACCTTTGTTATTTCTTTCATTCTTTGCGGCGCCGTCGAGTATATGACGAGCTTTTTTCTTGAAAAGCGATTTCATGCCCGCTGGTGGGATTACAGCCAAAAGCCAATGAACCTTCATGGCCGTGTATGGATCGGAAACCTGATCCTCTTCGGCCTGGGCGGCGTACTGATCGTGAAGCTTTTCAATCCGCTGCTCTTCCGGCTTCTCGGGTACATGAACTTTCGCCTGCAGGAGATCCTGACCCTTGGTCTGTCATGTATCTTTGCGGCGGACTATGTCATGTCCCACTTTGTACTGAAGCTGGTAAAAACCGGTGTTGAAAGCAGTAAAGCTGACGATACAGAGGCGATCAGCAAAGAGGTCCGTCTCCTGCTGCACGACCGGTCCTATTTCTACCGCCGCTTTGCGGAGGCTTATCCGGAGGTCATCTATAGAACAGAACGCAT
Organism: Lachnospiraceae bacterium; assembly: GCA_017438305.1. Lineage (GTDB taxonomy): Bacteria > Bacillota > Clostridia > Lachnospirales > Lachnospiraceae > UBA1267. Next base: position 47,917 of record JAFRVX010000084.1, on the reverse strand, counting down.
TGCCGCCAGAATGGAGGCGATCAAAGCGGAGACCGAACGGCTTCGCCTGGAGGCCGAGCGGCGCGCTGCTGTGATGAAGGAAGAGCTCGCAGTAAACCTTGAGCCGACGGCCAGGGTCAAAAACACGATCATCGAAAAGCAGGCGGCGCTGATCGACCTGCTGTATCGGGAGGATACCGCAAGCGACGAGATGAAAGCCCTTAAGCACGAAGTCGAAGAAAAGCAGGCTGTGCTGCAAAAGAGGGGTTTACGCGGGAGACCGGAACGTTGACTTCTTCAAAAAGATCGGGCTGTCTGCTCAGACGTCCGCAGGAATTCCATCAGAGACCGCAATGATTTTACCGTCTTGGTTAATCCAAGGCGGCGTTCTTATGATATAATTTAACCGTATGAAATTCGTTATAGACAATGGATTAACGAAAGAGTAAAAATTTTTATAACATTTATGAATGCTCCGATCTGCTTTTTTCATAATACCAAAAAAAACGAATCACAGGAGCAACATGATGAAAAGCGTACGGAAATTCCTGGCTGTATTGATGGCTGCCTGCCTTTTCCTTACCGGTTCCGCAGCCCGTGCGAATGCCGCGGAAACCACAACAGCTGCTGCCCCGGAGACTGCAAAAACTTCATCCTTTGACGATGAGATCGCCGCCGTCATCGGCATCCGCCGCACCATAAAAGCGGACGAAGCATTGACCGACCTGGCTGTAATGAACATGAAAGGCGGTTACAGCCTGCCGGCTTATCAGGAGCTTGTAAAAGAAAAGAAAGCCGCGGAATGAGAAGAATTGCATTATTTAACTGATCCCGGCAAAGTTCAGCTGATTCCGACAAAAAAGAGGTCACCCGGTTTATACCGGATGGCCTCTTTTGTTTCGAGGTGACTTTTTACAGCCCCGTATTCATGCTCATATTTTCAGAGCTTTTTTTACAGCCCGTATTCATGCTCCTGTTTTCTAAGACGGGGGCTTACTTCACCCAGTATCCTTTTGCGTCAAAGGTATAGGCTTTGCCGTCGATCGTGATGGTGCAGCTCTTTGCATACCACCCGCTCGTATCGCCGAACCACCAACCTTTGGCATTCTGTTTCCAGCTCGCTTTGTACTGATAGGTCCAGGTGCCGTCGGCATTCAGGTAATAGCCTCCGCACCATTCCCTGGCTGCCATCGCACCGCTCGCCTTGAAGTAATAGGTCTTGCCCGAGATCGTCTTCCAGCCGGTTGCCATCGCGCCGCTGCTCTCGAAGTAATACCATTTGCCGGAAAGCTGCTTCCAGCCGGTTGCCATCACGCCGCCGTCGCTGAACCAGTACCATTTGCCCGAGATCTGCTTCCAGCCGGTCACCATCACGCCGCTCGTGCCCAGATAATACCACTTGCCCGAGAGCTTCAGCCAGCCGGTCTGCATGTATCCCCTGTCATTGAAGTGATACCACTTGCCGCCGATCTTCTCCCACTGGTTCTTCGGATAGGTGCCGTCCGGACGCTGGTACCACCAGCCGTTGGCGTTCTTCAGCCATCTGCCGCTGCTGTTCCCCACCTTCAGGATAAAGCGGAAAGTCGTATCCTGATCCGTCAGGCCATTGGACACATTAAAGACCGCGGTATATGTTCCGGCCGTGAGACCGGCCGCCACCCTGATCGCTTTTGTGCTGCGGTCATAAGTGATCCTGCTGTCGCCGGAAACCTTGCTGACAGTCAGATCCGCATTCAGGCCGGATGTCAGATTCGGAAAACTGAACGCACTGTATCCGGGTTCTACGGACTGGGTCCAGTCCGCGATCTGAGGCGGCAGCGCGCGGTGTCTCACATCAAATACTCTGTAGCCGTAGAACGGAACCGTAACGCCGGTTTTTGTCAGCTCCCTTGTCCACTTGCCGAATTCCCAGCAGAAAGAATAGCCGTTTTCCACTTCTTCTTTCAACAATCCCGCGACATTCCTCGCATTTACATTCTGCACGGTCCCGCCGCATGCTGTTGTCGTAGTTTTTGTTGTGGAATGGCCGGTGGAATGACTATAGTTAAGGTTGGCATAGCCGCCTGCCCACGCTTCGCCGGCCAGATAATTGCCGCCCAGCTGGATCGTCAGACCAAAGTGGAAGCCGTGACTCGTCACGTCGGTTTCCGTTTCCTGAAATTCCGCAGAGACGCCGCAGTCCATCGAGCCGCCGGAATGACTGAAGGAATAGTGAGTCGGCGACAGCCGCTTCCCGGTCGTTCCGGCACTGGCCCAGCTGCTCCAGTAATTGCTCGGGTTGCCTTCATGATCCATCGGCATATCGACGCCTTCCTGAATCTTGTTCAGGCCGCAGGTATTGACGTATTTTCCCAGCTGCTTGTTGTATTCATCAACGAATTCGTTATAATCTTCAATACTCAAAGTATAATAGCGCGGCGTCATGGGAACCCGCACATTTATGCCGTTCGGTATCCAGGCGTTGGAAGCCGGGTTCAGAATATCATAAGTATAGATCAGCACCGGGATCCTTGTCAGAAGAACGACGTCCATTTCCTCCGCCGTAAAGGTCGAACTGGTCGTCACGGTATAGGATGATTCATAGGTATGGGACCAGTCCAGCGTATAGCCGGCTTCCAGCCCCGCTTTCAGAGGTCCGGCCGACATCTCCTCCGCGTATCCGACTTCAAAGGAAACATTGTCGCCGTGAGACGTGCCGGTACCGTATCCGACGGACACGCCGTATCTCGTTTCACCGTAGCCGGTGTAACCGCCTGCTTTATACAGTTCGGAGAAATATGGCGCTGCCTGCAGTACGGCGATCACTTCCGGGTCGGTGTACACATAGCCGCTCTTGCTGAAGCGCCCGATGACGCCGTCATCATCTGTATCGACGGCAACAGGGACTGCATTCAGCGGATGGTCTGACCGTTCATTCTGGTGGATCAGCAGCCGGTATCCTGCCGGGGAGGAAGTGTTAAAAATATTCCTGCATAATACTCCCTTGTACTTTTCCGCATCGAAACTGCAGGCATGATACTTCGGCGGTCCGAAACTGTGCACATTTCCGTCAGGGCCAAGCTTATCCTGATATTCCACGCCCGCGATAACGCCTATGGAAGAAGTGTAGCAATTATCTCCCTCTTTCTTCTGCCATAAAGTAAACACAAACTGTTCGCGGCCCGCCTCATTGCCGTTAAAATTTCCGACGGCAGCAGCCCGGACCCAATTGACCGAACTCTTTGCCACCGCTGAAAGGAGCACTTCGGAGAGGTACGTAAACTCATCATCATTAAAGCTTGCCTTATAAGAAACCTCAGGCATCAGGTCATTGAAATTGTAAAGGATCCCGGAAATAAAAACTTCTTCCGGTGCATTGTCACCGTTCGTTTTTCCGCTGGCCATGGCCAGTTTGGTAAAGACGAAGTCCTTATCATTGCAGTATTCTTTAAATGTACTTCTCAAAGTGGTGCTCATATCAAAAGCGATCAGCGGGGATTTCATATATCCGTTCCCGCTTCTTCTGATGACGGAACTCACCAGTTTTGAGGGGGAAAAGTCACAGACATGGCTGACACAATCCAGGGTTCCGTCGGCTGCTGTTCCGCGATAAACCGCCCGGGCATAATTGCCTGAAGACATATCTTTGGTCAGCGAAACATAACCGGCTGCGACGATCTCATCGATACCGTCGTTGTTCACGTCTCCCGCCGTAATCACCCCGCCGTGCATCATAGTCAGCGGGTAGGTCCTTCTGTTTCCGCTTAAGACATAGTCAGATCCGATGTCATACATCCAGATCGGGTCGAAAAAGTCCCACCCGCCCAGAGGCGTTCTGTCTCCGATACTGACGCAGGTGGCAAATTGCTCCAGGTTGTCGCACTCAAAGTTCATGTAGCCGTCCCTGACGTCATCGGAAGTGTTGTAAAAGCCTGCCGAGAAGGCCAGCTGATCCCGGCCGTCGCCGTTAAAATCACCGGTTGCCAGACTTACCGTCGGTTTATACTTTACAGCAGGATTTCTCGTATAGCGGGTATCCTTCACAACAGAAGACAGATTCAGGATCTCGCTGCCGTACCATTCCTTATCGGTTCCTGCCACAAATTCATACAGCTTTGCGTTATCACCGTTGCCGGCAGCATATAAAATAATGGAATCTTTCCCGTCTCCGTCGTAATCCCCTGCCGTGATCGCCATGCAGTTGTCAACGATATATTCGCTGAAGCTCCAGGCCTCGCTGGCTGAACAGATCGTATAGGTACTGCTGTCCTTCACCAAGGGGTTTTGTACGATCAGTACGAAGGATTTACTTGTTTTTTCGATCCCGACGGAAGCGATATACTGTTTTCGTCCGGTCCCGTCCGCATCCAATGCGATACTCTGGAGATCGTACACCGAGCCGTAAGGGTAGCCGGAAGTCATTGAAGCCGTATTTTCCGCATTGCCGGGATGGATCCCGTTCATCCAGCAATTTCCGCCAGAATCCCGGGAAGTCATATCCAGGTTGAAATTATCAAACACCGTAGTCTGTTTCCGGGCTTCTGTTCCGATGATCAGCGCCAGCTCATTCTGTTCCGAAAGCAGGAACGGCTGATTCTGGTTCTTTCCGTATACATCATCCGGATACCGGTCCAGCTGTTCCGGCTCCTGCTTATCCAGATCAAAAATATCCCTGGGATCATCGAGTTCATCGCCGCCTGATCCCTGGGCATGGACTGCGGGTATCATCCCCAGAATAAAGGCGATGGCGAGAATTACGCTTAGCCAGCGTTTAATTTTCCTTGTTTTCATGCTCTTTCTCCTCACTTTGTCTGAGATTCGGATTGCTTTCCGTCTGACGTTCTCTCTCCTCACTTTGTCTGAGATCCGGATTACTTTCCGCCAACTGTTCTCTCTCCTCACTTTGTCTGAGGTCCGGATCGCTTTCCATCAGCTGTTCTTTCTTTCTGGTTTTCTTTATGAGCAGAACCGTGATCACGACGCCCGCCGTAAAGGCTGCGACCGCCGCCAGCACATAACCTCCTGCATTTTCAAGCAGCATGGTCGCGCCGCTGTACAGACCGGCCGGACCGCCCGCATGTGCCGCTCCGCCGTCGAAGATCAGCCAGACCAGGCACAGCGTAAGGACCGCGCAGGCTGCCCCTGTCAATCCTGTCTTCCGCTTTTCCCTCCTGCGCTTCAGGGCATCCATCCGCGCATGCAGGGATTTGACCCTTTCTTCTGTCGTCATTTTCAGATAAACCTCCTCCGAAACAACGTCTTTACTCTATAAGTGTCGGAAACCTGGTAAAAACCCGAAGCTAAAATTCCAACTTTTTGATTTTTTTACGTTTTTTTTCGACGCTTTCTTTCGCCGCCCCGCCCGGCCGGTTTTTATCGTTATCGCAAAACAAAAAAGCCGGCTTGCGTCGCCCGGCCGGTTTTATCGTTATCGTAAAACAAAAAAGCCGGCTTACGCCGGCCTTGTTTTGAAGTTTACGGAGACAGTTCCACTTTACGGGGACAGATCCACTTTGCGGTGAAAAAAGACAAGATACAGAAGCATCAGCGTCAGGGGTATCGCGCTGCCGATCCAGAAAGCAGCTCCCGTCTGATTGACAAAAAGGTTAAAGGCTGCGTGGAAGCGTATGACCACGCAGAGCAGGGCAAATACTCCGACGGCCCGCAGCCAGGCCTGATCCCAGAGGAAAAACAGTCCGAGCGCCACGACCATGCCGCAGCCGGCATGCATGGCGCCGGTCCCGAAGCCGCGGATCAGAAGACGAAGCAGATCTGCAGAGCCGTAGGAAATCAGGAAGCAGACGTTTTCAAACGTGGCAAAGCCGATCGCGACCAGCATGGCCGCGCTGACGGCGTTTTTCTTATCCGGTTCAAAGATCATCAGGTAAAAAAGGACCGGGAGCAGTTTGACGGCCTCTTCCACCAGGGGAGCGATCTCATGGGAAGCCATGGCAACCTCCAGCCCCAGCGCTCCGGTCAGGAAAGTACTGATATAGGCCGAAAACAGGCAGGCCGTCATGCCGGAGAGCAGAAAGATCAGGTGCCGTCTTGCTTCTCTTCTGAGGCAGAAGATCGCCAGCAGCTGCGGCGCAGCCAGGCAGATATAGATGTTTTCGATATAGCTCATTTCTCCACCGCCTTTCGGGTCCCCCGAAGGAAAAACGGGAAGCTGACGGTAATCAGAAAGTCAAAGAGGTAATAAGGGTTGCCGGCTTCCCCGCCCTCGTAATAACAGGAAATCGTCCACATTGTGTACTCCAGGAAACACAGGACCAGGACAAGCACGCAGAGCATTTTTACGTGACCGTATTGTACCGGACGGCTCAGCCGGTGAAGCGCCGCATACATGACCAGCCCCATCAGCGCGCCGTAGATCAGATTGCTCGCGATGTTTCCCCACTGCATAAAGAAAAAAGCCATGGACATAGAAAGGATCGGCCCCAGCCAGGGGAGAAAGGATTTGGGGACCTTCACCGCCGGCGGCGCAAGCTGACGGATCAGCATATACAGAAAAATATACGAAGCATACCAGCTCAGCTCGCTTACGACCGAGAGGGTCGACGCTCCGCCGACGGTAAGCAGACACATCACCAGATACAGATCGTCCAGCGCAAAATTCCCAAAGAAAAACGCCAGCAGCGTCCAGGCGCGGCTGTTCTGTTCAAAAGCCTTCTTTGCGGCAATGAGCGTGCAGATCACCAGCACAACGATCTGCAGCGAATTGTCGATGCTTTCAATCATCGCTCTTTCCTTTTTTCTCTTCTGTCCCGCGTTTCAGCCGGAAGCAGAGGATCGTTGCCAATGCTCCCAGGCAGAAAGCGAGAAAAGCGGTTACTATATATCCAAGGGCCTCATTTTCGGCAAAGATGCTGGCCGCCGCGCCTCCGATCTCGCCTTCGGGGATCCGGACCGGGACCTGTGAGATCAGGAAAGCCAGCAGCAGGGCCAGGACCGCACAGGTAGCGCCTATGGAAGCCGCTTTCACCCGATACAGGCGGCGGCTTTTTTCCTCTTCCATCTGCACCATCCGCCGGTGCAGTTCACTGATACGTTCCTCAGAAGTCCGCATGGGTGATCCCCTCCTTTTCCAGTTCCAGACGCAGCCGCTTTTTCCCGTTTCTCAGCAAATCTTCGACCCGCTTCTTTTTGCAGCGCATGATCTTTGCGGCCTGTTCATAACTCATATCCATAAAATAGACCAGCCACAGCGCTTCGCGGTACTGAGGGGCGATCCGGGTCAGACACTTCCGCAGGATCGCGCTGCGCTCCCCTTCCCAGACAATATCTTCCGGAGAATTTCCCTCCATCGGAAGCGTCTCATCCAGGCTGAATTCCTGCTGCTTAAACCGCAGCCGCCACAGGCGTCCCGCTTTATTCCGGGCGACCTTGAACAGATAAGCCCGGAAATTGCCTTCTCCGATAGAAGGTTTATTTACCAGAATAACCGTGAAGCACTCCAGCATCATGTCTTCCGCATCCTGTACATTGTGGAGAAATGCATCCAGATATACCGTAAGCACATCGGCGTAGCGCAGCATCAGCTGATCGCCCGCCGACTGATCACCGGCCAGAAAGTACCGGTAAAGATCATCATCTGACATAACGTCTCCTTCGCGCACAGAGAATTGCTGAACAATCTCATTGTATGGGAGCCGCGCCGCAAAGTCAAGCTGTTTAGGCGCATAAATCAGCCGGCATGTGAGCGTTAATAAAGGCGGGCAGATCAAGCGCAGAACAGCCGGCATCCGAGGGAAAAAACGGCGGATCGGGCGGCTTCGCGAGATCATGAGCCGCCTTCTTTTTGAAAAATATCACACAATCTTCAAAACATATGATATATTATCCGTGTGCATCCCTGCGGAGCATTCCGGTCAGCGTCAGCTTATTTCTGACGTTGACTATAGATGCATGATATGGGTGACAAAACCTCAAAAAAGGATTACCGGCCGGTTCCGTTCTTTCGATCTCCCGGCAGCCGGGACTTTATAAGGATAAAAATAAACCAGTACTTAGCGCGGAAGGAGTTTATGGCTATGCTGATGACTATACTGTCCATCATCGTCAATATTGCGTATTTTGCCGTTCTGAACATGAAGATCTATACGGACCGAGCCATGATGCCGTCCGGGGACGTTAAGGAATGGCACCGCAGCCCGATTGCGAGGCTGAATATCGCCGGTCAGTCCTTCCTGATCTATCTGCAGATCGTTCTAGCCGCTGTCAGTATTATTTCAAGTGTTCTGGTTCTGTTCGGCGTCCGAAACAGCATCATCAGAACAATACAGCTGGTCAGCATGATCGGATCCACGATCGTTTTTATTATCATTATGATCGTGACCTCAAATTCGCATGTTAACTATGCCTGAGGGGAAAGATAAAAGACTGAAGAATACGATATCCCGTTAAGACCGGTTCTGAAAAAGCAATCGGACCGCCCTTTTTTGGAGGAAAAAAATGCTTCTTGAATGCTCAAAGAATGATTTTGAAAAATATATGGATCTTGCCTATGAACTGGCGCTTGATCTGTCAAAGTCCGGGTATCCGACCTATCGGGACGGGATCAAAACAAAAGCGATGTTTGCCGAACGCCTGCTCAAGGCGTTCGACCGAGAAGACGAGCAGATGCTTCTGTTCGTTCATGAGGGTGCGGTCCAGGGGTTGATCCATTATTACTGGATCCCCGATGACCATTATCTCCAGACAAACGCCTTTTGTATCAAAGAAGCAACTGAACAGGCCCTTTCAGAATTTCTGTCATACGTCGGTGAACGTTTCAAAGGGTACGATGCGTTTCTGGGCTTTCCCGAAGAGAATCAAAAGGCGGTGGCGTATCTTTCCGGCCGAGGCTTCGAATGCATTGAAGACGATTATAACAACACGGCTTTTCTTGGCAGATGCGCTCCCGGGCCGGTAAGCCGTGAGATCATTCGGATAAACAAAGAAAACTACGATTCGTTTCGGATCCTTCACGAGCAGATCGAAGGCGATATGTACTGGAATTCCGACAGGATAGGAGAAAAACTGGACGATTGGATCATTTTCGTCAAAGAAACGGATGGAAAACCTCAGGGCGCCGTTTATTATTCGGATGCGGATGACGGATGGTATGAGATTTTCGGTATCGATATAGATCATGACAAATACGATCCGGAGCTTTTCAGGGAACTGCTTAATGCCGCGATCGCGGATACCAGGCGAAGAGGCGGCAGATTTATGACGTTCTTCTGTGAGAAAGAATATGAAGAGACAGCGCTGGAGTGCGGATTTGTCTGCGTCGGCCGCTATCTTTGCTTCAGAGTCCCCACAGTTCTTCTGTAAGAGGTTCTTACTGTCTGCAGTGTTTTTACCGCCGCAGGGTTTTCACCGCTGCAGTTTTTACACTCCGCCGCAGTTTTTTTACCAGAATGGTACATTTAATTTCTGTTATCTGTGCTAAAATATTCTCATAGTTCTTACTAATCACAAAAAGGAGTCGCAAAGAACAGGAAGAGATTTTTGTCATTGATCATGGTTTTCAGTCTGCTTCTGACCGGACTGGCTTATCGGGTCCATGCAGCAGAAAACGTAAATACTTCCGGCAGCGGCTAGTACGTTTCGGACGTGTTTATTGCTTACGGGAAGACCGAAGATGAAGCGAAACAGTGGCTGACCAAAAACGGCTGGGAAGTCCTGAAGGGCAGCGCGAACGCAGGACTGGGAAAAGCCTCCGCATTCGATAAGGAGATCGCTGCCGTCATCAGCATCCGCAGAACAGATAAAGTCAGCGAAGCCGTCACAGATCTTGCCGTCATGAATATGAAAGGCGGTTACAGCCTCGCCGCATACCAGAACCTTCTGGATCAGAAAAAAACAGAGATCGACGAATATATCCGTCACTTTTTCCGGGTTATTGAGGAATTCCGCGATAACTATAACGGAAAGGGCTCTGCCCTCGGCAAACAGCGCGCAGACCTGGCTTACTCCCTTCTGAACCGGTTTTTCGACAGGGATCCAAACAGTACCTATGCCGTCAATGATACCGGTATGAAACTCGGCGATCTGTTCCTTGTCCCGCTGATGCAGGAAATGGAAGACGACGCCGAAATGGTGTGGTTTGAGACCTATTGTGAGAAAAACGGTCTCTGGCCGAAGGACAGCGAAAAAGAAGCAGACTATCAGGCGCGTGCCGGGAAGTTCCTCAATGATCTGCAGAAAACGGACCCTGGCCAGTACGATGCAGAGTATAACCGTTTCAGCTCCGACAGTATTTTATACGAAAACCTGTTTGAGGTCTCTTATAAAGGCGAATGGGGCGCCAAGCTCGGCGACTTCTTCAACCCTGTCAACGGAAAGAACTACGGCACGGAAGAGGCTTTCCTGCCCTTCGCCGCCGCATTATCGGAAGGACAGCGCGCCGCATCGGAACTTGTCTCGTTAAACAGCCTGCTGCTCACCGGCCTGATCGATCAGGACGGCCTGCGGTACGCCCTTCCCGACGTGGAGAAACTGCTGAAGGAGAATGATTCCGCTGCAGGGGACCTTGATATCTATACCGGCATCAACCGTGCCGTCTTCCGGAACGGCGTTGCCCTGACGAACCGGGCCATGATGGAACAGAACATGGGCCGCAGCAGTGTCTACGATAATCTTTTCGACAACCTCGGCATTCTGACGATCTCTGCTTATAGTGCTGCTGTTGTCGGCGTGACCATGATGATCGCCGGCGGTGTAATGATCGCGAAGGGTTCTACCCATACGATTACCACAGTGACCTCTACGATAGAAGCAACAAAAAAAAATATCGACACGTACCGAAATTGGATGGAAATTGCCGAAAATGTTCTTGAGTTTTTTGTAAAAGATGGCACTGCAGATAATGTGGAACTTATCCAGGCGGATTACGACCGGTACAAGAAAATCTATGATACGCGGCGTAAAAGAATATCAGGAAGCCGGCTGCTATGACATCGCGGACCTGAACGGCGACTACGGTCAGGAATGGCTGGCCCTTTACAAGAACTACTCCCTGAAGAAGGGCGACCCGATCCTGGCGGATTCCCTGACGCTCCAGTACGGCAGCGACACGGCGCCGAAGGATGCCCCGAATGCCCTTCACTTCTTCACCTACACCTACGCCGCCGATCTCGGCGATACGGCTTATTCCTTCAACAATAAGCAGAACGGCATCTACCTTTTCTGGAACGCCGATACCGCAGCCGGCACGAAGGCAAGGGCTGCCGAAAATGCAGGCGCGGCAGCAGGAAACACGCCGAACAAGACCACTGCCTCTACTTTCTCCGCCGGTCAGCTGGCGCTGTGCAGTGTGTCAGGCCTTCTGGCAGGAATATTCTGCTCCGTCCTTGTCATGATACTGAAAAAGAAAAGAGAAGCAAAGGCTGTGAGAAAGTAAAATGCCTGACAGCGCAGGGAAATTCCCTGCCGGAATGGCTTTCGGATGGTCAGGAAAAGTGACTGCATCATCGGTCATGAAAAAAGGGGCTGCCGCACTGAATTCGTGCGGCAGCTCCTTTTTCCCTGCTTATCAATTACGTTGCCGGGAATTCCCGTAAATGGCGATATGGGCGTATACAGTCAGCCAAAGCGGTTCCCGGGAGAGACTGCTGCCGTCCGATGTACTTACGGATTGGTGCACACGCCGTTGGCGTCGAAGTGGTAGGTCTTTCCGCCGATGGTCTTGTCTCCGTTGGCAAACATCACGCCGCCGGCGCTGAACCAGTACCATTTATTCGAGATCTTCTGCCAGCCCGTGACCATTTGTGCGGAGCTGCTGAAGTAATACCACTTGCCGTTTTCCTTCAGCCAGCCCTCCCTGGCCGCACCGGCGCTGTCGAAGTAATACCATTTGCTGTCGATCTGTTTCCAACCCGCCGTTTTGTACTGGGCGCCGGAGTTTTCAAAGTAATACCACTTTCCGCCGATCTGCTGCATGCCGGTGACCATGGTCCCTCCGGACAGGAAGTAATAGCTCTTCCCGCCGATAGTCTGCCAACCGGTGACCATAGCGCCGGAACTGTTCAGATAATACCATTTGCCGGAGATCTTCTGCCAGCCGGTCTGCATGGCTCCGCCGGAAGCAAAGTAATACCATTTGTCAGATATCTTCTGCCACCCGGTCACCATAGCGCCGGAACTGTTCAGATAATACCATTTGCCGGAGATCTTCTGCCACCCGGTCTGCATGACGCCGGCGGAATCGAACCAGTACCACTTCCCGGATACCAGTTTCCAGCCCTTCACCGGAGCGCCGTTTTCGTAGTAGTACCATTTGCCGTCGACTTTCTGCCAGCCGGACAGTGACCCAGTCTCCGGGAAAAGCCAGGAGATCCGTAATATGCTGTCGGTCCGGCTTTCGATCACGGCATCGCAGCCATTGATCTTTGCGGTGACGGTATTGGGGAAGAAGTACCCTCCCGTCGCCCTGAGCACCACATGCACCCGGTAGGGGATTCCGGTCTTGAAGCTGTTCAGCACACTGTTGGGATTGAGATAGCCGCCTGTGCTTCCGTTCTGCCAGGCCACGCCGTTAAGGAAATTGCCGCTGGTGCTGAGGTTTACGGAATAGGCCGTGCCGTCGGGAACGGAAGCTATGTAGCTGGGGTAGGCATCGGTCTCCGGAGCTTTGATGGTAACGGAAACCGTATCGATGGGTTCCGGCAGCTCCGTGAAGGTGTATTCGACAAACACCTTTTCCCGATCCTGGAGATAGAAAGAGACGTGGGCATCCTCCCCATTCATCGTGGCGCTCAGGTTGTCAGAAAAGACATAATTATCGTTTGCAAATAAGACGATCTGTACATTGTAGCTGTGGCCGCTCTGAAATCTATATTCCCTGTCCGTTAAAAACTGACTCCCGGTTGTTGCGTCTTCCCAGAGCACACCGTTTTTATAGAGTGACGTGGTGAAGGACGTATCCCGATGGTAATCTGCGGACGACGGAATAACAGGATAGTAATCCGGACTTGCGCCTACGGCCGGAGCTGTGATCGAGACGGCAACACTATTGATCTCCGTTCCGGACAGTACCGGAAAATCAACAGGAACGTTCAGGACGCCTCCCGTTGTCAAGACGACCCTGTCCATTTTCACATCATATCTCTCTCCGGACGGTCCTACTATTATGAGGGTCGTACCAAGGTTCAGGCTGTATCCGCTCTCCGGCTGAAAATACAGCCACAGCCTGTACTTATATCCGACCTTAAAGGTCGAGTTCGGGCTCATCGTTTCCATCGTCGATGAAGTTGAATCCGCCTTGGCTTCAAGCCAGCTTGCACCGCTCAAAGAATAGTGAGCATCGGCGGGCAGAACAGCCGTATAAGTGGGTTTGGCCCCCACTTCGGGCGGGGTGATCTGTGCATTGATGACCTTGACTGCTGTTTCCGCCCTGGCGGATGGCGCCGGGAAAAGACCGAGTAACAGCCCCAGACACAGCAGCACGGAAAAAACACGCCTGGAAATGCGCTTCATCTCATTTTCCTCCTTAGATATTTTATGATGCATATGTATATCGGTGTTTCAGTCGGCAGCAATATGATTCCAACGCCAAAAGCCGGCCCCCACGGAATGTTTATATTCCGGTGGGGGAAAGACTTTCCGGCGTTTCCCTCATAAAGCACGAAGCGGAAGTTCCTGCCCCACGAGAGTGCGGAAAGAGAGAGGATGGCGGGAGTCCGCAGCACTTCTGACAAAATGTGCTGCGGCCCTGATCTTATTCAGTGAGATCCGGAAATAGAACTTTTTTGTGATCAGAACCTTTCCCTCGGCACTTCTCCGTATACAAAGTTCATATAAAGGATCCTGACATCGCCGTCCGCGGTGATCGTCATCGTATGCAGCTTACCGTCCGCTTCCAGCGGCTCGAAGTTGATGGCGACGTCATTATAACGTTCTTCCAGGTCATCGCAGTAGGCATAAAATTCAGCCATGGTGCGGTGTCCCTGGTGGGTCAGCGTCATCATGTTCTGGGGCCGTTTCGTACCGCCTTCAAAGCTTCCGGCGTCCTTTCCGTCCAGTTTCACAAAGATCCTGCATCCGGTATTGCTCTTTACGCAGAAGCGGATGCCGCGGAGCTTATCATCAAGACGGATCCTTCCGTACTCCAGGACCAGCGGTTTTTCCTTATCGGAGGATGTGACCGCCGTGAAGCCAAAGTCTCCCGCGGTGAGATACGCGTTTTCATGGCAATCATAGTGGTCCGCTTTCAGAAGCTTTTTCAGGCTTCTTTCGCCTAATGCTTCTCCCTCGATCGTCACAGACGTCTCCGCCGCCCTATCCGCGCTGGACGGGCCGGCAAAGATCCCGTATTCGCCGCTTTCCACGATCTTCTTTTCCGCTGCCGTGTCATAGACAAAGAAGTCGGAAACAGGGATGTCGAAGTGAAGCTGACGGGTCTCCCCGGGCTTTACGTCATGGAGCCGCTCAAAGGCCATCAGCTGCTTCAGGGGTTTCTTCACCGATGATGCGGCGGGGATCCCGTAAACCTGCGCGACTTCATCACTCGTACATTCGCCGGTATTTGTGACGCTTAAGTCAACGCGGATCATATCCTTATCCGCGGCCGCTGTGAGATCCGAGTATTTGAAGGCGGTATAGGTCAGGCCGTAGCCGAAGGGGAATAAAACGGGACGGTCAAAATAGCGATAGGTCCTGTTTCCCTTTATGATATCATAATCCGTGATGGGCGGCAGGTCTTCGTCCGACAGATACCAGGTCATATTCAGACGGCCGGCGGGAGCGTATTTTCCCAGTATCGCTTCCGCGATCCCCAGGCCCATATCCTGAGAGCCGGTGGTATTCCAGAGAGCGGCCTTCACGGCCTCTATTTCTTCACTCATGGCATAAGGATAATTGCTGTACAGGACAAAAACGGTATTCGGATTTGCCTCCGCCAGGGCTTTTAACAGTTCGCCCTGCTCCTCCGGGAAGGCGATGGTCTTCCGGTCCACGGTTTCCTTCGCGTTTACTGTCGGATGGCAGCCCAGCGCGGCGATAACGGCCTTCTTTGTTTTTGCCAGAGCCTCCGCCCTTTCTTTTCCGCTCTCTCTGACCATCAGCTTGAAAGGCGTCCCGGTGAATTCGGGCGACGTCCTGAAACTTCCGTCTTCCATAAGCTGCATGGGATCGTTAAATACGTCCGTCAGGAGGATCAGGCCGTTCTCCTGAGGTACGACATGGAAGATCGACTGCACCATCCAGGCAAAGGGCTCGTTTTTTTTCGCGGCGGCGCGTCCCAGTTCCGAAGGCGCTTCTCCGTCCGCGTAATTAATGATATTCATGATCTTTCCGGTGCGGACGGACCGGAAGGTGTTGCTTCCCGAACCCCAGCATTCCCGGATGAAGATCTCCGGCTCATCCGTAAGGCACAGGTTATTGTCTTCCCCGATGCCCAGGTACCTGCCGTCTGTTTCGAAACAGATCCTGTCGCAGCCGTCGTCAAAAGCGATCTCCCTGCCGAGAAGTTCTGACAGGCTGTCTTTCAGCGTGGTTTTATGATGCGGCTCCCCGCCGTACCAGTCATGGAACCATACGTCGCCCATGATGCCGATCAGGGCCACGTCTTCTGCAGCGATATCCTTAAGAGGCAGCAGGCCTTCTTCATTTTTGAGAAGGACCACCGATTCGCGGCTGACCCTGCGGCTCACCTCCTGGTGGGCTTCGGAATTAAGATCTGCTTCTGTTACCGCGTCGTAGGGATTGCTGCCGGGTTCGTCAAACATACCCAGTTTCAGACGGGTGCGGTACATATTGCCGATGGCCTTGTCCAGATCCGCTTCTGTCAGGATACCGGCCTGGACCGCTTCACGGGCCGCCTGGGAGATCAGGTTGTTCGAATCTGTCATGGAATCCACGCCGGCCTTGATGGAATCCGCCACGACTTTCGCATAGGTGCCATAGCGGTGCCGGCCGAAAGCCAGAGAAGGCGCCATACCGTCACTGACGCCGAAGGTCAGGCCCAGTTCATCCTTTAAGATCTTCTGTACCTCCGGATTCTCCATGCCCGGCACGCCGTTGATACGGTTATAGGCAGTCATAACGCCCTCCGGATGCCCTTCCTCTATGACACGGCGGAAGGCCTCCAGGTAGAGTTCCTGCTTATTGCGCGGGTCTACGGACGCGTTCGTATATTCACGGAGTTCCTCATCATTGTTCGCGTAGAAATGCTTCAGGACAGAGGCTGAACGAAGGTATTTCTCATCGTCGCCCTGCATGCCCTGCACATAGGCGCCGGCCATCTTTCCGGTAAGGACCGGATCTTCGCCGTAAGCTTCTTCCGTCCTGCCCCAGCGCGGGTCTCTTTCAATATCCACCGTCGGCGCCCAGCGGATCAGGCCGCCCGTGTTCCGGTGATACAGCACCCGGGCCTCTTCGCCCGTGACTTTTCCCGCTTCCCGGATCAGATCCGGGTCCCAGGTGGCGCTCATGCCCAGGGGCTGGGTAAAGATGGTCGTCAGGATCGGGTCAGATATAATAAACTGGTCGTTTCTGGCTTCTACGCCATGGGCGGCTTCTCCGCCGGCCCCCAGGGCGGGAATGCCCAGCCTTTCGATGGCGCCGGTGAAGCCGGACAGACTGTTCAGCTTTTCTTCCAGCGTCATCTCTTTCAGAAGCCAGGAGATACGTTCTTCCCTGTCCAGACTCTGGTCAAATAACGGGTTTTTCGCAGCCATAATCATACTTCCTTTCTGCTTGGATCCATAAGCTGGATCTAATTCCTCTTTTCAGGGTTGTGTCCCTTCGGAAACACTATATTTATTTGAATTATATCATATCTTTCCCTTGTTTCACAGGATTTTTCAGAGGAATTCTTTTCCCTGCTGCAGTAATGGAACCTTAGGTCCGTTTTTACAAATGAACGCTTTTGTCCATGGAAAACCGGCCATGAGAACAGGACGACGCCACAGGCAGGAACAGCCACATAGACACTGGCAGGAACAGGCACATAGATACTGGCAGAAGGCCTATGACTGTCTGACGAAGCAGACGCAGGGCAGGCCGCGGGATCAGTCATCCGAACAGACCGATCAGTCTTTTTGCGGCTTCCTTTGTCTCTTCCCGGTCTCCGAAAGTCGAGAACCGGAAATACCCTTCGCCGCAGGAACCAAAGCCCTCTCCGGGAGTCCCCACCACCTGGATCTCATTCAGGAGATGATCGAAAAAGTCCCAGCTGCCCATACCCTCCGGGCATTTCATCCAGATGTACGGCGCATTCTTTCCTCCGCAGTACCAGATGCCCAGGGAATCCAGGGCTTTCATCAGGACGGCGGCATTTTCCTTGTAATACCGGATGTTTTCTCTGATCTGCCGCTGCCCCTCTTCGGAAAACACCGCGGCGCCTCCTTTCTGGAGGATATAGGAGATCCCGTTCGTCTTTGTGGTCCGGTTCCGTACCCACATTTCACGGAAGTTCATTCCGTTTCTTTCCAGGGTCTCGGGAATCACGGTATACCCCAGCCGTGTTCCGGTAAAGCCGGCTGTTTTTGAAAGAGAACAGATCTCGATGGCGCAGGTCCCGGCTCCCTTTATTTCGAAAATACTGTGAGGGATCGTTTCGTCTTCGATAAAGGCTTCATATGCCGCATCAAACAGGATGACCGCACCTGTCTCATTCGCAAAGCTGACCCACTGTGCCAGCTGTTCCCTGCTGAAGGAGGCCCCGGTGGGGTTATTGGGAGAACAGATATAAATAAGCCCCGCTTCAGCTGCCTCCTGACAGGGTTCCGGCAGGAAACCGTTCCATTCTCCCGCCGAAAGATGAATAATCTTCCTGCCGGCTATCACATTGGCATCTACATAGGCCGGATAAGCCGGTTCCATGATCAGCGCGCTGCTTTCCTTATCGAAAAGGTCCAGGATATCTCCCAGTTCATCGCTGGCTCCTCCAGACACAAAGACCTCTTCTTCGGAGATCATGATTCCGCGTTTCCGATAATGAGCGGCAATGACTTCTCTGAGAAACGGCGCCCCGCATTCCGGCATGTAGCCGTGAAAACTGGCCTGATGCGCCTGATCGTCAACACCTTCATGAAGTGCCCTGATAACAGCGTCACATAAGGGAAGGGATACATCCCCGATCCCCATGCGGTACAGATGCGTGCCGGGATGCGCTTCAAGATAGGCTTTTGTTTTCTGCGCTATATTGTAAAAAAGATAGGAATCCTTCAGCTCTTTGTAATGCATGTTGGGTCTTAACATACTGCTGTTTCTCCTTCATAGATCATTTCAGCCGGCCCGGTCATTTTTACCGTTCCGTCCCCTTCAACGGTGATATCCAGCCTGCCGCCGTCCAGAAACACCGAAACGGGCGAAGACTGCCTGCAGAAGCCTTTTTTAACGGCTGCCGCCGCACTGGCGCAGGCGCCGGTCCCGCAGGCCAGCGTTACGCCGCTGCCCCGTTCCCAGACGCGCATGCGAAGGCTGCCGTCTTCCATCGGCCGGACAAATTCGACGTTGACTCCGTCCGGGAATTGGCGGTGCTTTTCGATCAGGGGACCGAGGGTGTAAAGAGGTATGTTTTCAATATCCTCGGTAAAGATGACAAAATGTGGATTTCCTACGGAAACCGGCATTCCCGTGATCTCCTGATCCATAAGGACCAGCGCCAGCTCATCGCCTGTTTCCGCTTTCCCCATATCCACCGTTACGCTCTTTACCTTCCCGCGCCGCACCTGCATGTCCAGGATCTTTGTTCCGGAAAGGGTTTCGATCTTCAGGCGGGTTTTATCGGTATATCCCTTATCATACAGGTATTTCCCCACACAGCGTATCCCGTTGCCGCACATCTTTGCCTCGCTGCCGTCGGCATTGAAAATACGCATTTTAAAGTCCGCGGTCTCAGACGGGGAGATATAGATCATCCCGTCCGAACCCGCGCCGAAATGGCGGTCGGACAGCTTTTTTGAGAGTTCTTCGATATTATCGGGCACCTCCCCGTAAACATACAGATAATCATTCCCCAGTCCGTGCATTTTGGTAAAGCGCATACTCTTCTCTCCTTTCATTCGGCGTCGATCGTGGAAACTCCCAGGGTTACTTCCTCCAGTACGTCCAGCACCATCCGGACCGTATCCAGGGAGGTCAGCATGGTGATGTTGTTTCCTGCCGCCGCCCTCCGGATAGCCACGCCGTCTCCGTAATGGACGCCGGACAGGATGGCCCTGGTGTTGATCACATAGCTGACGTACCCGGCGCGGATGGAATCCAGCACCTCTTGGCTTCCTTCGCTGGGCTTTCCCAGGATCCTGGTCCGGATGCCGTGGGCACGAAGGACTTCCCCGGTGAGGCTCGTCGCTTCTATGTTGAAGCCCATATTGTAAAACCGCCGGATCAGCGGCACTGTCTCTTCCTTATCCTCATCCGCCACGCTGACCAGCACCGTACCGTAATTGCGCAGCGTCAGCCCGGAAGCGATCATGGCTTTATACGCCGCCCGGTGTATCTTTTTATCATATCCGATGGCTTCTCCCGTCGATTTCATCTCCGGGGACAGATACGCATCCATTCCCGACAGTTTTGCGAAAGAAAAGGCCGGGACCTTAACATAATAACGGGACTTTTCCTTCGGATAGCGGCAGGTGATCCCCTGCTTTTCAAGGGAAACCCCCAGAATGGCCAGGGTCCCGATATCCGCCAGACTGAAGCCCGTGGCTTTTGACAGGAAGGGCACTGTCCGGGACGAGCGGGGATTCACCTCGATCACATAGACTTTCCCGGCGTCGTCCACGATAAACTGGATGTTGAACAGCCCGATGATCCCTATCCCCAGCCCGAGCTTCTCCGTATAATCCAGGATCGTCTCCCTGACCTTCCCGGAAAGGCTGACGGAGGGATACACGCTGATGGAATCTCCGGAATGGACTCCGGTCCTTTCCACCAGTTCCATGATCCCCGGTACAAATACCCGCTCCCCGTCGCAGACGGCGTCCACTTCCACTTCCCTGCCGCGGATGTACTTATCGACAAGGACCGGCTTATCCTCATCCACCTCCACGGCAGATTTCAGATAATCCCACATGGATTCTTCCTTCGCCACGATCTGCATGGCCCGGCCGCCTAAAACGAAGCTGGGTCTCACCAGGACGGGATAACCGATCCTGCGGGCCGTGCTGATCCCCTCTTCCATGCTGGTGACCGCCTGCCCCTCCGGCTGGGGGATCTCAAGAGACAGCAGCAGTTTTTCGAACAGGTCCCGGTTTTCCGCCCGGTCAATGGCATCGCAGTCTGTTCCGATGATCCTGACGCCCCGCTCCTTCAGCGGTTCGGCAAGATTGATGGCCGTCTGTCCTCCCAGGGTGACTATGACGCCTTCCGGCTTCTCCAGAAGGACGATGTTCATCACATCTTCGGCGCACAGCGGTTCAAAATAGAGTTTGTCGGAACAGGTATAGTCCGTAGAAACCGTTTCCGGATTGTTGTTGATGATAATGGCCTCAAAGCCTGCTTTCTGAATGGTCTGTACCGCATGCACCGTGGAATAGTCGAATTCAACCCCCTGGCCGATACGGATCGGGCCGGAGCCCAGAACGATGATCTTCGGTTTATCGGATACAACGGATTCGTTCTCCTCCTCATAGGTGGAATAAAAATACGGGATATAGCTGTCAAACTCGGAAGCGCAGGTATCGATCATCTTATAGACCGGCAGGATCCCCTGCTCTGTCCGGAAGCGGAACACCTCCAGCTCGTCCTGACCCCACAGCACCCCGATCTCCTTATCCGAAAAGCCCTTTTTTTTGGCTTCCCGCAGCGCATCCGGATCTCCGGGATGTTCTTTCAGTTCCTCCTCCATCCGGACGATGTTCTGTATCCTGTACAGATAAAACCGGTCGATCTGCGTCGCTTCACTGATGCGCTCCGCCGGATATCCGCGCCACATAAGCTCCGCAATGGCATAGATCCGATCATCCGTCCCGGTCCTGATATACTGAAACAGCTCCTCTGTTCCCACGTCATCAAATTTCTTCAGATACACATGATACGTCCCGATCTCCAGGGAACGGATCCCCTTCAGCAGGCTTTCTTCAAAGGTCCTTCCGATGCTCATGACCTCCCCGGTGGCTTTCATCTGGGTGGACAGCCTGTTGTCGGCGTCAGCGAATTTATCGAAAGGAAAGCGGGGAAGCTTGGTAACGACGTAATCCAGAGCCGGTTCAAAGGAGGCCGGCGTATTGGCAATACGGATCTCATCCAGCCTCATGCCTGCGCAGATCTTCGCGGATACCCGGGCGATGGGATAACCGCTGGCTTTGGACGCCAGGGCAGAGGACCGGGAGACCCTGGGATTGACTTCGATCAGATAGTACTGAAAGGAATCGGGATCCAGGGCAAACTGCACGTTGCATCCGCCCTCCACTTTCATGGCCCGGATAATTTTCAAAGCGCTGTCGCGCAGCATATGGTATTCTTTATTCGTCAGGGTCTGAGAGGGGCATACCACGATGGAATCCCCGGTATGGATGCCTACGGGGTCGACGTTCTCCATATTACAGATGGCGATGGCCGTATCATTGGCGTCTCTCATGACCTCGTATTCGATCTCTTTAAATCCCTTAACGCTCTTCTCCACCAGCACCTGCCTTACCGGCGATAATTCCAGAGCATTTTTCATAAGGGGGATGAATTCTTCTTCGTCTGCGGCAAACCCGCCGCCGGTGCCTCCCAGGGTAAAGGCCGGCCGCAGTACGACCGGATACCCGATCTTTTCCGCGGCCTTCAGTCCTTCTTCTACGGAGGACGCCGTATCGGAAGGCAGGGTGGGTTCTCCGAGAGATTCGCAGAGTTCTTTAAACTTCTCCCGGTCCTCGGCCATTTCAATGGAAGCGCTTCCGGTCCCCAGCAGTTCCGTGCGGCATTCCGCCAGGATCCCTTTCTGTTCCAGCTGGATGGCCAGATTCAGACCGGTCTGCCCGCCGATGCCCGGCAGGATCGCGTCCGGCCGTTCGTAACGGATGATCTTTGCCATATATTCCAGGGTCAGCGGTTCCATATAGACTTTATCCGCAATCGAGGTATCGGTCATGATGGTGGCCGGATTGGAGTTGCACAGGATCACTTCATAGCCTTCCTCTTTCAGGGCGAGGCATGCCTGGGTCCCAGCATAGTCAAACTCCGCCGCCTGTCCGATCACGATCGGTCCGGAACCGATCACCAGGATCTTATGGATATCAGTTCTTTTCGGCATGGTTCTTGCTTTCCTCCATCAGCTGCAGAAATATATCAAACAGGTAAGCGCTGTCCCGGGGGCCCGGGGCGCTTTCCGGATGGTACTGCACACTGAAGACCCGGTCCTTTTCACACCGCAGGCCTTCTATGGTCCCGTCCAGAAGATTCCTGTGCGTCACCGTGAGAGGCGTATGGATCAGACTGTCCTCATCCACCGCGTAGGAATGATTCTGGGAAGTGATCTCTATCTTTCCGTTTTCCAGATTTTTCACGGGGTGGTTTCCGCCCCGGTGGCCGAATTTCAGCTTATAGACAGAAGCGCCGTAGGCCAGAGAGATGATCTGGTGCCCCAGGCAGATACCGAAAACGGGGTACCGGCCAAGCAGGGACCTTACGGTCCCGATGGTTTCCGGAACGTCCGTGGGATCTCCGGGTCCGTTGGAAATAAGGATCCCGTCCGGATGAAGGGCGGAGACGGCTTCTGCGGAAGTATTCCAGGGAACCACCGTGACCCGGCAGCCCTTATCCGCCAGGGAGCGGACAATGTTCTTCTTCATCCCGCAGTCTATGGCGGCCACATGGAAGCGGGCATCTGAAGAGCCCTCCTCCCGCATTTTCCCGCAGCTGACCCGGGATACCGCGTCACGGGGCAGAGTATACTGTCTCAGTTTTTCCAGTCCCGCTTCCGTTGAGGTATCTATGCCCGTCAGCAGCGCCTTCCGGCTTCCGAAATCACGGATCGAACGATTCAGCTTTCTGGTATCCACGCCGCTGATCCCGCTGATCCCGTACTGCTTCATGACTTCCGCCAGGGTTTTTACCGCGCGGAAATTCGACGGCACGTCGTTGTATTCGCGGACCACCAGCGCCCCTATGGTGGGGACGTCCGTCTCGTAATCATCCTCCGCCATCCCGTAATTGCCGATCATGGGATAGGTCATCACCACCGCCTGATCCGTATAGGAAGGATCGGAAAGGATCTCCTGATAGCCCGCCATGGAGGTGTTGAAAACGATCTCCAGGATCTTTTCCTCATGGGATCCGAAGGCATGTCCGTAGTATTCCTGTCCGTCCTCCAGTATGATCTTTCTTTCCGGTTTTCCTGTCATAGCTTTTTATTCCTTTTGCCTGCGAACCGCACTCCCGTCATTTTGATCTCCCGAAATATGCCGTTCAAAGCGGTCCTTTCTTATCACGTCCGGGACCATGGTCGGGTAACTGCCGTCGAAGCATGCGCTGCAGTATCCGTTCTCCCCGGCAAGATCCGCCAGTCTTTCAACAGGCAGATACCCCAATGAGTCCGCCCCTATGATCTCCGCGATCTCTTCCGCGGTATGGCTGCGGGCGATAAGATCGTCTCCGGAATCGATGTCCGTTCCGTAAAAGCATGGGAACAGAAATGGAGGCGCGGAGACCCTCATATGGATCTCCCGGGCCCCGGCTTCCTTCAGGAGCCCCACGATGCGCCCGCTGGTGGTCCCGCGGACTATGGAATCGTCGATCAGCACCACGCTTTTATCTCTTACCGCTTCCTCTATCGCGGAAAGCTTGATATTCACCTGGTCCAGCCGGTGATCCGGGGCGATGAAAGTCCTGCCGATGTATTTGTTCTTAATCAGTCCTATGCCGTAGGGTATGCCGGACTCCATGCTGTATCCTATGGCGGCATCCAGACCGGAATCCGGTACGCCCACCACGATATCCGCCTTTACGGGATGTATCTGTGCCAGGGCCCTTCCGGCATTCTGCCTTGCGTTATGGACAGATACGCCGTCTACTACGGAATCCGGTCTTGAAAAATAGATGTATTCAAAAATGCAGAGTTTTTTGTCTCTGGTATGGCAGTGCTCCCTGCGGGATACGACCCCTTCCCCTGAGAATACCAGTATCTCTCCGGGTTCGATATCCCTTATGAAATGCGCTCCCGCAGCCTTTACGGCACAGCTCTCCGACGCCACGATATATGTCCCGTCCGGGGTTTGGCCGTAGGAGAGCGGCCGGAACCCGAAAGGATCCCTTGCGCAGATCATCTTCTGGGGCGACATTACGATAAGCGAGTATGCGCCTTCCAGCGTGTACATCGCCCGGCTTACGGCCTCCTCTATGGAAGACGTCCTGAGGCGCTCCTGGGTCACGATATAGGCAATGATCTCCGTATCGCTCGAAGTATGGAAAATGGCTCCCGAGAGCTCAAGACGGGATCTCAGATCGAAGGCATTGGACAGGTTCCCGTTGTGCGCCAGGGCCATCCTCCCCTTCTGATGGTTCACCTCTATGGGCTGGCAGTTGCTGCGGCTGGCGGCTCCGGTGGTCCCGTACCGGGTATGTCCCAGAGCCATGGTGCCCTTCGGGAAGGACGACAGGACCTCGGAGGAGAACACCTCGCCCACCAGTCCCAGGTCTTTATGGGAGGTGAATACGCCGTCGTCGTTTACGACGATCCCGCAGCTCTCCTGGCCCCTGTGCTGCAGGGAATAAAGGCCGTAATAGGCCAGGCCCGCCACGTCGGCGGGTTTCGGGGATATAACGCCGAATACGCCGCACTCTTCTCGGATGCTCATGATGTTTCCCCGCCGCAGAGCCTGACTGCGGCTCCTATGAATCCCAGGAACAAAGGATGCGGCCTGTTGGGCCTGCTCTTGAACTCCGGATGGTACTGCACGCCCACAAAGAAAGGCCTGTCCGTAAGTTCGATGGTCTCCACGAGTTTTCCGTCCGGAGAGATGCCGCTTAAGGTCAGCCCGCAGGCCTGCAGCCTCTGCCGGTAATCGTTGTTGAACTCGTAGCGGTGGCGGTGCCTCTCGCTGATGGAAAGGCGGCCGTAGCACCGCTCCATCGTGGTGCCGGGCTGTATTTCGCAGGGGTAAGCCCCGAGGCGGAGCGTTCCGCCCTTGTCTATGTCATTGCTCTGGCCCGGCATGAAGTCTATGACCTTGTTCCTGCACTGTTCGTTGAATTCGCCGGAGTTGGCGTCCGGTATGCCGGCCGCATTCCTGGCAAACTCTATCACCTCTATCTGCATGCCCAGGCAGATGCCGAAATAGGGGATATCCTTCTCCCTGGCGTATTTCGCGGCCAGGATCATCCCCTCTATGCCGCGGCTTCCGAAGCCGCCGGGAACGAGTATCCCGTGAAGTCCGGAAAGCCTCTCTTCCACATTGGCTGCATTGAGCTCTTCCGAATCTATCCAGTGGATGTTGATGTGGACATTATGGAAAAATCCCGCGTGATGCAGGGCTTCCGCCACGGAAAGATAAGCGTCGTGCAGACCGACATACTTCCCCACAAGGCCGATCTCCACACAGTGGGTGCGCGCGCCGTTTATGCGTTTCACCATCTCCGTCCATTCGGCCAGATCCGGCTCCGGGGCCGTAATGCCGAGCTCCCGGCAGACGACCTTTGAAAATCCTGAGCTTTCAAGCATCAGCGGCGCCTCGTAAAGATTCGGCACGGTAATGTTCTCTATGACGCAGTCCTGCCTGACGTTGCAGAAAAGGGCGATCTTCTGGAAAATGGAAGGCTCCAGATGCCTGTCGCAGCGCAGGACGATGATGTTCGGGTTGATGCCCATGCCCTGCAGCTCCTTGACGGAATGCTGGGTGGGCTTGGATTTATGTTCTTCGGACCCGCTGAGATACGGCACCAGCGTTACGTGTATGAACAGGCTGTTTTCCCGGCCTGCTTCCAGGGATATCTGGCGGACCGCCTCGATGAAGGGCTGGGATTCGATATCTCCTATGGTCCCGCCTATCTCGGTTATCACCACGTCCGCGCCGGTCTTTCTGCCCACGCGGTAGATGAAATCCTTTATCTCATTGGTGATGTGCGGGATGACCTGGACCGTAGAACCCAGGTATTCCCCTCTCCTTTCCTTATTGAGCACGTTCCAGTAGACCTTTCCCGTGGTAAGGTTCGAGTATTTGTTAAGGTCCTCGTCAATGAATCTCTCGTAGTGGCCCAGATCCAGGTCTGTCTCCGCACCGTCTTCCGTCACATAGACTTCTCCGTGCTGGTAGGGGCTCATGGTCCCGGGATCCACGTTTATGTAAGGATCAAGCTTCTGCGCGGCTACCTTCAGCCCGCGGGCCTTAAGGAGCCTTCCCAGAGACGCGGCAGTGATCCCCTTGCCGAGTCCCGAAACGACGCCGCCCGTCACAAAAATATATTTTGTCATGTTCCGCCTCCTCATTCCCATTCCACCGTCGCCGGGGGTTTGGACGATATATCGTAAACGGTCCGGGATACGCCGGGGACTTCATTTGTGATCCGGCTGCCAGAGCGTTCCAGCACTTCATAAGGCAGCCTGGTCCATTCGGCCGTCATAAAATCATCTGTGGATACCGCCCGTAAAGCCACGGTATATCCGTAGGTCCGGGCGTCCCCCATGACGCCCACCGTACGGGTGTCCGTCAGTACCGCAAAGTACTGATCCGGCCTCCGGCTCAGCCCGGCGTCCTTCTTTTCCTGTAAAAAGGCTTTATCGACTTCTTCCCGGAAAATGGCATCCGCCTCCTGAAGTATCCGGACTTTTTCTTTTGTGACTTCACCCATGATCCGTACCGCCAGACCAGGCCCGGGGAAGGGCTGCCGCCAGACGATCTCCGGAGGAAGCCCCAGGCTTGTCCCTATGCTTCTGACTTCATCCTTGAAAAAGGTCTTCAGGGGTTCGATCAGTTCGTCAAAGGAGATCACGTCCGGCAGCCCGCCTACGTTATGGTGGCTTTTAATGACCGCCGAGGCTCCCTGTCCGCTTTCGATCACATCCGGATAGATGGTTCCCTGGGCCAGGGCATGGACGCGGCCGATCTTTTCCGCCTCCTCTTCAAAGACACGGATAAATTCTTCCCCGATGATCTTCCGCTTCGTCTCCGGGTCCGTCACCCCTGCCAGTTTCCGGAAAAAGCGTTCGCCCGCGTTTACGCGGATCAGATTCACATTAAACTTTTCCCGGAACGTTTTTTCCACATAATCTCCTTCGCCCTTCCGAAGGAGGCCGTGGTCCACAAATACACAAATGAGATCCTTCCCGACGGCTTTATGGAGGAGGAGGGCTGCCACTGAGGAGTCCACTCCGCCCGAAAGCGCGAGAAGAACCTTCTTATCCGCATATTTAAGCTTATATTCTTCGATCAGTCTGGCCGCAAAGTCAGACGCATCCCAGTCTCCGCTGCACCGGCAGATCCGGAAAAGGAAATTTGCAAGGATCTGCCTGCCGTATTCTGTATGGGTCACCTCCGGATGGAACTGGAGGCCGTACAGCTTCTTCTCATCGCGTGCAAGAGCTGCACAGGGACATTGCTCCGTAAAGGCGATGGTCTTAAATCCCGGCGGGACCGTACTGATATAATCCGTGTGGCTCATCCAGCAGATGCTTTCGGCGGGAACTCCGCTGAACAGCGGATGCTCCGCCGCCTGCAGCCGGGTCTTCCCGTACTCGCTGCCGTTTTCGGCCCCGGATACCGCGCCGCCTGACAGAAAGGCCAGCAGCTGGGCTCCGTAGCAGATCCCCAGGACCGGGATCCCCAGATTCAGGACCCCGGCATCATAACGGGGCGCTGCCGGATCATAAACGCTGTTCGGCCCTCCCGTAAAAATGATCCCCCGGTAATTTCTCCGTATGATCTCCGGCAGGGAGATCCGGTCATAGGACCTGATCTCCGCGAATACATGCTGTTCCCGGACTCTCCTGGCGATCAGCTGGTTATACTGGCCGCCAAAATCCAGTACCAGGATCTTATCCATTGTTGTCACCTCCCTGAACGTTTTTACTGTTTCAGATATTGCATAAAAGCTGCCAGGACTAAAAGACCATCGTAAGGATGCCCTGTATCCTTAAGGGTAACAGCGGAACCCGCAGGCATCTATTTCCCGCTTTCCCCGTAATTGGCAAGCACCCGGGCCGACGGGTCGTCCACGTCGCAGCCTTCCCAGGACCGGTTCGGCATCCAGTAATCCGCGATCATCTCCGCCTGTCCCGGGTAGTACTTTTCAAAAATCTCCCGGTACAGCAGGGACTCCCGGGTAAAGGGCCGCGCATGTCCGTACTTCATCCGTTTTTCTTCAAATTCCGCGTCGGTATATTGTGCCTCGGCATATTCTTTCAGATAATCCACCATAGAGTGACCCACCGCGTCGGAAAAAGCTGCCTTTTCCCGCCACAGAATAGGCTCCGGAAGATACCCCAGACCTTCAAAAGCATGACGGAGCAGATACTTCCCTATTCCATAGGTATTGATCTTCATTTCCGGATCCAGGCCCATGACGTAAGAGACAAAATCCAGATCGCCGAAGGGCACCCTGGCCTCCAGGGAGTTGACGGAGATGCACCGGTCCGCCCTCAGTACGTCGTACATATGCAGTTCCCGGATCCGTTTTTCCGCTTCCTCCTGAAAGGCCATGGCAGACGGCGCAAAATCCGTGTACTTGTAGCCGAACAGCTCATCGGAGATCTCTCCGGTCAGGATCACGCGGATGTCCGTCTTCTCGTGAATGGCTCTGCAGACCAGATACATCCCCATGCTGGCCCGGATGGTGGTGATATCGTACGTTCCGAGAAGGCGGATCACTTCCTCCAGGGAGGAGATGACTTCCTCCGGCGTCATATAGACTTCCGTATGATGGCTGCCGATATGCTCCGCGACCCGGGCCGCGTATTTCAGATCGATGGCGTCCTCACTCATACCGATGGCAAAAGTCTCGATGGGCTGTCCGCACTCCCGGGCCGCGATGGCGCATACCAGGGAAGAATCCAGACCGCCGGAAAGCAGGAAACCGACTTTCGCGTCGGAAACCAGACGTTTCTTCACGCCCGCGATCAGCTTTTTTCGTATCTTTTTGCAGGCCGTTTCCAGATCGTCGCGGCAGAAAAGATCCGTTTCGGAACCATCTTCACTTACGCCGGTCCTTCGCGCCGCCATATCACGGTAGCAGATGAAACGGCCGTCTTTATAGTAATGTCCCGGCGGGAACGGCATGATCTTTTCCGCCAGGCCGACCAGGTTCTGAGCTTCGCTGGCAAAAATGATCGTTCCCGCTTTATCATATCCGTAGTAGAGGGGCCGGATGCCGATGGGATCGCGGCCGGCGATGTATTCCCCGGTCCGTCCGTCATAGATGATGCAGGCAAATTCGGCGTCCAGCAGGGAAAACATGTCCGTCCCGTATTCAAAATACATGGGCAGAAGGATCTCGCAGTCGCTGTCGGAAGCAAAGGAATAACCCTTTTCCCGCAGTTTTTCCCGCTCTTTTTCAAAGCCATAGAGTTCACCGTTGCAGACCGCAAAGCATCCGTCAAGCATAAAGGGCTGCATGCCTGACGGCGTCAGCCCCATAATGGAAAGCCGGTGAAATCCCAGCAGACCGTTTCCCGTATCAATGATCCGGCTGTCGTCGGGCCCCCGGGATTTCGTCCGGTAAAAACCCTGTTCAAAAAGCGCTCTGCCGGCGCTTAAACCGCAGTAACCCATAATAGAACACATAGCGTTATTCCCTTACTCCACGTCCTGCAGGGCATCGAAGCCTTCTTCACCGGTGCGGACCTTGACCACGTTCTCCACATCGTATACGAAGATCTTTCCGTCGCCGATATGTCCCGTGTAAAGGACCTTCTTGGCCGTTTCGATGACGTCCCTGACCGGGATCGCGCTGACCACGATATCCATCTGGACCTTCGGTCTTAAATCGGTTTCCACAGCGACGCCGCGGTAGTACTCCGTATGGCCTCCCTGCATACCGTAGCCCATCACATGGGATACCGTCATGCCGGTAATGCCCAGCTTCGACATGGCATCTTTCAGCGCATAAAGCTTCTCTTCCTTGAACACGATCTCGACCTTGGTAAACTTATGTCCTTCGCCGGAGAATACCGGCTCTTTCTTCACGGGCACTGCCTCCGCCACTGGTGTGGTGCCGGTTACCGCAATGACAGGTTCAACGGTGCCGAATTCCGCATATTTGTCCACAGAGGGCATGAAATCCGCATAGGCACTGGGAAGCCCGTGTTCGCTGCTGTCCAGCCCCGATAATTCATCCGCCGGTTCGGCCCGGAGGAAATCCATCTTCTTCAGGAGTTTAAAGAACAGGAACATGGTGACCGAAGCCCATAGAGCTACACAGACAAACCCCAGAAGCTGCAGGCCCAGCTGCCGGAAGTCACCGGTATACAGAAGGCCCTTCAATCCCGCCGGGGCGTTCGGATTCGCCAGGAGGCCCACGGCGATCGTTCCCCAGATCCCGTTGGCGCAATGGACGCCCACCGCGCCTACGGGGTCATCGATGTGCAGTTTCAGATCCAGCATTTCCACCACGGCCACGACCAGGATCCCGGCGACGATGCCGACCACGCCGGCGCCGACGGCATCGAAGGCGTCGCAGCCGGCGGTGACCGCCACCAGGCCGGCCAGGGAGGCGTTCAGGCACATGGACACATCGGGCTTGCCGTTTTTGGCCCAGGTATAGATCATGGTGGTACAGGTGGCTGCCGAAGGCGCTATGGTAGTAGTCAGGAAGATGGCGGAGAGTTCGGACGCCGACGTGGCGGCCGCTCCGTTAAATCCGTACCAGCCCAGCCACAGGATGAACACGCCCAGGGCGCCCAGGGGAATGGAATGGCCGGGGATCGCGTTGACCTTCGTGACTTTTCCGTTCTTATCTTTCACATATTTGCCGATGCGGGGCCCCAGCAGGGCTGCGCCGATCAGCGCGGCGATGCCGCCCACCATGTGGATCGCGCAGGATCCTGCATAATCATGAAAACCCATCCGGCTTAAGAAGCCGCCGCCCCAGATCCAATGGGCTTCTATGGGATAGATCAGCAGCGATATCACGCCTGAATAGACGCAATACGCGGAGAATTTTGTCCTTTCCGCCATGGCGCCGGAGACGATGGTAGCCGTCGTGGCGCAGAAAACGAGGTTGAAGACAAAAAAGCTTGCATCGGTGAATCCGTCGGCGGGAGACTCGATAAAGTCCTTAAAATGAGCAAACAGATTCAGGTTCGGCTTTCCGATCAGTCCGAACAGGGCATCCTCCCCCATCATCAGGGTATAGCCCAGCAGGGAGAAGACCACGGTGCCGATACAGAAATCCATCAGGTTTTTCATAATAATGTTGCCTGCGTTTTTTGCCCGGGTAAAGCCGGTCTCCACCATGGCAAACCCGGCCTGCATCCAGAACACCAGCGCCGCGCCGATAAGGAACCAGAATTCCACCGTCATATACGTCATAACTATTTCCTCGCTTTCTTAGTGGAATGGATCCCGGCATC
Organism: Lachnospiraceae bacterium; assembly: GCA_017438305.1. Taxonomy (GTDB): domain Bacteria; phylum Bacillota; class Clostridia; order Lachnospirales; family Lachnospiraceae; genus UBA1267. The sequence goes on along the minus strand of JAFRVX010000084.1, from coordinate 16,539 downwards.
CCGGCTGTAAAACAGGATGCCGGAGAAATAGAATTTTGCTTATTTGCTTATTTTACGCTGAACAGGATGTCGCCGTAAGTCGGGAAGGGCCAGTAGCTCTTGGCCGTCAGCAGTTCCGCCCTGTCGCAGGGGATGCGGAGCTCACTCATCCGGGGCAGCACCGTGTCGCGGATCAGAGCGGATTCTTCCACGATATCCTCCGTTCCCTGAAGGCCCAGCACCGCTTCTTCCAGTTCATCGGTCTTTTCGGCGATGCAGTCCGTCAGAACGGAAAGCTTTCTGACCAGTTCCGTCTCATAACTGCAGGCCAGATCCGGGAACAGCGCTTTCTTCCCGGAAGCTTCCTTCGCCAGGTCCGCCGTAAAGCGGGTGATCGCCGGCGCGATCCTCTTATGGACCATATTGATCATGGTGTTGGCTTCGATCAGGACGCTCTTGCAGTAATTCTCCAGCATGATATCCCGCCGGGATCTGAGTTCATCCACGGTGAATACGCCAAGGGATGTCAGCATCGTGACGTTCTTTTCATCCATCAGATGGGGCATGCAGTCCGCCGTGGTCCTGTAGTTTAAGAGGCCTCTCTTTTCTGTGGCTTCCGTGATCCAGGCATCGTCATAACCGTTGCCGTTGAAGATGATGCGCTGATGATCTTTTATGGTCTTCCTGATCATCTCGTGAAGCTCTGTCTCAAAATCTTCGGCATTCTCCAGACGGTCCGCATAGATCCGCAGGGATTCCGCAACGGCGCTGTTCAGCATGATGTTGGTGCAGGCGATGCTGTTGGAAGAACCCAGCATCCGGAACTCAAACTTGTTTCCGGTAAAGGCAAAGGGTGACGTCCGGTTCCGGTCCGTGGTATCGCGGTTGAACTTGGGAAGGACGTCGACGCCCAGCTTCATCTGCGTCTTCTTGGTGCCCTGATACGGGGAGTCCGTCTTAATGGCTTCCAGCACGGCGTTCAGTTCATCGCCCAGGAAGATCGAGATCACCGCGGGCGGCGCTTCGTTGGCGCCTAAACGATGGTCATTGCCGGCGGTAGCCACCGCGATCCGCAGCAGGTCCTGATAATCATCAACTGCTTTGATCACTGTGCAGAGGAACAGCAGGAACTGGGCATTCTCATAAGGCGTATCGCCGGGAGACAGGAGGTTCTGGCCCTCATCTGTGGCGATGGACCAGTTGTTATGCTTGCCGGAGCCGTTGACGCCGGCAAAGGGTTTTTCATGAAGCAGGCAGACCAGGCCGTGTCTGGCAGCCACCTTCTGCATGATCTCCATCGTCAGCTGGTTGTGATCCGTGGCAATATTCGTCGTGGTATAGATAGGCGCCAGCTCATGCTGTGCCGGAGCCACTTCGTTATGCTCTGTCTTGGCCAGGATCCCCAGCTTCCAGAGCTCATCATTCAGTTCTTCCATAAAGGCAGCGACGCCGGGTTTGATCACGCCGAAATAGTGATCGTCCAACTCCTGCCCTTTGGGCGGCATGGCGCCGAACAGGGTCCGGCCGGTAAAGCGGAGGTCCGGCCGCTGTTCATACATCTCCTTCGTAATAAGGAAGTACTCCTGTTCGGGGCCTACCGAGGAGACCACCCGCTTTGCCGTATTGTTGCCGAAAAGCCGGAGAATGCGAAGAGCCTGTTTATTCAGAACCTCCATAGACCTTAAGAGAGGGGTTTTCTTATCCAGGGCATGTCCGCCGTAGGAACAGAAAGCTGTGGGGATGCAGAGGGTCCTTCCCTTGATAAATGCGTAGGACGTGGGATCCCAGGCGGTATAGCCTCTGGCTTCAAAGGTGGCCCTTAACCCTCCGGAAGGGAAGGAAGAAGCATCCGGCTCTCCCTTGATCAGCTCCTTTCCCGAAAACTCCATGATGACGCTGCCGTCCGGAGCCGGAGCAATAAACCCGTCATGTTTCTCAGCGGTAATGCCGGTCAGAGGTTGGAACCAATGGGTAAAATGGGTCGCGCCTTTCTCCACAGCCCAGTTCTTCATGGCTTCCGCCACCGCGTTGGCCACGCTGATGTCGAGTTCAGTCCCCTCGTCGATCGTTTTTCTGAGAGAGGCATACACTTCCGACGAAAGCATGGAACGCATGACACGGTCGTCAAACACCTGGCTTCCAAAGTAATCTGTCACAGTACTCATTTTCATATCTCCTTTTCTCTTCGAAAAATGAAAAAAGGCAAAGGTTCCTTCCGTGAAAACACAAAAGACGCCTTTGCCTTTATCCGTATCCTGTTGTTCAGACAACTCTTTTCCCGTAAAAAGAAAAAAGGGCGTCTTCGAGCCTTACCGCTCAAAAAGACGCCTTTGCCTTCATGTGCGACATTATACAACTCATGATTTTTTGCTGTCAACCATCAATCTGCACATTTAGGATCCGGATTCATCCGGGGCTTTGTTTAAATCATCCAAAATCCCTCCCCTTATATTGACAATAATAACCAACCGTTATATAATCCACGCAAATGAGCAAAGGCGTTCATTTCCGTACAGAAAATCTGTGCAGAAATGGCGCCTTTTTTTATTTATCCCGGCTTTTTGCGGGACTTTCGGGGATTCGTTAGAAAGAATCACTGCTATCTTAAAGGAGGGTTTTCTCATGACAAAAGAAGGCCAGATACGTATTCCCTCCGGCTGTGCCATCGCCGCAGTCATTTCAAAAAGCGGCGAAAGAATATCGGGAGAACTGATCGCGTCTGCCATGAAACCCATGCATGACCGCAGCAACGGGCTGGGCGGCGGATTTGCCGGTTACGGCATTTATCCGGAATATAAAGAATTCTATGCGCTCCACCTGTTTTTTGACGACCGCGGGGCCAGGGCGGAATGCGAGACTTATCTGAAGGAATATTTTGAAATCGTCCATTCCGAGCGGATCCCCACCCGGAAGATCCCCAGCATTACCGATGAACCCATCATCTGGCGGTACTTTGTCGATCCGCTGAAATCCATGCTGGCCAGCCTTCAGCTGGACGAAAAAGAATTCGTCGCCAGGGCTGCCATGCGGATCAACACCGGCATCCCGGGCGCTTATGTTTTTTCCAGCGGCAAAAATATGGGCACCTTTAAGGCCGTAGGCTTTCCCGAAGACGTGGCCGCCTTTTACCGTCTGGAACAATATGAAGGTTATTCCTGGACAGCCCACGGCCGTTATCCGACCAACACCCCGGGCTGGTGGGGCGGGGCCCATCCTTTTACACTGCTGGATTACTCTGTCGTTCATAACGGGGAGATCTCTTCCTATGACGCCAACCGGCGGTTTATCGAAATGTTCGGCTATAAATGCACGCTCCAGACCGATACGGAAGTGATTACCTATATTCTGGATTATCTGGTCCGGGTGCAGGGGCTGACCCTTCAGGAGGCCGCCAGCGTGATCGCGGCGCCTTTCTGGAGCACCATCGAAAATGAACGGGACAAGGCTGCCGGGGAGCTTCATCGGTATCTCCGCACCGTTTTCCCGAGCCTTCTCATTACCGGTCCCTTCTCTGTCATACTGGGATTTACCGGCGGCCTCATGGCCCTGAACGACCGTCTGAAGCTCAGATCCATGGTCATCGGGGAAAAGGGCGACCGGGTGTATATCGCCAGTGAGGAAGCCGCCATCCGCGTTATGGAACCGGAGGCGGAAAACATCTGGGCTCCTGCCGGCGGGGAACCGGTGATCATACAGGTGGAAGGAGGTGTGCTTTAATGGGTGTGGATTTTATCTATCCCGAATTCGAAGTCATACGTAATGAATCTCGATGCATTGCCTGCCGCGTCTGTGAAAGACAATGCGCCAACGAGGTCCACGCTTACAGCCCGGAACGGGGGATGATGATAAGCGATGAGACAAAATGCGTCAATTGCCAGCGCTGCGTCTCGCTGTGTCCCACCCGGGCGCTGAAGATCGTTAAAAGCGACTGTCTGCTCCGTGAAAACGCCAACTGGCAGAATGACACCATCCGGGAGATCTACAAACAGGCCGGAAGCGGAGGCGTCCTGCTCTCTTCCATGGGCAATCCCAGGCCTCTCCCGGTTTACTGGGACAGGATCCTGATCAATGCCTCCCAGGTCACGAACCCCTCCATCGACCCGCTGCGGGAGCCCATGGAGACCCATGTTTCTTTAGGAAAAAAGCCGGATAAGATCCTGCGGGACGCTTCCGGCAGAATAATCTGTGATCTGCCGCCTCAGATCGATCTGGCCCTTCCGGTCATGTTTTCGGCCATGAGCTACGGCTCCATCAGTTATAACGCCCATGCCTCCCTGGCACGGGCTGCCACAGAATCCGGCATCCTCTACAACACCGGCGAAGGCGGTCTGCACGAAGATTTTTATCAGTACGGAGCCAATACCATCGTCCAGGTGGCGAGCGGACGCTTCGGCGTTCATGAGGATTATCTGGAAGCAGGCGCCGCCATTGAGATCAAAATGGGTCAGGGCGCCAAGCCGGGCATCGGGGGACACCTGCCCGGGACCAAGATCGTAGGCGACGTTTCCCGGACACGGATGATCCCGGAAGGATCTGATGCCATTTCCCCGGCGCCTCACCACGATATCTATTCCATCGAAGACCTCCGCCAGCTGGTTTATTCCCTGAAAGAGGCCACACAGTATACCAAGCCCGTGATCGTAAAGGTGGCCGCCGTCCATAATATCGCCGCCATTGCCAGCGGCATCGCCAGAAGCGGCGCGGATATCATCGCCATCGACGGCTTCCGGGGCGGCACTGGGGCTGCGCCTACCCGGATCCGGGACAACGTGGGCATCCCCATTGAACTGGCGCTGGCTTCCGTGGATCAGAGGCTTCGTGACGAAGGGATCCGGAACCACGTTTCCCTGGTGGCGGGCGGTTCTATCCGCAGCGCTTCGGACGTGGTCAAGGCCATCGCCCTGGGAGCGGACGCCTGCTATGTCGCCACCGCTGCCCTGCTGGCTTTAGGCTGCCATCTCTGCCGCACCTGCCAGACAGGCAAATGCAACTGGGGCATTGCAACCCAGCGTCCGGACCTGGTGAAAAGACTGAATCCGGACATCGGAAGCGAACGGCTGGTGAACCTCATGACCGCCTGGCGGCATGAGATCATGGAGCTTATGGGCGGCATGGGCATAAATTCCATCGAAGCCCTGCGGGGCAACCGCCTCATGCTCCGGGGCGTGGGTCTGAATGAAACGGAACTGCATATCCTGGGAATATCCCATGCGGGGGAATAATGCTATGAAACGTGTTTATGTGAATGAAGAATGGTGCCTGGCCTGTCATCTCTGCGAATACAACTGCGCTTTTGCCAATTCAGGCCTTTCCGATATGGTGCTTGCCCTGAAAGGAAAACCCATCTATCCCCGCATCCATGTGGAAGAAAATGACAGGATCTCTTATGCTGTCTCCTGCCGGCACTGTGAAGATCCCATCTGTGTCAAAAGCTGTATTGCCGGCGCGATCACAAAGGAGGACGGCGTGGTCCGCATCGACAAAAACAAATGTGTGGGCTGCTTTACCTGTGTGCTGGTCTGTCCCTACGGAGCCCTTTCCCCGGATGAAAACGGCGTTATGCAGAAATGCGAACTGTGCCTCTCGAATACGGTCGGAGAGCCGGCCTGCGTGAAGGGCTGCCCCAACAGAGCCATTGTTTATGAGGAAAGGGGGGAGGTCTTATGAAAGAATACGTCATCATCGGAAACGGCGTGGCCGCCGCCGGCTGTATCGAAGGGATCCGGAGCAGGGATGACGCCGGCAGCATCACCGTGATCTCGGAAGAAAATCATGCCGTTTACTGCAGACCGCTGATCTCCTATTATCTGGAAGGAAAAACCGACCTTCCCCGGATGAATTACCGTCCGGCTGATTTCTATGAAAAGAACCGCTGCCGGGTCCTGTACGGCAGGAAGGCCGTAAAGGTCCGGCAGGATACAAAGGAAGTGGAACTGGACGACGGTTCGCTCATCTCTTATACGGAGCTCTGTGTGGCTGCCGGTTCGTCGCCCTTTGTCCCGGCTTTTGAAGGCCTGGATACCGTTCAGAAACAATACGTCTTTATGACCCTGGACGACGCCCTGGCGCTGGAAGAAGCCCTCACGCCGGAAAGCCGCGTACTGATCATCGGAGCGGGGCTGATCGGCTTAAAATGCGCCGAAGGCATTGCGGAACGGGTGGAGAGCGTCACGGTCTGCGACCTGGCGGACCGTATCCTTTCCAGTATTCTGGATCAGGAATGCGCTGCCTTGATGCAGCGGCATCTGGAAACGCATGGCCTGACCTTTTTCCTGAACAACAGCGTCAGCCGTTTTGAGGGAAATCTGGCCCATATGCAGAGCGGAGCGGACGTGCCCTTCGATATTCTGGTGCTGGCCGTAGGCGTCCGGGCCAACACGGCGCTCATAAAAGCTGCCGGCGGAGAAGTCAGCCACGGGATCCTGGTGGATGAACGGATGCAGACTTCTCTGGAACATATCTATGCCGCCGGAGACTGTACCGAGGGCTTTGACAGTTCCATCGGTCAGAAAAGAGTGCTGGCCATCCTTCCGAACGCCTGCATGCAGGGGCAGATCGCCGGCATCAATATGGCCGGAGGCTCCGCGGTATTTGACAATGCCATTCCCATGAATTCCATCGGCTTTTTCGGACTCCATGCCATGACGGCGGGATCTTATGACGGCGAACCGTACGAAGAAAAGACCGAGGATTCTCTGAAAAGACTGTTCGTCAAAGATGACCGGCTGAAGGGTTTTATCCTGATCGGCGGCCATGAACGGGCGGGCATCTATACGTCCCTTATCCGGGAGAAGACGCCTTTATCCTCTCTCGATTTCGAGATGCTGAAGAAGGCCGCCGCAACCGCTGCCTTTTCGCCCGGGAAGCGTAGAAAAACCTTTGGAGGCGTGGTATAATATGACTTTAATTAATGCAGAAGGATTAGATCATAAAGAACTGAACGAAGCCATCAGAAAGACCGGGGACGCCTGTACACTGGAGGGTTGCTGCGGGCAGCGTTTTATCGCGGCAGGCATGTCCGGCAGGGATATCACGATCCGGGGGATCCCCGGGAACGCGCTGGGCGCCTATCTGAACGGCGGCACCCTGACCGTTCTGTCCAATGCCCAGGACGCCGTGGGCGATACCATGAACGCCGGTACCATCGTGGTGCACGGAAGCATCGGCGATGCGGCGGGATATGCCATGCGCGGCGGGAAGATCTACGTCCGGGGCAATGCCGGATACCGCGCTGGCATCCATATGAAAGCCTACGAGGATAAAGTCCCGCTGATGGTGATCGGCGGAAAGGCCGGAAGCTTTCTGGGAGAATATCAGGCCGGCGGCATCATCATCGTCCTGAATCTGGAAACTCCGGAGGATAAATGCGTGGGCTTTTTCCCCTGTACAGGCATGCACGGCGGGAAAATGTTCCTGCGCTCGGACTGTAAAAACGTGGTCTTTCCGGACCAGGTCACAGCCAGAAGGACGGACAGCGAAGATCTTCGGGAACTCCGGTCCCACATCACGGAATACTGCAGCCTTTTCGGCCTTGATACGGAAAAAGTCCTTTCATCTGCTTTCACCGTCGTTACCCCGGACAGCAGCAATCCTTACACACAGATGTATGTAGCAAACTAATCATGCAGGAGGAAGCCATGAAATATTCAAAGGAAGAGGTCATTCAGTTTACACAGGAGGAAGACGTCAAGTTTATCCGTCTGACTTTCTGTGACGTTTTCGGAAAGCAGAAAAACATCGCCATCATGCCGGACGAACTCCCTCGCGCCTTTGAATACGGCATTTCCTTCGATGCTTCGGCGATAACCGGTTTCGGGGATGAAGTCCGCAGCGATCTGCTGCTGCACCCCGAACCGGAAACCCTTATGCCCCTTCCCTGGCGGCCGGAACACGGCCGGGTGGTCCAGATGTTTTCCGGCATTACCCGGCCCGACGGGACCCCCTTCCCCTGTGATACGCGAAATCTGTTGAAAACCGCGGTTTCCGCCGCGGAAAAAGCCGGTTTTGAATTCACTTTCGGCGCCGAACAGGAATTCTATCTCTTCCAGCTGGATGAAAAAGGCCGGGCCACAAAGATCCCCGGCGACGAGGCAGGCTATATGGATATCGCCCCGGAAGACCAGGGCGAAAACATCCGCCGCGAGATCTGTCTAACCCTGGAGCAGATGGGCATACGTCCCGAAAGTTCACATCACGAAGAGGGCCCCGGGCAGAACGAGATCGATTTTCGCTACGCCGATGCCCTGACCGCCGCCGATAACGCGCTGACCTTCCAGCGTGTGGTCAGGACCATCGCCCACCGGAACGGTATGGCTGCGGATTTTTCTCCCAAACCTCTGCCGGAATTTCCCGGAAACGGTTTCCATATCAATATGTCCCTGCGTCCCTTCGGAGATGAGGCGGTTTTCTCTCAGATGATCGCCGGGATCCTTCAGCATGCCGGGGAGATGACGGCTTTTCTGAATCCCTGCGAGGCCTCTTACCGGCGCCTGGGAAATCACAAAGCTCCCCGCTATGTTTCCTGGTCCCGTGAAAACCGTCAGCAGCTGGTACGCATCCCGGCCGCCGACGGCGAATACCGCCGGGCGGAACTCCGGTCCCCGGACCCTGCCGCGAACCCTTATCTGGCTTTTTCGCTGATGATCTATGCCGGTCTGGACGGGATCGCAAAAAAGCGGGAACTCTGCGCTCCCGCCGACATCAACTTTTATACAGCGGATGCCCGGGTCCTTTCTTCTTTCGAGAAACTTCCGGGCACCTTCCGGGAAGCCTGTGAAACCGCGTCTTCCAGCGATTTCATCCGGGCTCACATCCCCTCAGAGATCCTGAAGATCTACTGCGGTGATTAACTTAAAAAGCGTCGTTTATCCGACCGGGACGGACAATAACCGAAAAAACGTTTATCAAGCCGAAGCATGGCAGAGGGTCTCCTATGAGTTTAAAAGAGCGGGTCTACAGCGTCCTGATCATATCAGCTGCGGAAAAATTGAATACTGCCCTCTCTGCGCTTCTGCCGGGATCCCATTATCAGCCGGTCAGATATGTCTCCAGCGTCAGTGCGGGAGAAAGGGCCTTCAGTGAAAGAGCCTATGATTTTGTCATTATCAATGCCCCTCTGCCTGATGATCCCGGGATCCGTTTTGCGATCGATGCCGGAAGCGCCCAGGGAACCGTTGTGCTCATTTTAGTCCGGGCGGAGCTTCACGACGACGTCCGGGAAAAAGTACTGGAATACGGCGTTTTTACCCTGGCCAAACCCCTTTCCAGAGCCGCCGCCTCTCAGGCGCTGGACTGGATGGCCGCTTCCAGGGAACGCTTGCGGAAATCGGAAAAAAAGACGCTTTCGATAGAAGAGAAAATGGAAGAGATCAGGATCGTCAACCGGGCCAAATGGCTGTTGATCTCAGAATTGAAAATGGAGGAACCCCAGGCCCATCATTACATCGAAAAGCAGGCGATGGACCGAAGCATTTCAAAAAGGCAGGCAGCGGAAGAGATCATCAGGACCTACGGCTGAGAGACCGATGATGGGATCACCGCCCCGATCAGGCCGCCTGCAATGGCGGGCAGCACCCAGGCAAAACCGGCCGCCGCTGTGGTGTGCGGGCCAAGTTCTGCATTAAGTTCGTCTAGAGTTTTATATTAAGCAGAAGTTGACAAACCCGGATTATTGTGATATAGTTGCGAAAACTCAATATATAATAAACCGTTGAGGAAGAGTAAGTAGGTGACTTCCCTGTCACATGAGAGAGCTGCGGGCGGTGAGATCGCAGCGTGAGATATTTCACTGAATGGACTTCTGAGGGCGCGGACAAAGGAAACCCTTGTTTCCGAGTATCCTGCGACGTTGCAGGCAGACGTTAATTGCCGGGGATATGTCAGTATCCTGCTAAGCGCACGGGCAAGACCGTGAATTCAAGGTGGCACCGCGGATAGTGTCGCATATTTTTGCATCTATTCGTCCTTGACAGATGGTATTTTTCTGTCAGGGACGTTTTTTTATTTCCCCCGGCAGAATGTCAAAGGAATCTTTCTACAGAGGAGGAAGCAGCATGTACAAGGAGATCTTATCAAAGCTCACAAACAAACAGGATATGACGGAAGAAGAAGTCCTGGAGATCATCACGGATATCCGGGAGGACAGACTGACAGAAGGCCAGATCTCGGGATTCCTGGTGGCGCTGGTCATGAAGGGCACGACCCTGGAAGAGACAGCTTATATCGCCAAAGCGATGCGGGAAAACTGTATCCCGATCCGCCCGGATACAGCGGCGGAAACCATGGATACCTGCGGTACCGGCGGCGGACTTTCCACCTACAATATCTCCACTGCTACCGCGCTGATCGCCGCGGCGGCAGGGATCCCCATTGCCAAGCACGGCAGCCGTTCCATCTCCAGCCTGTCGGGAAGCGCCGACGTTCTGGAAGCGCTTGGCGTCAACATCAATCTGACGGCGGAACAGGCGGCCCGGCTGATCGAAGACATCGGCATCGCGTTTATCTATGCGCCGCTCTTCCATCCTGTGATGGGAAAGGTGCTGGCGCCGGAAGCGGCTCTCGGCATCAAGACGATCTTCTATACCATCATCGGCCCCCTGATCAACCCGGCCTTTGCCCCGCGGCACCTTCTGGGCGTCTACAGGCCCGAACTGCTGGAACAGGTGGCGGTCGTCGCAAAGGAGATCGGCTATACCCGGGCCATGTTCGTTCATGGTCTGGACGGTCTGGATGAGATCTCCCTTCTCGGAAAGACCCGGATCCTGGAACTGAAGGACGGCGCGCTCAACGAATATGAGATCGCACCGGAAGATTTTGGTCTGGAGCGCTGCACGATCGATCAGATAAAGACCGGGACGCCGGAAGAAAACGCGGCAACGATAAGAGGCGTCTTTAACGGCAGCATCCGGGACGCCAGAAGGGATGCGATCCTGTTAAATGCCGCCGGCGCACTGATCGTCGGCGATAAGGCGTACACCTTTGATGAAGGGATAAAAAAAGTGAGACAGATCATCGATTCCGGCCTGGCGGCGGCAAAGCTGGAGGAACTGGTAAGATATTCAAATGCGTTCTCTCAAGGAAATTGATAAGAAACAACAGGCGGCAGCGGAACGGAGCAGGTTTGTGACATGGATTTTATCGAAGCAATAAAAAAGGCAAAGACAGAAGGCCGGATCCCGGTGATCCCGGATATCAAGGCATTCTCTCCCAAAGAAGGCGAACTGCTGCGCGGCCGGGATCCGGCAGCCTATGCGAAAATGCTGGCGCTGGCAGGCGCCCCCGCCCTTTCTGTGGTAACGGAAGAAAAAGAATTTCACGGTTCCCTGAACATGCTGGAAGATGTCTGCCGCTCCGTTGACCTGCCGGTCTTAAGGAAGGATTTCATCGAAGAAGAAGCGGATCTTGATGAGACCGTTAATGCAGGCGCATCGGCTGTCCTTCTTATGGCGGCTGTCCTCGGGGAAGAAAAGCTGGAACGGCTTTACTGGGAAGCGCTCAAAAGAGGCCTTATGCCTCTGGTGGAGACGCACACGAAGGCAGAACTGGACTTTGCCCTCCGGCTTGGCGCGCCTCTTGTGGGGATCAACAACCGCAACATCCTGGAACTGGAACGGGACGACGGCGGCGTCAGTCATGCGGCTGAACTGCTGCAGACCTCTCACGATGCCTTTATCATCGTCGAAAGCGGGCTCGCCTCCGGAGACGACGCGCGTACGGCGGTGCGGGCCGGGGGAGATGCAGTGCTGGTGGGCACAGCCATTCTGCAGGCCGCGGAACCGGCGGAAATGTTCCGAGCCATGTCCCGGACAAGCGGACTGAAGATCTGCGGCGTAATGGACCAGGCAGGTGTAGACGTCTGCAATAAACTGCTGGCGGATATCGTCGGATTCGTTGTGGATTACCCCGTCAGCGTTCCCTGGAACATCAGCCGCGGGCAGGCGGCATCTTTGATCAGACAGGTAAAGTCAAAGAGCTGCATCGTTACTGGCGGCTCTTCGGAAAAAGTACTGGAGACCGCCGATGCGCTGAGGCCGGACCTGCTGCAGCTGCACTACACGGAAACGCTGGAGGAAACGAAACGCATCGCCGGAAAGCTTCATGAACTTGGCATAGAAGTGATCCGCAGCGTTCCGACCAATGCTGTCCTGCGGAAGCAGATGTTTGGAACGGAAAGCCTTGCGGACACCATCCGTCTGCTGGAGTCCGCGCCTGTCGATCATATCCTTCTCGACAGCCGTGACGCCGGAAACGCCGCCTCAGGCGGAAGCACGCTTTTATTGTCCGAACAGGACAAAACGGCCGTTCTGGATTCCTCCAAAAAGATCATGCTCGGCGGGGGGATCACAGAGAAGAACGTCAGGGAACTTCTGAAATTCTTTCCCGCTTATATTGACGTCATGACCGGCTCTGAAGATGCGCCGGGACTGAAATCGGAAAGAAAGATCCAGGCGATCCAAGACGCGATGCTGTAAGATCGGGATCCGGACCGCGGGAAGACTATGGGAGTTAAGAAGGCTTTTGAAATGAAGCGTGCGGAGAGAGAAACTTCGAGCCCGGTTTTCACCGGGCCCGTGTCATTCGGACTATTTATGGTCTTACGGTTATCTGAACCGCAGGTCAGACCTTATTAAGCCGCGGTCTGATACGCGATCTTTTGTTTCCACAATTGATAATTACACGTATGTGATTTGTGCTTTTTTCCGCCTGAGTTGTTTCCGCTTAAGTTATTTCCAGAGAATATGCTCCGCAAAATATTCATACATCGCCGGCCAGCAGAACCAGTCGTGGGAACCCGGCACGAAGTACGGCGTATAAGGAATGCCGGCTTCCTTCAGCGCGCGGATCGTGGTGGGAACGCCTATATCTCTCTGATTGTAGGCGATATCTTCTTCCGCGGATCCGATCAGGAGCTTCACATCTTTCAGGTGAGGATTCTCCAGTGTGAAGTACGGGTTGCCGGGAGCCACGCCTCCGGAGAAGGCACCATAGTAACCGTAGACTTCTGTGCGGTGATAATACATGTACAGGGTCGTCATGCTGCCCATGGAGAGGCCGCAGAACGCCCGCTCCTCAGGATCTTTGGAAACAGGAAGGATCTTCTCGATAAAGGGAAGGATCGCTTCTTCGCAGTTTTTCGCTATATTGGCAAAATCCCACGAATAAACGGAGTTATTCATCATCACCAGGATCGCTTCTCTGGTCTTCCCTTCGGCGATCAGGTTGTCCATGATGTTGTCGATATTTCCCTGGGCCGCCCACTCCGCTTCGTTTCCGCCGCCGCCATGGGAAACCAGCACCAGCGGATAGGTCTTTGTGCGGTCAAATCCGGCAGGAAGATAAACACATAAGGACTGGACGTTTCCGAAAACGTCGGTATAAGACATATACGTCACGGTGCCGCGCTTTGCCGGATTTTCGTTCGGGATCCTTCTGGATTCTTCCGGAGTGCCCACCAAAAGCACTGTGCCGGGGATGGAGCCGGTGACCGTGGGGATACCGGAGGGCTTCTTCGGATCCGGGATGGTGACATTTATGTCTGCCGCATAAGCTTTTCCTGACCGCCGGACTTCCATAATCTCGTCAGCGTTGGAAAACATTTTTTTCGTCCCGTCAGGAAGCATCATGGCCATAAAACCGGCAAACGGGCTGGCCGGATCCGGATCGACAAGATCCGCATTGAGGACGAAATTGTAGACATAGGAACCGGCAGGGAGTTTTAAAGTGGTTTCATAAAGGCCCTCCTCATTTTTGTCCATTTCCTGAAGATAAATACCCCCGATGGGATCCATTCCGTCTTCATACTGAGCAGGCGGATACTTCGGGTCATTTTCCACCATACCGGTCTCATCGGTATTGCCGGTCAGATTGCTTCTGTAGAACAGAAATTCACCCTGCAGATGGACAGATTTCACTTCTTTATCCGTATCAGCCGGATCAAAAGTAAACGTTACGTCATACAGCTTTTTCATAAGCTGTCTCCTTTGTTTGATCTTTTTCAGCCGCCTGGTTTCAGGCTGCCGGTTGCTGTGACCCTGTATTCGTTCTCCGGATCGTTTGTTCCTTAATCTTTCTGCAGCTACTGCAGGAGATAATCAGCAGTTTTAAAAAACCTCACTGCTGAAGCACAAAGAATTCCTTTAGCAACAACCTAAAAACATTTTCGGAAGCAGACTTCTTCCGATTTTCTTAAGCTGTATTATACTGTAAAAGCCATTATTTTCAAGTCTCATAAAAGTATATTTTCCTGCTCATAGTATAATAGGAAACCAAATCTATTTTGTATTTCAAAAGCACAGACCGGATATAAAAAGTCTATTTTATTTCTTTGGGTGCCGAGGCAGCTTCTAAGACACAAGGGGATTATAAGAAAAAGATATCGAAAAAGGATATACTGATCTCTGTGGCTGGTCCATGGAAAACCCTGGTCTGAAGATGATCTATGATTCATGCTGCCTTGAAATGCAGAAATCTCACCATAAAGAAAAACAACGGTACAGAAAAGAATTTCGAAGAGTCACAAGGCGTTATCTTGAACAATATAACGACAGGTAGTATCATGCTGGTGCAGACAGGAGACTATTTGATATTATTTTTTTTATGTTACGAATGACCACAAATAAGCAGCGATATCACAAATTATTCTTGAGTTTACAGTTGCTTTTACTTATAATATATACTGTGTCTTTATCCGGGTCCTGTAATTCGCAAAAGCACACTTTCCAAAAGAATATATGGTTATGCTAATTACCGGCTGAGCAACGCAATAGGAGGTTAACAGAATCTATGAAGAAAATCGTATGTGAACTGTGCGAAGGAACTGAGTTTATAAAAGAAAATGGAATGTTCGTTTGCCAGGGATGCGGAACGAAGTATACGGCGGAAGAAGCACGTAATCTGATGCAGGAAGTCGAAAGCAACTTTGCTGCTGTGACTGGCACTCCTGCTGTTAATGTGCCTTCGGGTAACTCGAATCAGGTCCAGATTGACAACATGCTTGTGTTAGCAACCACTGCATATGAAGCTCATAACTACGCCGAAGCCGAAAACTATTGCAATCGGGTTATCGAACTTGATGCTATGTGTTATAAAGCATGGAATTTGAAAGGTAAAGCCGTTGGGTGGCAATCAACGATAACTAATCTTCGTATTGAAGAAGCTTCCCACTCTTTCTGTAAAGCAATTGATTTTGCCCCGGAAGAAGAAAAAGAAGATCTCAAAGGGCAAGCTGTTGAAACACTGAAGCAATTAGGTATTGCTCTTATTTCAATGAGGAAGAAAAGATTCAGCGATAATCCCGACACGACAGAATTAAATGGGTTCACATCTGATAAAGTAACCGTTCTTGATGCATTACTGGTATTACTGTCTCATGGAAACGCTGTGGGCATACCGGAAGGTTTTCTGGATGAAGTTGCAAAGCTCATGAATGATGCTGGCGCTGCAGCTATGATTACGGCCAGGACGACTTGGGAAAAGGTTGAACATCCAAGTAAAGAAGAATTTATGACATACTTGGATTGGAATAGCAACATTTGCGAGGTGTTTCGCCAGGCAATCAATACAGGTAATGATGACGAGGGCAAAATAGCTCAATATAAGAACTTGATAAATGCCTTGAAAGAGCCAATAGGGAAATATAGCCAGAAAAGCGAATGGAATTCTTCTTTTGCGCGGTATGATTGGGTCAAAGATTACGCTTTGACTGCTGCATCTGAAAATTCACGATTGAGGGAAATCTCTCTTTGCGAGAGCAAGCTAACAGAACTTGAAGAGAAAGTTGCTGAATATAAAAAGATAATTATTGAAACTTTTTGGATGGCTCATGCAGATAAAAAAGCAGCATTTGAAGATGAGAAGAAACAGCTTTCCGAAAAGCTTGCAACGCTGGATGCTGATATTGCCGAATCAGACAGCACTATCAATGGTGTTAGGACAGAAGAAAAAGCACCAACTCCTTCTGAGGCTGAGATTGAAAACCTCAGAGATCAGATTCGAGATTTGATGAAACGTAAGGATGAATTGGGAATGTTCTCTGGAAAAGAAAAGAAACGAATCACCGAAGAAATAGCCACATTCAACGAAAGAATCGATTCACTTAGAGGGAAAATAGACGAAGAAAAGAAAGCCAGAGCTCAGGATATTCTTAAGAGACTCGTTCCTGTTCAGGAAGAGAAGGCTGCTCTTATTTCCGAGCGTGTAAAGGTGACAGAACGTATTTCTGAAATTGAGAATATACTGTCAATGGGTCCCGAAGATTTGATTTAATACGTGTAGTCACGTACACCTATTCTTTATTTTGTTTGCGAATATGATATATGTCTATCAGACTCCCTGATGTTTCCCTCGGGGAGTCTGTTTTTCTTTGAGACGATTATTATCTGTAAATTGCACGCTGAATTTGAAAATCTATGCTATACTATAAACACTGAACCCTTGAATTTAACGTATATAGGAAACCGCTAAATTCATCCTCTAAATGTTCAACATCATACTACCACTGGCAGAGAATGCCAGGTTTTGTGCGAAAAACACTACATTTTGGTCGTTTTTTTATCGATTCCT
>JAFRVX010000083.1 GCA_017438305.1 Lachnospiraceae bacterium | reverse complement strand
GGAAAGCGGAACAGCGGGAAGGCGGAAAGCGGAACAGCGGGAAGGCGGAAAGCGGAACAGAAGGACGGCGGAAAGCGGAACAGCGGGAAGACGGAGCTCGGAAAGAAAGAAACGGACCAGCAGAAAACGAACAGGCACACAGCGGATAAAAAGAGAATAACCGGAAAAAAAAGATCAGATGGAGGCTATCGTATGATCACACTGAAAACAGATAATATAACACAGTTTGTATCGGAGGAAGAATGGGCGGCGGCTTTAAGTGAGGCGGAAGCGGTATACCGGAAGCTGCCGGAAGAAGACGAAAGATTCGCGGACAGTCTGGGCTGGGCCGATCTTTCAAAATGGGCCGGGGAAGACACACTTTTACGGATCCGCGAGATCGCCGGGAAGGTCAGGGAAAACAGTGATGTTTTTGTCCTGATCGGCGTGGGCGGCTCCAATAATGCCGCCAGAAGCGTCATCGAGGCCCTGGATGGAAACGGTGGTCCGGAGATCGTCTATGCCGGGAACACCCTTTCTCCCCATGCCCTTAAGAAAATGCTCAAAAAGCTTGAGGGAAAGGACTTTACGATCGACTGCATCGCAAAGAATTTCGAAACGCTGGAGCCGGGCTCTTCCTTCCGGATCCTGCGGCAGGTCATGGCGGAACGCTATACGGCAGAAGAAGCGGCCGAAAGGACCATCTGCACGGGAACGGCCGGGTCTTCCCTGGAGGAACTCTGCCGGAAAGAAGGCTATACCTTCGTGCCTTTCCCGGATGATATCGGCGGGCGCTACAGTGCTTTTTCCTACGTGGGACTGCTTCCCATGGCGGTATCCGGCGCGGATATCGAAAGCCTGGTGAAAGGCGCACAAGCCATGCGGGAACGGCTTTTATCGAAAGACGGGCAGGAGAATCCCGGGGTCCTCTATGCGGCGGCCAGAAACCTGCTGTTCCGGAAGGGTTACGGCGTGGAAATGCTTTCTTCCTTTGAACCCCGGCTGAAATGGTTCTATAAATGGTGGATCCAGCTCTTTGCGGAAAGCGAAGGCAAAGACGGGAAGGGGCTTTTCCCGGCAGCAGCGGAGTATTCGGAGGAGCTTCACGCGGTGGGACAGTTTCTGCAGGACGGAACGCCCTTCATTTTCGAAACCTTCCTGGACGTAAAAGATCCCGGGGCGAGCCTTATCGTACAGCCTGATGGAAAGGCGGACGGCTTTGATTATCTGAACGGATGGGATTTTGCCGATATCAACCGGGCGGCCTTCCGGGCGACGCTGAAGGCCCATTCCGAAAAGATGCCCTGCCTGGTGCTGGAAGCCGGCCGTATTGATGAATACCATTTCGGAGAGCTGTTCTATTTCTTCCAGTTTGCCTGCCGCCTTTCCGGCAGGATGCTCGGCATCGATCCCTTCGACCAGCCGGGCGTGGAAGCCTATAAGAAATGGATGTTTGAAGCGCTGGGAAAATGACTTGTTTCTTTCGGAAAAATAGAGTATAATATGCTCAGAATGGATTCATTAACCATGACGTTTTTTCTGAAAGGAGCATTACAATGAAAGACGTTTTAAAAGCCATTGAAGAAAGAAGTTCCACCAGAGGTTATTCCGATGTGAAACTTACGGAAGAAGAACTGAATACGATCATTAAGGCCGGTCTGCAGGCGCCCACCGCCGCAAACCGCCAGGAAATCTATTTCTCCGTCGTGGACGGAGACAATCCGCTTCTGAAGGAGATCCATGAGGAGATGCTGAAGGGCAGGCCCAACGGCGGCCAGAGTTTTTATTACGGCGCTCCCACGCTGTTTATCTTAAGCGGTCCGGAAGATTTCTACTGGAGCGCGGTGGATGCGGGCATTGCCGTTGAGAACATGTCTCTTGCGGCGGAAGGCCTGGGCCTGGGCAGCGTTATCCTGGGCTGCATCAAGGACGCCATGACGGGTGAGAAGAAAGCCGCTTTCAACGAAGCTCTTAAGATCCCCGAAGGCTGTGTCTATCTGGTAGCTCTGGCGGTCGGCCATAAGGCCATGGAAAAGACGCCCCATGAATTTTCCGAAGAAAAGAATGTATTCCGTATCTGAGAGATCTTCTTGAAAAGATGACAGAGAGTCCGGACCTTGGTCCGGACTCTTTCGGGTCATATCGTTTATAATGCTCACTTTTTTGCTGCCGATCCCTCTTTGACCGGATCTTCTCCGGTGCCGGGAAGCGGTATTCCCGAAGCAGTATTCCCGAAGTTGGATCTTTACTTACATGACGGTATTATCTCGGGCACTGAAAGATAACAGGAGATATTTTACATGAAAAAACCGGAGCTTCTGCTTCCCGCAAACAATCTGGAAGTACTGAAAGAAGCGATCATCTACGGAGCCGATGCGGTCTACATCGGCGGAGAGGCCTACGGGCTTCGGAAAGGCGCGAAAAACGCCACGGATTCCGAACTTGAAGAAAGCATCGCCTTTGCCCACGCCAGAAATAAAAAAGTATACGTTACGGCCAATATTCTGGCCCATAATGAAGATATAAAGGGCGTAAGGCCTTATTTTGAACGGCTCAGGGAGATCGGCCCCGACGCGCTGATCATTTCCGATCCGGGCATCTTCATGACAGCCCGGGAGATCTGCCCGGAGATCGATATCCACATCTCCACCCAGGCCAATAATACCAACTATCTGACGTATCAATTCTGGCATGATCTCGGCGCGAAGCGGGTGGTTTCCGCCCGGGAGCTTTCCCTGGAGGAACTGAAGGAGATCCGGGAGAATATTCCTGAGGACATGGAGATCGAGACCTTTGTCCACGGCGCCATGTGCATTTCCTATTCAGGCCGGTGCCTGTTATCGAATTTCCTGACGGGCCGGGACGCCAACCGGGGCGAATGCACTCATCCCTGCCGCTGGAAATATGCCCTGGTGGAGGAGACCCGGCCCGGAGAATACATGCCGGTCATGGAAAACGAGCGGGGAACCTTCATCTTTAATTCCAAAGACCTGAACATGATCGATCATCTTCCGGAGCTCTTTGCCTGCGGCGTGGATTCCTTAAAGATCGAAGGCCGCATGAAGACCGCCCTCTATGTGGCGACGGCGGCCCGTACTTACCGGAAGGCCATTGACGATTATTTTGAAGATCCCGGCAAATACCGGGAAAACCTGGAATGGTACAAAGAAGAGATCGGGAAATGCACCAACCGCAGCTTTACCACCGGCTTCTTTTTCGGAAAGCCCGGCCGGGATGCCCAGATCTATGACAGCTCGACCTATGTGACCACCTATGTTTATATGGGGACCGCAGAGGGAGAGGACGAGAAGGGCCTCACGGTCTTTACCCAGAAGAACAAATTCGTAAAGGGCGATATCCTGGAGATCATGAAGCCGGACGGGACGACCCTGGAGACCCGGGTGCTTTCGATCTTCAACGACGACGGACAGGAAATGGAGGCAGCTTCCCATGCTTCGGAAAAGCTGCACGTCGCCTTTACCGTGAAGCCGGAAAAATATGAAATACTGAGACAGAAAAAGAAGGAGATCCATGAAAGTTCCTGAAACCTACAGACTTCTTGAAACAAAAGAACTGAAAGAGATCGGCGGTACCGGCCATGTGCTGGAGCATATCAAGAGCGGCGCCCATCTTTTTGTCATAGAAACGGAGGATGACAACAAGGTCTTCTTCGCCGGCTTCAGGACCATTCCGGAGGATGATACCGGGGTGCCCCACATCCTGGAGCATACGGTGCTTTCGGGTTCTGAAAAGTATCCGGTCAAGGATCCCATGGGAGAACTGACGGGCTCTCTCAGGACCTTCATGAACGCGATGACCTATCCGGACAAGACCGTTTACCCCATAGCCTCCACCAATCTGAAGTCTTTTAAAAACCTGATGGAAGTCTATACGGACGCGGTCTTCCATCCCCTTATCTATAAGAGCCCCCTGGGATTTTACCAGGAGGGGTGGCATTATGAACTGGAGCGTCCCGAAGACCCGCTGACCGTCAACGGTATCGTCTATAACGAGATGAAGGGGGATTTCTCTGCATCGGACAACGTGCTGGCCCGGAAGATCCAGAACAACCTGTTTCCGGACACGGGCTATGCTTTTGAATCCGGCGGGGATCCGGAAGCCATTCCGGACCTTTCCTATGAGGAATTCCTGGAGTTCCACCGGCGGTTCTATCATCCCTCCAACGCCTATATCTACCTGTACGGCGATATGGACATGGAGGAGCGGCTTTTGTGGCTGGATCAGGAATGCCTTCGGCATTATGACGCCATAGACCCGAAGACGGAGATTTCCCTGCAGGCGCCTTTTGAGAAGGTCCGGGAAGACGTGGTCTTCTGCGAAGCGGAAGACGAGGACGATGATGAGGGCTGCAGCTTCGCCTGGGCGAAGGTCGTGGAAGGCCTGGAGGATCCGGCTTCCGCCATCGTATATGAAGCCCTGGAATATGCCCTGATCGAATCCTCCGGCGCCCCGGTCAAGGAAGCCCTGGTGAAAGCGGGGATCGGAAAGGAGATCTACGGGGGCTACGTGGACGAGATCCGCCAGCCCTATTTCGAGATCATCGCCAAAGGCTGCAGGGAAGAAGATAAGGAAAGATTCGTCAGGATCATTGAAGAGACCCTGGAAAAGGTCATTCAGGAAGGCATTCCCAAAAAGACGCTCCTGGCAGCGGTGAACAACAGTGAATTTACGGTGCGGGAGGCGGAATACGGGTATCCCAAGGGACTGGTGTACGGCCTGGACGCCATGGCCGCCTGGATCCATGGCCTGGATCCCATGATGATGCTGCAGTTTGATGAGGATTTTAAAACCGTAAGGGCTCTGATCGAGACGGATCATTTCGAGAAGGTCATCCGGGAAAAACTGCTGGACAATCCCTTCGGCATTATCCTGACTGAGATCCCGAAGGAAGGCCTGATCCGGGAAAACGAAAAGAAACTGGAAGAAAAACTGGCGGGGATCAAGGCAGCTCTTACAGACGAAGAGATCCGGCATATTGTTGAAGAAACGGAAGAACTGAAACGGTTTCAGAGCGAGCCCTCTTCTCCGGAAGCCCTGGAGACCATACCGGTCCTGGATATTGAGGATATCGGGAAGGAGATCCGTCCCTTCATTAATGAAGAGCGGAGGATCGGGGACGCTAAAGTCCTGTATCATAACGTCAATACCTCCGGCATCAGCTACGTGGACTTCCTGTTTTCCTCAAAAACGGTGAAAACAGAAGATCTGCCGCTGCTTCTTTTATGGAAGGGGCTGTTAAGCCTGCTTTCCACCGAAAACTATACCTACAGCGAGCTCTTTGACGAGCTTCTCTTAAAGACCGGCGGGTTCCGTTCCACTTATCTCTTATATGAGGCCGGAGAGGATTTTGCCCTGAATGAAGCCTTTGCCGTCCAGACCAAGTTCCTGACAGATGAGACAAAAGAGGCCCTTGAGCTGGTCGAAGAGATCCTCCTCCGGACGGAGTATTCCGATACGGACAGGATCCGGGAACTGCTGGAGGAAAAGAAGAGCCAGGCCCAGCAGCTGCTGGTGGCCGGCGGCCACGCGACAGCGGCCAGACGGGTGCTTTCCGGCACCGGGACCGCCAATTATCTGGATGAGAAAATAACCGGTATAGAGGCTTTCCGGCATCTGGAAGCTGTTCTGGAGCATTTCGATGAAACAAAGGAAGCGCTGCCTGAAGCCTTTGTCCGCTTCGGAAAGGAGATCTTCACAAAGCGGGAGCTTCTGATATCCTTTACCGGATCGGAAGAAGCTTACAAGGCCTTTGCCGAAGCCGTCGGAAAACTGCTGGAAGCCCTGCCTGAAGGCAAGGTTTCCGAAGACGCCTGTATTGCCCGGGAAGCAGAGCGCTTTCCCGTCAGAGAGGGCATCAAGACCGTTTCCCAGGTCCAGTATAATGCGATGGGCGGGAACGCCCGCCTGAAGGGCTATCCCTACACCGGCGCCTATAACGTGCTCCGGGCGGTTCTGGGAAGCGATTATCTCTGGAACCGGCTGAGGGTCCTGGGCGGCGCCTACGGCTGCTTTTCCACCTTCAAAAGAAACGGGGATATGGTCTTTGCTTCCTACCGGGATCCGGCAGTTGCGGAGACCCTGGAAGTATACCGGGAACTGCCTGAATACTTAAGAAACTATGAGGCCGATGAACGGGAAATGACCAAGAACATCATCGGCGCCATCAACGGCATGGACGCGCCCTTAAGCCCCCAGCAGACCGGGACCCGGTCCCTGTACTTTTATCTGTACGGGCTTCCTGAATCCGTCTACCAGACGGAAAGGGAACAGGTGCTTTCCTGCACCCCGGAAAACTTAAGAGCCCTGGCGGAGCCCATTGAAGCCGTACTGAAGGACAATATGATCTGTGTTCTCGGAAACGCAGATGTGATCGAAGAGAACCGGGAGATTTTCGACCGGGTCATGACATTATCAAAAGAGGAAGCATGAATACGGTAAAATCAGGCTTTGTATCCATCGTGGGACGGCCGAACGTGGGGAAATCCACGCTGATGAACCATCTGATCGGCCAGAAGGTCGCCATTACAGCGAATAAGCCTCAGACCACCAGAAACCGCATACAGACGGTCTATACGGATTCCCGGGGACAGGCAGTGTTTCTGGATACGCCCGGCATCCATAAGGCCAAGAACAAGCTCGGGGAATATATGGTGGCCGAAGCACTGAAGACCATCGGGGACGCCGACGTGATCCTCTGGCTCGTGGAACCCACGACCTTTATCGGAAAAGGGGAGCTGGAGATCGCAAAGGCCCTTAAAGAGTCAAAGAAGCCGGTGATCCTGATCATCAATAAGATCGATCTCACCGATAAGGAAAAGGTGAAGGAGGCGGAAGAGGCCTACCGGGATATCATGGACTTCAAGGCCATTCTGAAGGTCTCTGCCTTGAGGGCCCTCCGGATCTCCAAGGTCATGGATGCGGTTTTCGAGTGGCTTCCCGAAGGCCCCCTTTATTATGACGAAGAGACGCTGACCGACCAGCCCATGCGCCAGATTGCGGCGGAGATGATCCGGGAAAAGGCGCTTCGCTGCCTGAATGACGAGATCCCCCACGGAATCGCGGTGACCATTGAAAAGATGACGCAGCGGAAGGACGGTCTGTGGGAGATCGAGGCCACGGTCATCTGCGAAAAGGAATCCCATAAAGGGATCATTATCGGGAAACAGGGACAGATGCTGAAAAGGATCGGTTCCCAGGCCAGGGCGGATATCGAGAAAATGGTGGAAGGCCAGGTGAATCTGAAACTCTGGGTGAAAGTCAGGAAAGACTGGCGGGACAGCGACCTGTTCCTGAAGAATTTCGGCTACTCAGAGGATAATGCGCCTTTCTGATTATTGTAAAAAAAGAGGATCGATCCTGACCGGTCATCAGGTGCCCGGTGAGAAACTTAGATACGGGAGGTGAAGAAATGGCTGTCCAGATAACGGTTACCGGCGTCGTGCTGTCTTCCATGCCCATAGACGAAGCCGACAAACGGGTCGTCCTGCTGACCCGGGAGATGGGCAGGGTCTCCTGCTTTGCCAGAGGGGCAAAGCGGATGAATTCGCCCCTTTCCGCCAAAACCAGGACTTTCGCCTTCGGGACCTTTACCCTGAATCCGGGGAAAAATGCCTTTTCTCTTTCCCAGGCGGAGATCTCCGACTACTTTGAGGAACTGGTCAAAGACATTGAAAAAACGGCCTACGGCTATTATTTTCTGGAACTTGCCGGAAACTTCGCCCGGGAAAATGCGGATGAATCGGAGCTGGTCTCCTTATTATATTTTTCATTGAAAGCCCTGGGCGGCAATACCCTTCCCGCGAAGCTTGTCCAACGGGTTTTCGAGATAAAGCTGCTGGCCATCAACGGCTTCTGTCCGGACTTTTCCGTCTGCGCTGTCTGCAAAAAGCCTGTTAAGGAGGGCTTCTTCAGGCCGGACCTGATGCAGGCGGTGGATTCCGACTGCATGAAAGAAGGGGCGTATCCGCTCTCCAGAAGCGCTTTGTATACCTTCCGCTTTATCCGGGAGAATTCCGGAAAACGGCTGTTTTCCTTCACCTTAAGCGACGAAGTCCTTAAGGAAGTGGAGGCCGTTACGGAATTTCTGCTGACCCATACCTGGGACCGGGAGCCGGAATCCAGAAAGATGATCAGGGTACTGACCGGGGAAGGATGACCACGGACAGTTGACATCTGCGGCCTGTTTTTGTATCTTCAGGACAGATTCCCGTCCTTTCCGGCCTGATTTTAATATCTTCCGACAGTTTTTTTATTTTTCCGGACGGATTCTTCAAATTTTACTTGATAAAAAATCGATTAAGCGTTAAAATTTGTGTTTGTACTGTCACATACCTAAGTGACGGGATCACCAGCCGGAGGTTTTCCGGCCCTAATTCGGCCCGGCAGGTCTGCCGGCTTTCTGCGGCAAGATGCCGGAAAGGAGAGGATCGGGCCCCATGATGAAGGGAAGACAGATGAAGAAATATCTTGCAGGAGCGCTGTTGGCGCTCTCCATGATTCTTTTGACATCCTGCGAAGGATTTGATAAACCTGAAAAAAAGCCGGACACTTTCGGAACCGCCACCAACGGCATTTATCTTTCCGCGGATCTTACGGTCCGGGACTGCATGCTGGCGGACTTTGACACACAGAAATACAATGATAAAGAATATCAGGGCTTCCTGCAGGCGGATCTGGACGTTTACAATGCCGCTCATCCCTATACTGACAGTGAGGGGCAGAAGATCAGCGCGATCTCCATCGAGAAATGCGATGCATCCTCCAATATCCTTACCCAGATCCTGAAGTATTACAACGCTTCCGATTTCCTTGCCTATAATCAGCAGGAACTGCAGGAGCGCTCCGGAAGCATTCTGAAAACGGGAACGCTTTCCACTCCGGCAGAAGACATTTTCTCCTTCTCCTTTGTACTGCCGGACGGCTCGGCGGACGTGGTTCTGGATGAACTGGTCAACAGCAAGGAAGCCGGTTCCTACCGGTATATGATCTGCGATCTGCAGGCGGTGCTTTACGGCGAAGGAGAAGTCGCGGCTGTTTCCAAAGGAGCGGTGTATACGGCGGACCTTAACTGTGTATCTTCTCCCGGCGGCACACCGGTGGCGGTCATTTTCAAATAAACAGGGAAATATCCGAAGCGGACGCCTTAAAATAAAAAAGGAAGTATCTTAAGGGGCACCTTTAAATAAACAGGGAAATATCCAAAACGGATACATTTAATAGACAGGAAAGTAACCGGAAGCGGCAGCCGGGCGGAATTGCCGGGCGCTGCTTCCGGTTCTTTATAAAGAGAGGTTGGTATTATGGCAAAATCCATGGAAAAAATCGTTGCGCTCTGCAAATCCCGCGGCTTTATCTACCCGGGCTCCGAAATCTACGGCGGTCTGGCCAATACCTGGGATTACGGCAATCTGGGCGTGGAGCTTAAGAATAACGTGAAAAAGGCCTGGTGGCAGAAGTTTATCCAGGAATCCCCCTACAACGTAGGCGTGGACTGCGCGATCCTGATGAATCCGCAGGTCTGGGTGGCATCCGGCCATGTGGGCGGCTTTTCCGATCCGCTGCTTGACTGCAAGGAGTGCAAGGAACGTTTCCGCGCGGATAAACTTATTGAAGATTATATGAACGAGAAGGGCATCGTTCCCGAAAAAGGGCTGGACGGCTGGACTCATGAGGAAATGAAGGCGTACATCGATAAAGAACAGATCCCCTGTCCGACCTGCGGCGCCCACAATTTCACCGATATCCGCCAGTTCAACCTGATGTTCAAAACCTTCCAGGGCGTTACGGAAGACGCCAAGAACACGGTCTACCTTCGTCCGGAGACCGCCCAGGGCATCTTTGTCAATTTCAAGAACGTGCAGCGGACTTCCCGGAAAAAACTGCCCTTCGGCATCGGCCAGGTGGGCAAGGCCTTCCGGAACGAGATCACGCCCGGAAACTTCACTTTCCGTACCCGTGAATTCGAACAGATGGAGCTGGAATTCTTCTGTAAACCCGGCACCGATCTGGAATGGTTCAGCTACTGGCGCCAGTTCTGCATCGACTGGCTGAAGACCCTGGGCATGAAGGACGATGAGCTGAGAGCCCGGGACCATGATCCGGAAGAACTGGTCTTTTACTCCAAGGGCACCACGGACCTGGAATTCCTGTTCCCCTTCGGCTGGGGCGAACTCTGGGGCATCGCGGACAGGACCGATTACGACCTGACCCAGCATCAGAATACTTCCGGCCAGGATATGACCTATTTTGATGAAGCCACCAATGAGAAATTCATTCCCTACGTGGTCGAACCCTCCCTGGGCGCGGACCGTGTGGTACTGGCCTTCCTCTGCGCCGCTTATGATGAAGAAGAAGTGGCGGAAGGGGACGTCCGGACCGTGATGCATTTCCATCCGGCCCTGGCGCCGGTCAAGGTCGGCGTGCTGCCGCTTTCCAAGAAGCTCAACGATAAGGCGGAAGCCCTTTATCAGGAGCTTTCCCGGTATTTCAACTGCGAATATGATGACAGAGGATCCATTGGAAAGCGCTACAGAAGACAGGATGAGATCGGTACGCCCTGGTGCGTCACCTATGATTTCGATACCGAAAACGACGGCTGCGTAACGGTCCGGGACCGCGACACCATGGAGCAGGAGCGGGTGAAAGTTGAGGAACTGGTGGATTATTTCAGAAACAAGCTGATGTGGTGATCCTGCCGAAGAGGCTGGATATTCTCTGACGGGGAAATCTGCCGGATAAAGGGAGCTGCCGATATTGCCGGAAAAGTACCGGAAAGAAAAGTACCGGATACAATATCTGCAGTTATGATCTGTACCGAATACGACAACGCAGCAGCCTGGCAGAGATGAAATAAAAAAACAGAACGAAAAAAAACAGAGAAGCCGTCGGGCATAAAACAGCGCCCGCGGCTTCTCTTTCTTCTGCAGACGGTTCCTGTGTATGATCGTTCTTTTTCCGATCTTCCGGAGATCATTATTCTGCCGTTCTTTCGGAGAACATTATTCTGCCGGCCGTTCTGCTCCTGTCATTGTGGTTCTGATCCTGCTGTCAGGTCTTACATCCAGGCCCCGTCAAAGGGGATTACCGCACCGTTCAGATAATCCGGGGCTTTCAGAATAAGGGAAACAAATTCGGCGGTCTCTTCACAGGTGCCCATCCTGCCCGCGGGGATCTCGGCCTCCAGGGCTTCTTTCTCGGAAGCCGTGAGGCGCGCATTCATCTCTGTATCGATGGCCCCTAAGGACAGAGCGTTGACCTGGATGCCGGAAGGCGCCAGCTCCTTTGCGAGGGACCGGGTCAGGGCGTTGATGCCGCCTTTGGTCAGGGAATATTCCGCTTCGCAGGAGGCGCCGAAAGTGCCCCAGACAGAAGAGATGTTCAGGATGCGGCCGTGTTTTGCGGGAAGCATCAGCTTTACAGCTTCCTTGGAGCAGCGGACGCAGGAGGACAGGTTGGCATGGAGGATCCGCAGATAATTATCATCGGATGAATCCTGAAAAAGTGAAAAGTCCGCCACGCCGGCATTGTTGATCAGGATATCCGGGGTTTTGAAAACTTCCCGGACCAGCCGGAAGAGGCGGCGGACGGTCTCCAGGTCGGAAAGATCCCCGGCAAAACGGGCCGCGCCGGGAAGATCCGGCAGATTCTCCGGATGGTGATTGGCACAGAGGATCAGACGGTCCCCTTCCCGGTAAAACTGTTCTGCAAGCGCCCGGCCGATGCCGCCGCTGGCGCCGGTAATAATGATCTTACGGTTCATGAAATCAGTTCCTTTCCCTGATCCTGAGCTGTCCGGCCGGAGGTCTTCCGAGGAGACAGATCTGCCGGCTGTAACCGGGCGGATGTTTTCTGAGGATTCAATCAGATGGCTGTAACCGGGCGGATGTCTTCCGAAAAGACAGATCCGAAGCTGTACGCATCCGGCCACGGCTTAAGGCCATTATAAAATGCGGGTGTCCCATTGTAAAGAAGAAACGCTGCATAGGAAAAACCAAGCTGCAGTCTACAGAGAAAACCGGGAGCCGGGCTTACGGCAAGGGCTTTCGGAAATCGTGAAGAAAACGGTTCAGGGAAATAAGAAAACAAACAAAATGTCAGGAAAAATAAAGAGAATGGAAAAGAGAACTCAATTGTTACGGAATTGTTAAAATCTTGTTTTAAATTTTACAAAAGCGTTGACAAAATCAGAAGATGTGATATAATGCAGGGGTGTAATAAATTTGTAACATTTTTTCAACCATTGAGTAAAGATCGTAAAGGGTGTTATGAAAAAACTGCTGAAGACCACAACCGTATTATCGCTGAGTGTAATGCTTCTGGGATCATCTCTGTCAGAAGCTTTTACTTTTGATACGCTGGATTCCAGAACGGCTGTTGCCGGGGCTTCCGTTGCCCTTTCCCGGTATCTTGCGGAAAATAAGGATGCTGCGGATAAACTGAAAAACCTGCTTCCTTCTTCGGAGATCAAAGTCATGGCGCCCGGGAAAAATACGGCTGACCAGGCGGCTGAAGTGCTTTTTGATAAAGAAAAGACCGGCCGGGTCCATGTGGATTATTCCCTGAGGATCCGGGAACAGCCCACCACCATGGCGGATGTGGTTGCCGTAACCCCCGATCAGTTTGAATTGGACATCATCGGCGAACGTACCACCGGCGGTAAAAAATGGTATAAGGTCAACGTTTACGGCGAGACCGGCTATGCGCTGGCGGATTATATCGAACTGAAAGATGAAAAATCGAAAACAGCGGATAAAGATGAAGCTGTTAAGATTTCCGTTTCAGCCGGGAGAGGAGCGGAGACGGCAGAAGCCGTGACATCTTCTCTTCCCGAAACGACAGCCGCAGAAACTTCAGCTGAAACCGAAAGGCCTGATGAAACCGAGGCCGCTGTCACAGCAGCCGAAGCGGAAACCACGGCAGCACCTGAAAACGGGGCAGCGCCGTCGGAAAGCGAAACGGCAGCGCCTGAAACTTCTTCAGAGGAAACCCAGGCAGCTTACGAGCCGGTGCTTCCCTCAGCTTTTGCGATCCCCGCCCGGGATCTTGCGGCGGTCTCCGCGGACATTGCCGAGCGGCTGGAATTCTATGCGGGAGAGATCCGGTTCTGTCTGGGAGATCATTATACCGCCCTTGAAAATGAAAACAATATCCTTCAGATGTTCTCCACAGTGGTCTACGTCTGTGATACGCTGCAGAACATCATTGACATCGCCTCTGAGAAAGGCCTGGATGCTACCCATGCCGAAGCGGTATACGCGCTGAATGTGGTCAACAGCACCAGGGCCTCCTTAAGCGAGAAGAGCGGACAGTCGGAAAATGATCTTTTTGCCCAGCTTCATGCGGAAGCCCAGGCAAAGGTTGATGAAGAAAATGCCCGCATCGCCAGGGAAGCTGAAGAAGCCGAAGCCGCAAGGCAGAAGGCGGAAGCTGACTGGCTGGCCCGGGAGGAAGAAGCGGAGCGCCAGAGGAAAGCCGCCGAAGAGGCAGAAGCCGCAAGGCTGAAGGCCGAAGAGGACAGAAAAGCCGCTGATGAGGAAGCGAAACGTCAGCAGCAGGAACAGGCGGATCAGGAAGCTGCGCAGAAAGCGGAAGAAGAAGCCCGGAAGAAAGCCGAAGAAGAAGCGGCTGCCAAGGCTGAAGCGGAACGGCTCCAGCAGGAAGCTGCAGAAGCGGAAAGGCAGGCTGCGGAAGCCAAAGCCGCAGAACAGGCTGCCCAGGATCAGGCTCAGTCCGCTGCCAGTCAGGCAGAGCTGGCCGCCCTGTGTGCAAACCAGAGCGCCGTACCGCCCAGGAAAGAGGGTATTGCTTATAACCCCACCGGCCTGGCCATCGTGGCTGCTGCAGAACCCTATGTAGGCGTTCTTCCTTACGTCTGGGGCGGCGCCAGCCTTACAAGCGGATGTGACTGTTCCGGCTTCGCTGCGAATATTTACGCCCAGTTCGGGATCGTGTCCCAGGCTTGGGCTGCCAATCACGGCAATTATTTTTCCGGCTCCATGAGAAACCTCGGAAGAGCGGTTTCGGTCAATGAAATGCAGCCGGGCGATCTGATCTGCTATGAAGGCCATGTAGCCCTGTTCTGGGGCGTGGATGCCGTCGGAAACGCCAGAGTCATCCATGAGCCCATGGCCGGCAGAAGAGCAGAGATCGGTTACGTCAATTATGACAGGATCATTACGATAAGGAGAGTTTACTGATAAGAAACCCGAAGGGTTTCCGGTAAGTTTCGTCTATGAAAAAATTTTTGACAGTCTTTGTTTGGCTTACATTGAGTGTTTTAGCCGTCCTGGGTGGAAAAACCGCCCGGGCGGCTTCTTTTGATTCCATTGATCAGAAAACCGCCTTCGGAGGCGCCTCCCTGGCCCTCAAGCTTTTTTTTGAAAGCAATCCCGACGCTGCGGAGCGGCTCATGAAGACCCTGCAGCCCATCAAGGAGCATGCCGACGAGTACCGGAACGAGAACGGTTCCGATGCTCCCGAAGAGGATATTGAGACGACCTATGAAAAACGCGTCATAGGCGTGGTGGCGGTAGAAGCTGCCCACAATGTGCGTGCATCCTCCACGATGCTGTCTGAGGTCGTGGCTCAGGAATTCCGGGGCATGGAGATCTGGGTCATCGGGGAAAGGCTTACCAACAGCGCCCTGTGGTATAAGGTGGCCATCGGCGAGACTGAAGGCTACATCATGGGCAAATACGTGGTGTTCGGCGAGGAGGCCGAAGCCTTCAAGCAGATGTATCATGAGGAATCCCGGGACAATACGCCGTTTCCCGAAAAGGTGAAGACCGCGGATGACATCGAGACCCTTCCGGATGATGTCCGTCAGAAATTTGATGAATATGCCCAGCAGGCGAATTATGTGCTGCAGGGAGATTTCAAGCGGGAAGAAGAAGCCGGATCCTATCTCGGCATGTATACGGTGCTGGTCTATGCACTGGAGAATTACCGGTATCTGTCCGATATCTGCGACCAGTACGGTCTTTCCGACACCTCCACCATCATCCGCCAGCAGATCTGGGCCGTGGAACTGAACCGTGAGCGGCTGTCCCATGAGTCGGATACCTCTTACGATGAATTTAACAAACAGATGGTGGAAGAGGCGGAACGCAAGGCCCGGGAAGCCAGGGAAGCTGCTGAACGAGAAGAGAAGCGCAAGCGTGAAGAGGCGGAGGCTGCCAAGAAGGCCTATGAGTCGTCCCTGACCTACCAGATCCCCAATTACGCTGCGCAGTTCATCAACAAGGTCCCCTATGTGTGGGGCGGCGCCAGCCTCCAGTACGGAGCGGACTGCAGCGGTTTCTGCGGACAGGTATACGCCCATTTCGGCCTGATCGACCAGGCGGGGGCCAATGTGCACGCTTATGATTCCACCACTTTAAGAAGTATGGGCCGGCCGGTGTCTCTGGAAAACATTCTTCCCGGAGATATGGTTTGCTATAACGGCCATGTTGCGATATACTATGGGAACGGGGTAATCGTTCACGCGCCGAATCCCGGTCAGTATGTATCCTTCGGAACCATGGATCCTGCCAGGGTTATCGCTGTAAGAAGAATGTACTGATAAAAAAATACCGCAAAAGGGGTCTGTTATGGTCTTTTCAAGTCTGCTCTTCATCTTTGCCTTTCTGGTGCCGCAGATGCTTATTTATCTGCTGCTCAGAAAGACCAAAGCCAGAAATATTCTGCTGCTGATCTTTTCACTGATCTTCTACGCCTTCGGAGGACCGCTGTATCTGATCCTGCTGCTTCTGGAGGCCTTCCTGAGCTGGTTCACCGCCGGGAAGATCGGTGAGACCCAATTCTCTAAAATGAAAAAACGCTGGCTGATCATGGAGCTCGTCTCCATGTTCGGCCTTCTTGTCGTTTTTAAATATCTCACTTTTATCCTGACAAATATCAAATGGTTTACCGGATGGCCTGACTTCATTCCGGAGATCGTCCTGCCCATCGGCATTTCCTTCTACACCTTCCAGCTGGTATCCTACGTGATCGACGTTTACCGGGGCGAGGTTTCATATCAGAAGAAATACTGGAAGGTGCTCCTGTATGCGTCGCTGTTCCATCAGTGCATCGCCGGTCCTATCGTCCGGTACAAGACCGTGGCCGAAGAGATCGAGGAACGGGAAGTCCGTCTGGATGATGTGGCATACGGCGTCCGCCGTTTTGCGGTGGGGCTTGCCAAGAAAGCGATCCTGGCAAACGGCTGCGCGGCAGTGGCGGACAAGCTGGTGCCGGAAAATCTGGAGATACTGGCTAAAGCTTCCACCCTTTCCATGTGGCTCGGCATGGCAGCTTATATGCTGCAGATCTATCTGGACTTTTCCGCCTACTCGGATATGGCTATCGGCATGGGCCGTATGGTGGGCTTCCATTACCTGGAGAACTTTGATTATCCTTATGAAGCCCATACCGTCCAGGGATTCTGGCGCAAATGGCATATCTCTCTGTCTTCCTTCTTCAGGGATTACGTCTATATTCCCCTCGGCGGGAGCCGGCGGGGCAGCGCCAGAACGATCTTCAACATGTTCATCGTCTGGGCCCTTACCGGCATGTGGCACGGCGCTTCATGGAACTTCATCCTCTGGGGCCTGTATTTCTTTGTCTTCCTGACGCTGGAACGGCTGTTTCTGGGAAAACTTCTGGAAAAAAACGGTTTTTCCCGTTTTATCGGTCACCTTTACACCCTGATCGTTGTCTACTTTGGATGGGTGCTGTTCAGGTTTACCGATACGAAAGCGCTTATAGAGGTGGTGAAGGGCCTGTTTATGCAGGGACACGCCCTGTATTCCCTGGAGACCCAGTCTGTAGCGCTGAATAACCTGTTCTTCCTGGCTGCAGCGCTCCTGGCCTGCTTCCCCCTGGGCCACAGGATCCGGGAAGCCATGATGAAGAGGGCTCAGAGAAAAGGCGGATTCTTCCTGCATGTGACCGGACTGACCGATATGATCACGCCGGCGGTGCTGCTTATTCTTTCCGTACTGGCCCTGGTTGGCAACAGCTATAATCCTTTCCTGTATTTCAGGTTTTAAGAGGCGGATATGAATATTGAAAAACAGATGAAAATCAACGAGCAGAAGGGAACCTATCATCTGATAACCATCATGCTCTTCTCGATACTGATGCTGGGCGGCTCGGTCCTGGGCTTTCTGCTCTTTCTGCGGCCGTCGGTATCGGATTTTGAAAAAAGGGATCTGGAGACATTTCCCGAGTTTTCCGTGACATCGCTCTTAAGCGGCAGCTATACAGACCAGATCAGCCTCTGGTATGCCGATACCTACCCCTTCCGGGATGACCTTCTGGAAAACGAACAGATCATCAAGACCGTTTACGGCCTGCAGCGGGATGCGGCGGAACACGTGGCTGAAGGCGACGATATCCCGGATTTCCCGATGCCGTCAAAGGATTCTCCGGATCCGGGGCAGGAAAGTGTGACGCCCGGCGGAACGGACTCTGCAGAGGATAAGACTCCGGACGGTTCTGAAACGGCGGAATCCGCTGATCCTTCAAAGAACCCGGAAGAGAGCACACCCTCCGGGACTGAATCTCAGTCGGAAACGGCAGCGGAACCTACGGCGGAGACTTCTACAGAAGTCGTGGACGGGCAGGAACTCACCAATATGAACCCCCAGGAGGCCGGCAGCGTCAACGTCAAGGACCTGGTGGGTTACTGCGTGTACGGCTTTAACCTGAAAGCCGCCAATATCTACGGAGAGAACGTGGCCAGGACCCAGACACTGCTTCCTGACGTGAACGTCTATAATATCCTGGTCCCGAACAATTCCGCGGTCATGCTGGATGAAGAGACCCGGAAAGAGTGGAAGCTTTCCGACGAGCATAAGGTGATCAGTTATTTCTCCAACTACATTCTGTCTCTGAATGACAAGGTGACATGCATCCCGATCCTGGACAAACTTCTGGAACACAGGGATGAATACCTGTATTTCAAAACGGATCATCACTGGACCCAGCTGGGCGCCTACTATACTCTGGAGAAATTCCTGGAAGAGAAGGGCTGGGATCTGCATCCCCTTTCGGATTACAAAATGATCACGATGGAGAACTTCCTGGGATCCTATTATTCTTCCAGCGGCTTTACCCAGCTGATGGATAATCCGGATACGATCTACGCCTATGAACCCATCACCACCAACGACTTCGAATTTTATGACGTGATGCAGGCGAGATGGCGTCAGGGAAAGATCGTCCGGGACCTTTCCGAACTGAAGCCCACCCAGAAATACCAGGCCTTCATCTACGGCGACAATCCCATCGAATACATCCGGAATCCCAAACTGGGCACCGGACGTTCCGTAATGGTGGTAAAGGAATCCTTCGGAAATACCTTCATTCCTTTCCTGGCCGACTACTATGATAAGGTCGTAGTAGTGGATTACCGCGGCTACAAGGAAAGCATTATCGACCTCGCCCAGACGGAAGAGATCGACGATATTATCTTTATCAATAATCTTGAAGCCATAGGTGACGTGAATACGATGAACGTCTTGGGGGCGATCTGCTACCGCAGCGAAGATATGCCGTCGAAACAGCAGTGACCGAAGCTTAAAAAAGAATTGTGCCGCCGGAAGAATAGAGCAGTACGGCAAAAAAAACGGCTTCTTTTTACGGGAAGCCGTAGAAAAGACAAACAGAAACAGACATAAGAGAAGCAAGAGAGAAATAAACAAAAGAGAAACGAAGAAAAATAAAGACCGTTTTTCAAAAGAATAAGCTTCTTGCACAAAAAGAAGAAGGCGGGGGTTTTGCCCCCGCCTTCCGTTTAACTGAATACTTGCAGAACGTTAATACTCAGGTTCGATGAGTCCGTAGTAGCCGTCTTTTCTCTTGTAGACAACGCTGACGAGATCGGTCTCAGAGTTATAAAACACATAGAAATTGTGTCCCAGCATATCCATCTGGAAACAGGCTTCTTCCGGATCCATCGGTTTGATCGCGAATCTTTTGGATTTCACGATCTTTATTTCATCATCTTCTTCGACATCCCAGTCGCTTTGATTATCCGTAAATAAAGAAGATGCTGAAGGCGCATTCTGATGGCGGTCGATCACTTTTCTGCGGTATTTCTGGATCTGGCGTTCCACGACCTCCTGCAGCAGGTCGATGGCAGCATACAGATCGATGTTGGATTCTTCCGCCCGGATGGTGGTTCCCCTGGCCGGGATGGTTATCTCAACCTTCTTGGTATCCCTGACCCGGGAGAGGGTGAAAATAAAATCGGTGTCCTCTTTGAAAAACTTCTCGAATTTCGAGAACCTTTTCTGTATATAGTCTCTCACATCTTCAGAAACGAACATGTGATTTCCGGTGATCTTGTATTCCATAGTCAGTTCTCCTTTCATCAGGTTATAGAATAACCTTCCAGTCAATTGAATCATATCACAAGATGAACCTAAAATCAACAAAAGAACAGAAAGTTTTGTGAACTGTTTGTGAAAATTTACCAAGCAGCCTTCCCCTCTGGGGAAGGTGCCGTGCAGCGCACGGCGGATGAGGTCCCAAAAAAGCCTTGTCAACCCCCGGGGTGACGGAGTATAATATGGATAGAACAAATGTACGCCTGCACCGGTGCAGCAGCCATTCTTAACAGGAATTTTATATGACGATCCGAGAATTGATGGAAGAGCGGGAATACCGTGATCTGAGACCCTGCGCGTCTCATTCCGATACGTCCCGCGGAAGAAAAACAGAAGAAGAGCCCTGTGACGTCAGGACCTGCTATCAGAGAGACCGGGACCGGATCCTCCACTGCAAATCCTTCCGCCGGCTGAAAAACAAGACCCAGGTGTTTTTAAAGCCTGATGACGATCATTACCGGACCCGGCTTACCCATACGCTGGAGGTCTCCCAGATCGCCCGGACCATCGCCAAAGCCCTGTTTTTAAATGAAGATCTGACGGAAGCTATTGCTCTGGGGCACGATCTGGGGCACACCCCCTACGGTCATGCAGGTGAGCAGGCCCTGGATGAGAGACTTAAGGAGTTCGGATTTATCGGATTTCATCATGCGGATCAGTCGGTGAGGGTGGTGGACGTTCTGGAAAAAGACAGCCGGGGCCTGAATCTGACCTGGGAAGTGCTGGACGGGATCCGGAACCACGGGACAGACCGCATGCCCCACACGCTGGAGGGCAAGATCGTCCGCCTGTCAGACAAGATCGCCTATGTGAATCATGATATCGACGATGCTTTAAGAGCCGGGGTCCTGAAACAGGGCGATCTTCCGAAAAAGTATACGGATATCCTCGGTCATACCGTAAAATCAAGACTGAACCGCATGATCCATGACGTCATCGAAAACAGTATGGATAAGGATGATATCCTGGTGTCGGACGAGGTATTTGAAGCGATCTATGGCCTCCGGGCCTTCATGTTTGAAAATGTCTATTATTCGGAAGCCATCCGCAAAGAAGAGAACAAAGCCCAGCATGTCCTGAATACTTTGTTTTCCTGGTATCTGGAGCATCCGGAAAAGATCCCGGAATCTTATATCCGGCATATGGAAAAGGATGGGCCGGAGATCGTGACGGCGGATTATGTTTCCGGCATGACAGACCAGTACGCCGTGCAGAAATATATGGAGATCTTTGTACCCTGAATGACCGGGAAGTGTTGAAAAATGTATTATTCCGAAGAAATTATTGAAAAAGTCAGGACAGCCAGCCCCATAGTGGATATCATAGGCCAGTATGTGCACCTGGAGAAAAAAGGCGCCAATTATTTCGGCCTCTGTCCCTTCCATAACGAAAAATCGCCTTCTTTTTCCGTTTCGCCTTCCAGGCAGATGTTTTACTGCTTCGGCTGCGGCGTCGGCGGGAACGTGGTGACCTTTGTCATGGATTATGAGAATTATACCTTTCCCGAGGCGATAAAACACCTGGCGGACAGGGCCGGCATCGAACTGCCGGAAGTTTCCTATACTGAAGACGAGAAGCGGGAGAAGGATCACCGCTCGGTGCTTCTGGCGATGCATAAGGACGCGGCCCTCTTTTTTGTGCATGTCCTGAAGACCGAAGAAGGGAAACCTGGACTTGATTACCTGAAAAAAAGAGGGCTGACGGATGAGATGATCCGTTCCTTCGGCCTCGGCTATGCCGGTAGACGGCCCGATGCCCTGTACCGGTATCTGAAGCAGAAAGGCTACCAGGACAGTGATATCAAGGATTCCGGCCTTGTCTCCTTCCGGGAGCGGGGGGCCTCCGACCGGTTCTGGAACCGGGTGATGTTCCCCATCATGGACGTCAATAACCGGGTGATCGCCTTCGGCGGCCGGGTGATGGGAGACGGAGAACCCAAGTATCTGAATTCACCCGAGACCAGGATCTTCGACAAATCCCGGAATCTGTACGGGCTGAACGCGGCCAGGCGGTCCCGGGAGAAGTTCTTCCTGATCTGCGAAGGCTATATGGATGTGATCTCCCTGCATCAGTACGGCTTTACGAACGCCGTGGCCTCTCTGGGAACGGCCTTTACGGAGCAGCATGGCATGATCCTGAAACGGTATACGGACGAGGTCATCTGCACCTTCGATTCCGACGGGGCAGGCCGAAAAGCCGCTCTGAGGGCCATTCCGATCCTGAAAAAAGCCGGCCTCAAGATCCGCGTTCTGGATATGTCTCCTTATAAAGACCCGGACGAATTCCTAAGAGCCCTGGGACCGGAGGCTTACCGGGAAAGGATCCGGGATGCCCGGAACGCTTTCCTGTTCGAACTGTCCATGGAGAAGGAATCCTATGACTTTTCGGATCCCGAGGACAAGGCGGCCTTCTTTAACGAAGCCGCGAGACGGATCGCCGGTTTTGAGAATGAGATCGAAAGAAATTCCTATACGGAGGCCGTAGCCCGGGTCTACGGTATCGATTACAAGGTCCTGAAGGATGAGGTCTCCGTCATCGGAAACCGGATCGGGATCGTCGCAGCCCGGGAAGAAAATACACGGCCGAAGAATCCTTCCGTAAAAACGCTGAAATCCGGAGAATACGGCCTGAAAGAAGCGCAGAAACTGCTGCTGACGGATCTTTCATCGGATTTTTCCCGTTATGAAAGTATCCGGGGGCTGCTCTCCTGGGAGGATTTCTCCGATGAACTGTACCGGGAAGCAGCCCGGCTTCTGTTTCAGCAGCTTCAGGAGGGACGGCTGAATCCCGCCGCTGTCCTGGACAGCTTTATCGATTCTGACCGGTACAGGGAGGTCTCTGAGGTCTTTTCCTCCTCTTATGCCGATGAACTGCAGGAAGAAGACCATGAACAGGCCTTTAAGGAAGCCCTGCGGAAGGTCAAGGAAAACAGCCTGGACAATCAGATGCATGATGCAAAAGATCCTGAAAAGCTCATGGAACTCATGAAGGAGAAACAGGAGCTTCGGCAGAAGATCATGAAGATCTGAGAACATATGAATAAGCGGGCAATTACGACCAAACGGCGGATCCATAACAGATAACAGGAAAAAGGAAAAGACACGAAGATGAAGCTTTCTTTAAGACTTCAGGCACTGGTTTCATTTGCCGATCCCTGCCGCTGCCTGGCGGATATCGGGACTGATCACGGATATGTGCCGATACAGATGCTGAAAACCGGGAAAGCTTCCGCTGCGCTTGCCTGTGATGTGCGTCCCGGACCTTTGGAACGAGCCCGGAAAAACATAGAAGAGGCGGCTCTTTCCGACAGGATAAAGACCCGCCTGGGAAGCGGCCTTGAAGTGCTGGAGCCCGGTGAGGCCGATGAGATCGTTATCGCCGGCATGGGCGGCCTTCTGATCCGGGAGATCCTGGAAAAGGGCCAGCCGGTCCTGGAGACATGTGAAAAACTGATCCTCTCGCCCCATACAGATACGGACATCGTTCGGGAATACCTGTATGATGCAGGCTTCTTCCTGACGGATGAGACCATGGTCAAAGAGGACGAAAAGTTTTATGTCTTCCTGAAGGTGGAAAAGAAGAGCCGGAAGAGCGGGGATGTTTCAGCTGCCAGTGCAGGCGATTGCGGAGACGATGCTGCCCGGGCAGAAGAGGCGCGGGGGGCAGGAAAAGGCTGCAGAGAAGAAAAGAAAACAGAAGATCCGGGAGAAGCCGGGCCGGGCGGCAAAGAAGAAAAAAGACCTGATAAAGAAAGCGAAGCAGAGCGGCCGATACTGACAGAAACGGAAAAACTGTTCGGGCCTGTACTGTTGAAGAAAAGGCCGGACGTTTTTCTGGAATATATCCGGAAAGAAAAGGAAAAAGAAGAAAGAAGGCTTTCCGAGATCCGAAAAGCCCTGGCTTCCGGAAAAACCTCGGGCGGGCGCTCCGGGAAAACAGCGGAAGCCCTTTGTGAAAAAGAGAAGCGGCTTTCAATGCTCCGGGAGATCCTGGAAGGGCGGTAACGCCCGGTTTTCCTGTTCTGAAGACATTGGGTGCTCCGGCTTGGGGATATCCGGTATTCCGGTTCTGTTTGACAGACCGGCAAAAAAATGATATGGTATGCATGCTGAGGCGGATGAATGATCGCGGCTGCGAAGTGCCGGAAACGGCAGAATGAGCAGGTGAGGAAAGTCCGGGCTTCACAGGGCAGGATGCCTGATAACGTCAGGTGGAGGCGACTCTAAGGAAAGTGCAGCAGAAAATATACCGCCCGCGTAAAAGCGGGTAAGGGTGAAATGGCAGTGTAAGAGACTACCGCGTTTCCGGTAACGGAAATGGCAGTGTAAACCCCATCCGAAGCAAGACCAAACAGGAACGATAAGGGCGGCCCGTCCGATGTTCCGGGTAGGTTGCTTGAGCTGTCCGGTGACGGACAGCCTAGACAGATGATCATTCGCGACATAACCCGGCTTACAGTCCGGCTCAGTTTTTTGCCGGGAGCAAGGCATCAAAACCGCTGCTCCCGGCTTTTTCTGATTATACAGAAGATTTTTCGGAAAACTGCGGATGGATGGAAGAACTGAACTTCTGAATAAGAAAGACTGAACGTCTTGTGAAAAGACCGGATTGATGATATAATAGTTATGTTTGACAAAAATCGGACATGCGGGCGGAATACCGTTTCCTGTCCGGAGACCGGTTTTTATAAGTTATTTTTTTAAGGAGGCAACTGCCTTATGCATCGCATTCTTTTTCAGGTTGGTTCGCTGACCGTCTACACCTACGGCGTCTGCATCGCCCTCGGCCTGATCGCGGCCGTGACGCTGGCGTTTTACAGATCCCAGAAATTCGGATTGAACTCCGACCTGATGTTCAACGGCTCCATTATCGGCTTTATCTTCGGCATGATCGGCGCCAAACTGCTGTATATTATTGTGGAGTGGGATTCCTATATGAAGGACCCGTCATTGTTCCTGAATATCGGCAGCGGTTTTGTTGCCTACGGCGGCATCATCCTGGGCATTATTGCCTTCCTGCTGTATTTTAAGATCAAAAAAGCTGCAGTCCTTGAGTATGCGGAGATCGCCATTCCCGCGGTTTCTCTGGGACAGGCCTTCGGAAGAGTCGGCTGTCTGATGGCGGGCTGCTGCTACGGCAAACCGGCTCCGGAAGGCGCCTGGTACGGCCTTACCTTCCCGGCGGGATCGGAAGCGCCTGCGGGAATCCCCCTGTACCCGGTACAGATCATGTGCGTGGTCCTGAACGTACTCCTGTGCCTGTTCCTGATCTATGTCAACTACAAAGAGAAATTCGCCGGTGCTGCGATTTCCCTTTATATGATCCTTTACGCCTTCGGACGTTTCCTGATCGAGTTCCTGCGGAATGACCCTCGGGGAGCTGTGGGACCCCTTTCGACTTCACAGTTTATCTCGATCTTCGTATTCATCATCGGTGTGGG
This sequence comes from Lachnospiraceae bacterium, assembly GCA_017438305.1. GTDB lineage: Bacteria > Bacillota > Clostridia > Lachnospirales > Lachnospiraceae > UBA1267. The sequence goes on along the minus strand of JAFRVX010000083.1, from coordinate 9,989 downwards.
CTCCTTCTTTGTGTTCCGCTGGTATGCCGCACGGCCGGTGAAGGTGGGCGGTTATCCGGAAGACGCTTTGGATGAAGCTGAAGACGAGGATGAGGATGAAGATGAGGATGGCGCCGAAGACGGGGATGAAGCTGAAACAGCTGATGAGATCAACGAAACAGCTGAAACAGCAGCCGAAGCAGTGACAGCGGAAGCGGAAGCCATTACCGATGAAGCAGCTGAGATCGCTGAAAAAGCAGAAGCAAGCGCAGAAGACGCTGCAGACGCAGCAGCGGAAGCGGCAGAAACAATAACCGATGCAGCGGAAGAAGCAAAAGATCCTGCTGAACTGTAACGGGTGCAGCGGATTCTGTTTCTATAGAACTGACAGGCTGAATAATAAATAAAATAGAACAAAGGAATGATTGAGAGACAATATGAGCTGGAAGATCATTGAGCGGGACCCCTATCTTGCCCCTTATGAAGAGGCGATCGATTACCGGGTATCCCTTTTTGAAAACAAGAAGAAGGAACTGCTGAAAAAAGGGCAGTCCCTGAAAAACTTTGCGAACGGCTATCTTTATTACGGTTTCCACCGGGATGAGGACGGCAGCTTTGTCTACCGGGAATGGGCTCCGGGAGCCGATGAGATGCACCTTACGGGCGATTTCAACAACTGGGACCGCCTGGAGTACCAGATGACGAAGGTCGGCGACAATTTCGAGATCCGGATCCCGAAGGAAAAGGCGCCGGAGAACGGCAGCCGGCTGAAGGCTCTTGTCACAAAGAACGGCGTTACGACCGAGCATATCCCGGCCTATGCCAATTATGTGATCCAGAATCCGGACAACAGCTGGTGTGCGGCCGTGCATATTCCCGAGAAACCTTATGAATGGCATGATGCGAAGACCCGCTTTTCAAAGAAACCGCTGATCTATGAGTGCCACGTGGGAATGGCCGGGGAAGAACCCCGGGTCCATACCTATGCGGAATTCCGGGATGATATCCTTCCGAGAGTGCAGAAGGCCGGTTATAATACCATCCAGCTGATGGCCATCATGGAGCATCCCTATTACGGCTCCTTCGGCTACCAGGTCTCCAATTTCTTTGCGCCGTCCAGGCGTTTCGGTACGCCGGAAGACCTGAAGAGCCTTATCGATACAGCTCATCAGATGAATATCCGGGTCCTGCTGGACGTGGTGCATTCCCATGCGGTAAAGAACACCCAGGAAGGCCTGAATATGTTCGATGGAACGGATCATCAGTATTTCCGCAGGGAAGATCATCCGGCCTGGGATACCAAGCTGTTTGATTACGGCCGCCCGGAGGTCATCCATTTCCTGCTTTCCAACCTGAAGTACTGGATGGATGAGTTCCACTTTGACGGGTTCCGTTTTGACGGCGTGACCTCCATGTTGTATTACGATCATGGACTGGGGAAGGCCTTTACCGATTACGGCACTTATTTCTCACCGAATACGGATCATGATGCGGTGACCTATCTGATGCTGGCGAACGAGCTGATCCATCAGGTGTCTAAAAAGGCGGTTACCATTGCGGAAGATATGTCCGGCATGCCGGGGATGTGCCTGCCTTCGAAGGAGGGCGGCATCGGGTTCGATTACCGGCTGTCCATGGGCGTTCCGGATCTCTGGATAAAGCTGCTGAAAGAAAAGAAGGATGAAGACTGGTCCGTCTGGCAGCTCTGGCATGAGCTTACCCAGCACCGTCCCGGCGAGAAGACCATCGCCTATGCGGAATCCCACGATCAGGCGCTGGTGGGCGACAAGACCATTATGTTCTGGCTCTGCGATGCGGAAATGTATACCGGCATGAGCAAATTCAATCCGCCGAGCCTTGTGATCGACCGGGGCATCGCCCTGCATAAAATGATCCGTCTTATTACCTTTACGCTGGCGGAAGACGGCTATCTCAACTTCATGGGCAACGAGTTCGGCCATCCCGAATGGATCGATTTTCCCCGGGAAGGAAACGGCTGGTCCTACCATTACTGCCGCAGACAGTGGTCCCTGGTGGATGATGAGGATCTTAAATACCGGTTCCTCAACGATTTTGACCGGGTGATGATTAAAAACGGCAGCAGGCAGAAAAACGTTCCCGCCCGCAACCTGTGGGTCAATGAAGGGGACCAGGTACTGGTGGTTGAGAAGGACGGCGACATCTGCATCTTCAATTTCAGCCCGGACAGGTCTTATGAAGGCTACCGGATACCGGTATTGGAAGAAGGCGTCTATCAGGCTGCTTTCTCCACCGACGACACGGCTTTTGCCGGGTTCGGCCGCGTGGATCATAAGTACCGCTACCACACCGAAAAGGATGCGGAAGGCATGACCTGCTTCTATACGTATCTTCCCTCAAGGACGGCTATCGTATTCAAACGCAAAAATAAATGATGAAAATTTGGAAAAAAGCTGGAGCGCTGCTTCTTACGGGAGCCCTCCTGCAGGGACTGATATCCTGCGGAAGCGCAGCTTCTCCGGTGGAGACCCTGGTCTTTCAGGAGATCTCCGAGACAGAACCGACAACAGAAGCTGAGGAGACTTCCCGGGCAGTGACCATCCCCGAACCGGAGAAGGCCACCATCCCCACCCTGGAGGAGGAACCCTTTTCTCCGGAGCTGGAGCTTAAGTTTTATACGAACTTCGGACTGATCTCGGACGAGATCCGCATCGGAAATCTCCGGGACAAGCCTTCCACCGCCACCGGAAATATCGTCGGCCGTTTTTATTCCAATACCGGGATGGAGATCCTGGAGGTACGGGACGACGGCTGGTACCGGGTATCTTCGGGCGGCCTGGAGGGCTACGTCTACCAGCCCCTGGTAAAGACCGGCGAAGATGCCATAAGGCAGTGCATGCAGTATGAGAACTACTGGGTCACCGTAGACTCCGCTGCCCTGAACGTTCGGATGGAGCCCTCCATGGAAGCGGGCATCCTTACCCGGATCCGCCAGGGACAGTATTACCGTATCGTCGGCAAGGCGGACGGGTGGTTCAGGATCACCATCGGTTCCGAAGAAGGCTATATAGCCGAGGAGTACTGCCGCGCCGGCTTTACCGTGCCGGAGGCGGAAAACTGGAGCCAGATGGACAACATCCAGGGACCCGCCAAAAATGTCATCGAATGGGGCATGCAGTATCTGGGAACACCCTATGTATTCGGCGGCAACAGCATGGCCGGCCTGGACTGCTCTTACTTTTCCCTGGCCTGCATGAGACAGGCGGGGGTCAGCCTTCCCCGGCTTTCCATAGAACAGTCCCAACGGGGAGCCCTGGTGGGAAGCTTCTATGATGCGGTCCCCGGAGATCTGTTTTTTTATAATTCTCACGGGCGCGGTGTGGATCACGTGGCCATCTATATCGGCGACAATAAGATCCTCCATGCCTCTCAGTCCATCGGCTGCGTCTCCATCAGTGTTTATAATTACTGCGGAGAACCGGTGGTTATCAGAAGGTTTTACTGATCATGGCAGCAAAAAAATCCAATTTCCTTCGGATTTTAGAAGATATCTGCCGGGAAGAGGGCATCTCTCTCGACAGCTTTTCCTACGGCTGGGGACACCGGCTGAGAAAAGACGGCAGGACCCGTTATATCCTGGGCTATCAGTTTCCGCTGAATACGGCTTCCGTCAAGGAATTCTGCCAGGATAAGGTGCTGACGTACCAGATCCTCGATGACAGCGGGATCCCGGCTGTGGAACATGTTTTCCTGCCTCACAACATCGCCTCCACGGGACTTGGTGAGGAAGATGTGGACAGCATCTGCGTAAATATGCTGGCGCTGTACGGCACCGTGGTGGTGAAGGATAATAACGGCACCGGCGGCAACAAGGTCTTTAAAGCAGAGACCATGGAAGAGATAAAACAGGCTCTGGAGGTGATCTATGCCGGGAATTACGGAGCCAGCATATCACCCTATTATAATATCCTCGAGGAATACCGGGTGATCCTTCTGGACGGGGAACCGCTTCTTGTTATCCGGAAAGACCGGGCTTACGTCCTGGATGAGGAAGGGAAGAGGCAGTACCTGAACTGGAGGCATAATCTGGGCCAGGGCGCCCGGGGCGTGATCCTGGAGGAAGGCGAGGTCCCCGACGGGGTCAGAGAACTGGCCGTTTCCGCGGCGGCTGTCTTCGGAGCGCGGTTTGTGTCCGTGGATGTGGTGGCTGTGCCCTCATCCGGCCCTTCGGACCACCTTCCCCCGGCAGGGGAAGGCATGATCCTGCCCGATAAAGCAGGGCAGACTGTTCCGGAAGGAAAAGACGCAGGCCTGCCCGCTGAAGCAGAGCAGACTGCACCGGAAAAGGAAGGGTCGGAAGGAACAAAACTGATGGTGCTGGAGATCAACGGCGGCGTCATGATGGAACATCTTTCCGGCCAGAGTCCGGAATATTATGAAAAAGCGAAAGAGGTATACCGGAAGGCGGTGCTGCTTTCTTTCGAAGAGGCCTGAAGCATCAGAGTCTGATCAGGAGTGAACATGATTAATTTTGAAGAAGAACTGAAGAAATATAAACCCAGTCTTGAGATCGATGAAACAGAGAAGTCCATCAAGGAAGACAGCGAAAAGGACATGGTGGACCTGATGATGGAACTCATGAACGAATACCGGAACAAACGCTGATCGGAGGTCTCCTTTAGATGATTTGCTACAGATGTAACGGCCAGCTGGATCTGAGGCGGGACACCTGTCCTAAATGCGGAACGGACGTGAAATTTTTCAAAAAGATCGTTTTCATGTCCAACCGGTATTATAATGACGGTCTCGCCAAAGCCCAGGCCAGGGATCTGACCGGGGCAAAGGAAGACCTGAAGACCAGTCTGAGTCTGTATAAAAAGAATACGAACGCCAGGAATCTTCTGGGGCTGGTTTACTATGCCACGGGCGAATCGGCGGAAGCGCTGAAAATGTGGGTCATTTCCAAGAGCTATGCTCCGGAAAAGAACATGTGCGACCGGTATATGAATTATATCCGCCGGAACATGAACAGCCTGAATTCAGAGGACCATGGCATCAAAAAGTTCAATCAGGCTTTGAATTATGCCGGAAACAACGCCAGAGACCTGGCGGTGATCCAGCTGAAGAAGGTACTGTCGGTTCATCCGAACATGACCAAGGCCTATGAGCTCCTTTCCCTGATCTATATCGACGATAAGAAATACGACCAGGCCAGGAAGGTCCTGAATGACTGCCTGAAGGTGGACCACGGCAATACAAGAGCGCTCTATTACCTGAAAGAGCTGGACAGCCTGACGGAGGGTTCCGGCGCCCGCTCGGCCGGGATCGTCGGGGAAGAAGACCGGGAACAGCTGATCATTCCCGTAAGGTTCCGGGATTTCGGCTCCTATCTGGCCAACGCTTTATACATCTTCCTGGGGGTGCTTCTGGGCATTGCCATAGCCTGGTACGTGATCGTTCCGGGCCTGGTGGACCGGTCCATGGAACAGGCCTCCAGCGAAGCCATGTCCTATCAGAGCGAGATCTCGGATCTGCAGCAGGAGATCGCCGAGGCTTCCCGGAAAGCCAGCGAGGAAGCCCGGGCCGCTTCCGAGGCGGAATCCAGAAGTATTGAAGAATCGGAAGCCGAATCCGAGCGGGAAGCGTCCGAATCCGCTTCCATTGCGGAAACCATGGAATCCATGCCCCTTATCGAAAAGCTGACGGGCTTTGCCCGGAATAATGAGGCTGCCATCACGGACGCCGGTCTGAATACGGAAGAGAGCCGGGTACGGTTTATCCGCCTTTTCCTGACCATCGATCCTCATAAGCTTTCCGATGACTGTCTGCTTCTGTATAATGACGTCGCCCTGGTCCTCTGCAATCCGGGCAACCGGGACAGCTACAGAGAAGAGGCGGAAGGCTATTATGAAGACGGTGAGGTCCGGAAGGCGGCAGAGCTCTATGAAGCCCTTTCCTACCTGATGCCCGACAGTCCGGAGATCCGGCTGCGTACGGCGGAACTCTGGGAGGAAGCCGGAGACGCCGACAGGGCCGCGAATTTCTATTGGCAGTACTATTGGCTGTTTGAAAACGAAGCAGACCGGGAAAACGCCCGGAACCATTACCTGGTGCTGAAAGACAAGGCCGAGATCGATCCCTGGACGGAAGAGCTTGATAAAACTGCTCTGGTGCAGCCCATTATCTATGAGGAGCTGGTGGAAGGCCTGGATATTCCGGAAACGACGCCTCCCGAGACCGAGGAGACTTCCGATGCGGATAACCCCGAAGGGAATCCTGATGAAAATCCGGAAGGCAATCCTGACGAGAATCCCGAGGGAAATCCTGATGAGAATCCCGAAGGCAATCCGGATGAAAATCCTGAGCAGCCGCCAGAAGAGAACCCGGATCAGAATCCGGAGCAGCCTCCTGAAGAGAATCCGGAACAGAATCCTGAACAGCCTCCCGAAGAAAATCCGGAACAGAATCCCGAACAGGCGCCTGAAGAGAATCCTGAACAGAATCCCGAGCAGCCTGCGGAGGGATGATCCAGGCAAGATCCGCAGCAATCTTCCGAAGAGAGCCGTAACAGCTTCTCATGGTTTATGACCGGATCCTTTATCCGGATAACGGATTCCGGCAATCTGACCCCCGGAAGACAGGAAAAAAAGGCAAAAAAAGCTGTTTATGTACAGTTTGGTTAATAATTTATACCATTTTCAGGGGAAAGCCGTTTGACTTTCCCCTTTAAATTTGGTAAAATGAAAACCGGAAAGAAAAAATGAAATGCACTCTGCAAGGCAGCACAAGAACAGACAGAATCAGGGGTGAAACATGTTTGAGATCGGCGATTACATCGTTAAGGCAGGCGAAGGTGTCTGCAAGGTCGACTGCAAAACAGTAATGAAAATCCCCGGAGACGGCAGAGAAGTGCCTTATTATCTTCTGGTTCCCGTCTCTGATCCCCGAATCAAGGTTTATCTGCCGGTGGCAGATGAGTATCCGGAAATCCGCCCGGTCATGAGCCGGAATGAAGCAGAAGATCTTGTGGTGGCCGTAAAAGGAATCCATGCAGCCAAAGTGGAAAGCGAAAAAGCCCGGGAAGACACCTATCGGGAAGCGATCCGCTCCTGTTCACCGGAGAAGCTGGTGGGCATCATCAAACACATGTATCTGAGATCGGCTGAACGGCAGGCTCACGGAAAGAAGACCACGGCCATGGATGACAGATACTTTGCCATGGCGGAGAAGGCATTGTATTCGGAACTGGGATTCGTACTGGACAAATCGAATGCGGAAGTCAAGGAACTGATCATTGAATACGCGGAAAGCTGATGATCAGGCAAGAGATCATCGGGTCCGGCTCTGAAAAAAGCGCAGCGTTCAAAGAAAACGGAAAAGCATTCGAAAGAAATGAAAAAAGGGGGTTGACGCTCCCTTTTTTTTGTGCTAAAGTAGTTCAGTCTGTTTACGGGAGTAGTATGCCCTGACAGACATCCTGTTCACATTATTAAGACGGAGGTGGAGATCGTGCGTGTAAGAATCACATTGGAATGTACAGAGTGCCATCAGCGCAATTACAACCTGACCAAGGAAAAGAAGAACCATCCTGAAAGAATGGAAACCAAGAAGTACTGCAGGTTCTGTCAGAGACATACCATGCATAAGGAGACCAAATAACTTTTGGGACAGGAGGCGTTATGGCTGAGAAAAGCACCGAGAAGAAGGGTTTTGCCGATAAGGTGAAAAATTTCTTCAAAAGCCTTAAGACGGAAGTCCGGAAGATCGTCTGGCCCACAAAGGAACAGCTTTGGAAGCAGTCCCTGGCCGTCGTCGTTATTTCCGCTGTTCTGTGCGGTTTCATCCGTGTCATCGATATTCTTTCCCAGCTGCTGATTAAAGCGGTGGGATCCATATTCTGACGGGGTGACTCATGGAAGAGGCAAAATGGTACGTAGTTCATACGTATTCCGGTTATGAAAACAAAGTAAAGCTGGATTTGGAAAAATCCATCATCAACCGTAATCTTCAGGATCAGATCATGGAAGTATCCGTTCCGATAGAGCAGGTTGTCGAGGTCAGAAACGGCACGAAAAAAACCGTTGACCGCAAACTGTTCCCGGGTTACGTCCTGGTCCGTATGATCATGAATGACGATACCTGGTATGTCGTCAGAAATACCAGGGGCGTCACCGGCTTTGTGGGTCCGGGGTCCAAACCGGTTCCTCTGACCGAGGATGAGATGGTCTCCCTCGGCATGAGTGAAAAGAAGAACATCGTTGTGGACTTTGAGACCGGAGACGAAGTCGTCGTTATTTCCGGTCCCTGGCGGGATACGGTGGGAACGATATCCAATATCAACCACCAGCGCCAGAGCGTGACCATCCTGGTGGATACTCTGGGAAGCATTATACCGGTGGAGCTGGGATTTACGGAAGTGAAAAAGAAGTAAGGCAAAGGTTGTCTTACAGTGGGAGGTTTTTAAGGCTCAAGCTTTAAATACCGCTAAAAACAATACCACAAGGAGGCCTTAATACAATGGCAAAAAAAATCGAAGGTTTTATCAAGTTGCAGATCGCAGCCGGCAAGGCAACGCCGGCACCGCCTGTAGGCCCGGCTCTGGGTCAGCACGGCGTCAACATCGTGCAGTTTACCAAGGAATTCAATGCGAAGACGGCCGATAAGGGCGATACCATCATCCCCGTTATCATCACCGTTTACGCTGACAAGAGCTTCAGCTTCGTTCTGAAGACTCCTCCCGCGGCAGTTCTGATCAAGAAAGCCTGCAAGATCCAGTCCGGTTCCGGCACGCCCAACAAGACGAAGGTCGCTCAGCTTTCCAAGGCTGATTTAAGAAGCATTGCGGAAACCAAGATGCCCGACCTGAATGCCGCAACCATCGAAGCAGCAATGAGCATGATCGCAGGAACCGCTCGTTCCATGGGCGTTACAGTGGAGGAATAAGCAGATGAAGAGAGGAAAGAAATATAAAGAGGCTGCGGCAAAGGTCGACCGTTCTGTTTTATATGATGCAGACGAAGCCCTTCAGATCGTAAAGGACGCAGCATCCGCCAAATTTGATGAAACAGTGGAACTTCACATCCGTACGGGCTGTGACGGACGTCATGCAGAGCAGCAGATCCGCGGCGCTGTCGTTCTTCCTAACGGAACCGGCAGAAGCGTACGTATTCTGGTATTTGCCAAGGGCAATAAGCTGGACGAAGCTCAGGAAGCCGGAGCCGATTACGTCGGCGGCGAAGAGCTGATCCCCAGGATCCAGAATGACGGCTGGTTTGACTTTGACGTTGTTATCGCAACTCCCGATATGATGGGCGTTGTCGGCCGTCTGGGCCGTGTGCTTGGTCCGAAGGGCCTTATGCCCAACCCCAAGGCCGGTACCGTTACCATGGATGTGGCTACTGCTGTTAAGGAAGCCAAAGCCGGTAAGATCGAATACCGTCTTGACAGATCCAACATCATCCACGTTCCGATCGGAAAAGCTTCTTTCACCAAGGAAGCCCTGGTAGAAAATTTCAACACCATTATGGATGCGGTTATCAAGGCAAAACCGTCAGCAGTAAAGGGCGCGTTCCTGAAGTCTGTCACGGTAGCCTCCACCATGGGCCCCGGTGTTAAACTGAATGTTACCAGATTGATGGCCTGACAATAAAGCTCACGATAAGAGAAAAGCTTTGAACGTCAGATAACAGTATTTAAGTGAACAGGATACAGGCGCCGCATTGCGGCGCCGTTTTTTTATATCGAAAACACAGGACTGTTTCGCCGGATACGATACTGCAGCCATTGTTTCCGACGACGGAAGCGAAAGTTCCCGACGACAGCGGCGAGATGATTTTTTCGTGAAATCCACTTGCCCGGAGCGATGACTTCGGATATACTTTTATTGATATGATGATTCCAACGCCAAAAGTCGGACTCCACGGAATGTTTACATTCCAGTGGAGGAAAGACTTCTTGGCGTGCCCCTCATGAAGCACGAAGTGGAGTTTTTACTCCACGAGAGTGCGGAATGAGGGAGGATGGTGGGAGTG
>JAFRVX010000082.1 GCA_017438305.1 Lachnospiraceae bacterium | reverse complement strand
TTCTTTTCTTTATTCTTTTCCTTTTCCTGCCTCTTATCCGATCAGACGCTTCAGCATTTCATGATGCCGCCTGACTTCTTCCACGGAATCCGGCAGGTTTTCCTCGCCCATATCCTGCTGATGCCGCTGGCCTTCATATTCGGAGTCGATATACCCGTCGTATCCCTCTTCCTTGAGGATGCGGATCGGGGTCTCGTAATCAATGGACTTGTCTTCGTACTCGCCGGGACGGCCGGGGATCTCCGTCATCTGGTAGAACTTGCCGTGGATGCTGACGATGTACGGAACGATCTTCCTGAGATCCTCGGGATCCGCGGACATCTGATGCAGGCTCAGACTTTCGATATGCATGGGACTCAAATCGTTTCCGGGGAATTTCTCCCGGACGACAGCGTGGATCTCGTCCATGCCGTAATCCTTTGAATTCTCCAGGATCCAGTCTACGGCGTCAACGGATTTCACATGGCGCTTCGTATAATCGATGCTGATCTGGGTGGGCCGGTACTGGAAAATGCCGAAATCCGGCACCAGGCCGACGTAATCGCTGCCGGTCCTGTCCTTCAGCTCCATGATCTGCTCCGCCATCCGGAAATCCAGCGCAGCGGCCATGCCGACCTTCGGCTGGGGCCTGTTCCCTTTAAAGATGGGCAGCGGGGCATGGATCTCCTTGCCGATCTTCACGCCGTACTTTTCCGCGGTGGGAAGAGCCATTTCGATGACGTCAATAGGCACCAGGCAGAGGGATCTTACGTTCTGGAATCCCAGTTTTGAAGCCAGGATGATATCATTTTTCAGCCGCTCCGCAGCTTCTCTGTGGGTCATCACATGATCCCGGAACTGAAGAACGTCCATGTAAATATCCATGGTGACCGCCTTCATATCGTACCGGGCCATGGTATTCCTGAAATCAAAGATAAAGCTTTCCGAAGGGAAGGGGTAATCCCGGATCAGCTGTTCGTCGATGATCTCGATGCCGTCGGTTCCCAGACCCTCTCTGACTTCCCGGATCTGGTCCTTCCAGGTCATCTGCTTAAAAAACTGTTCCTGCTGATAACTGTATAATGAAACGCCTCGTTTGATTCCCATGTCATCCCTCCTGCAATTCCAGATCGAACCAGCTGATGCTGCCTGTCTTTCCCGCGCCGGCACCGTGGCCCGGAACCGGCGGCTCCTTGACCCAAAGCTCGTCCGTCGGCATATAGCCGTAGGCCGCCAGGATCGACTGCTGCAGACCGATCTTATGCATTCCGGGTTCAAGCCCGCCTTCTTTTCTTACATAAAGGGTCCCCTCATCGTCAAAGTTCCAGTGCTCCCAGACCGCTGTTTTGATCTCTTCAAAGGTCCTGGGAGCTTTTCCGTTGATCTCAAAAAGCTGGTCTTCCCGGGGATACTCCACGCCGTCGCAGCACACATAGTACCCGTTATGAAGCGACAGGAAGCACCCGCGGTAATCCGCGATCCGGACGCCGAATTTGAATCCCCAGACCTTCCCGTCTTTGACGACGTTCCGGAGACTGTCTTTTCTGATGAGATAATCATCAAACATAGCAACTCCTCCTTAAAACGATTTTTTACAGACTTCCACTGGTTTTATTGTACCTTCTGTGAGAGGGGAATTCAAGGGGTTTATAATAACAGCTGATCATAAAGGCAGCCCTGTTCATATGAAACCGGGAGAAGACTCCGTCCGCCATCCTTTGGCCATCCTTTTGTCAGGTCGGAAGGAAACTTTTCCGGTTTCTGCGGCCGGAACAACCGTACAGTAAACTGACGAAGGCGAATGTATTTCCTTCTACGTAAATTTCCAAAACACGTGATGCTATTTTTCTTTTTTCCGTTTCAGCTTCACGGCATACTGTGATATACTTTCTCCATAACCAATAACCAAGGGTTTTATCAAATGTTTATGAGAATCATCAAAAAAGGAGCCTGCTGTCACCATGAAAGAGCCGCTTCATTTTAATAAAATCACGCTTGACAAAATGGATAACTGCTATGCTGTCCTGGGTCTTCTCGCGGAGGATGGCCCGGTGCTGTTGTTTGGCGCTGAAGGTGAGGGCCTGCTCATATCTTACAGCGGACCCGGTTTCTCCGTTCGGGAGACCATCTGGAAAGGGGGCGGCGGAACCATGTCCATTGTCCCGGTCCCGGGGAAAGACGGATGGGCGCTGACTTCCCGCGGCTTTTATACCATGGCGGACTGTAAGGACAGCCGGATCGAGATCGTCCGGAAAGTTGGCGGCAGCTATACCCATACTCCGATCGCCCGGGTGGATTATCTGCATCGTTTTGATACGCTTTCCGCCCCGGACGGTACGCTGTATCTTCTGGCGGCTTCTCTTCACAGCGGAAAGAAGGATCCGGATGACTGGTCAACGCCCGGTCATTTATATGCAGGCATCCTGCCTGAAAAGCTTTTCGAGGATCTTCAGACGTCCTCACAGATGCTTTCCGAAGATTTCCAGTCCTCCCTGCAGACGCCTCCTGAAGATTGTGAAATCTCCATACAGAGGATGTCCGGGCAGTATAAGCGCCCGCCGCAGACGTTTTCCGAAGGATATGAGATCCCTCTGCAGACACTTCCCGGAGAGTACTATGTGAACCATGGTTTCTTTAAGGGAATGTGGAAAGGTCATGAGGCTGCCTTCATTGCCAGCCGCGAGGGCGTTTTTGCGGTCCTTCCGCCGGAAAAGGCAGGCGGGTCCTGGGAAATCGAACAGCTTCTTTCCATCCCGGTCAGCGATATCGCTCTTTGCGACCTGGACGGCGACGGCCTCGACGAGATGGCCTGCCTCCTGCCCTTCCACGGAAACCGCTTCTGCATCTTCAAGCAGCAGGACAATACCTGGAAGCAGGTCTATGAGCATCCGGCAGGAAACGATTTTTATCACGCTGTTTCCTGCGGGATTCTGCAGGATGAAAAGGTATTTGCCGCCGGCGCCAGATCGGGACGCAGGGAACTGTTCCTGGTCCGCTGGGATAAAGAAACCGGATCGTTCTTCAGCCAGACCATCGATACAGGTTCCGGTCCCAGCAACGTGGCCTTCCTTAACACAAAGGAAGGCGGCCTCCTGTTAAGCGCAGAGCGCATGATCCAAGAGGCCGCCATATACATCTTCGGGGAGTGATACATCAAATTTGATTTATTTCAGGACCGGAAGTTCCGCAAGATCATAACCGGAAGCCTGGATAGTTGCGGCCAAAGCTCCGGAATAATCAGGGTTAAGACTATAGTGCTGCAGTTTTAACTACGAAAAACCGACTGTCAACTGTCCAAGTTCTTACCACAAGGCGAGCTGATATTTATACTGCTCCCTCCTCGGGATCGATGGTTGTCAGATACACCCTGCTGATCGCCTGGTTTCCTTCAGCAGCTTCGAGGGTCATGATGACCCAGGTATCATTCAGGGAACGGGAAACGGCCTGAACCTTCTGGCTGCCGTCCGGAAGCGTAAAGGATACGGGGACAAGCTCACCCTTGATCAGTCTGAAGATCTCCGGCTCCGCGGGTTCTTCACCTAAAAACTGCAGCCGGTAAACAACAGGCTCTCCGTTTCCGATAGAGAAAGTCCAGAGATCATCCTGTGCAAAGATCGCTTCGTTTTTCTCCAGATCCAGCACCAGCCGGACGACGCCGAAATTCTCATAGAACAGATACCGGCCGCCGACCACGGCAAACCGGCTCACATTCATACCCATTTCATTCAGGGCATCCTGACGGCCTGTCATTCCATGGATCCTCAACGCTGCCGTAATAAAAGTTTCATTCAGCTCCAGCTCTGCGGCTTTCTTCCCCTCCGGCGAATAGCTGTCCAGGCAAAGCACCGGCTCACTGTTTTCACTGAACCTGAGTCTTAACAGATAAAACCCGTCTTCCGCTGCGCAGACGCCCCGAAGGGATTCTTTCTCCGCAGAAAAAGTCAGCAGTTCCCAGATGGTTTTCGAGGCAGGATCAAACTCATAAAGTTTATCCGCTGTGTGTTTTGCCGTGTCTTCCTTCATCTCATGATTCATGATCAGCAGCTTCCCGTCCACCGCTGCCATGGCTGCATAAGGAAAACCGTTTTCAGACACGGTGAACTGCTCCATCGCCGCATTCTCCGGATCAAAGGCAAGGAGCAGAAGCTTGTCGGCTGCCTTGTCCATGGGATTTCCGGAAATGGCCAGAGTATACAGGAGCCCGTTCAATTCCGTCCGGGCATAGACAGCTTCATAACCCTGATCCTCCAGGGTCCCCAGCAGGACGTTCGAATGATTTTTTTCATTGAAGAAATAATAGGACGCCTTTCCGAAATAACTTCCCTCGGGGATCTCGAACACGCTTGAAAAGATCCCGGAATCCACCGCTGTACAGACGGAGCCGTGGGGAAGCGTTCCCACCTGATCACCATATCTGTCAATGATCTGCGGAAGAAGCGCATCCTTTTTCGGGTCCTTCTCGTCATGCGATTCCGACTGCTCTGCATCATCCTTTGCCGCTTCAGAAGAGGTCTTTTCGGCTGAAGCCTCAGAGGTCGTTTTGTCCTCCGGAACTTCCGAGGTCTTCTTGTCCCCCGGATCTTCCGAGGCGGTTTTATTCTCCGGATGCTGTGAATCGGATTTATCCGTCTGATGAGAAGACTCGGCACTGGATATCTCCGGCAGCGGCTGATTGCTGCCGCAGGCCGAAAGCGTTATGACGGCCAGGCAAAGCAGACAGGCCAGTATATTTCTTTTCATGATTCTGTCCTCCAGATGATCTGTAATTCATATGATCTATCTATACAGACAGGGCTTAAACCGATTGGTTACCCTGCTGAAATAAAAGATCCGGCATAAGATCCTCAGGCAGACAGCCCCAGACAGTCTGACAGGATCTCACGCCGGACAGCAAACAGCTTTTTTGCTAACTCCCGACCGTAATTCATTGCCGGGAGTTTATCACAGGTTCTTTGATCATCCTTATTTCTTCTGTACTCTTTATTCCTTCACTTCTTTTATCCGGGCCGCTTCGGGGATGAGCTTCCCCATGATGATGTCCCGGTCGTAAGGCGTGACCATGAGCCTCGGACCTCTTGCCTCCCCATCAGGAAGCGGTTCTCTTCTGTCTTCCGACTCTGTCCTGTCAGATAAGAACAGGATGTCGGCTTTTTCCTTCTCTTCCGTGATCTGATAGCCGCCGTACAGGACATAACGGTCCGCCAGATCTTTGATGGACGGTCTTCGGGTGCTTTCCAGAGCGTAACAGAGAAGAGCAAAATCCGAGGCATATTTTTCAAGCTTTTCGCAGTCTTCCGGCAGTTCAAAATGCCGCTTATTCCCTGCGTAGTAATCCGCTCTTTCCAGCTCTTTGAGGGTCCTGCCCTTTTTCAGCGGAACATTCAGATAGATGAGTTCCTGCGCATCGATATCATAAAGCAGCGGCACCACGTTGGCAGCCTCACTTCTGACATCCACTTTCATCTGGACGTCCAACGGGCTGCAGATATCCATGGGATCTTTTTCAAGTTTCTTTCCCTGTTCCTCTCCCACACGCTGCGCCGGGGCAAATGCGGCAAAAATACGGTTGGCCGAATTCACGGGCACCCGGTCCCACATGAGGACCTGGTAGGCAATGTATCTGGCATCCGGATGCAGTTCCTTCAGCTGCTGCAAGTCCACATCGATCACTTCCGTACATCCGTCGCCGGAGCAGGCGGCTGTATCTCCGGAATGGAAGGCAAAGTCCCCTTCCTTTAAGTTATTCCAGGAAACCTGTCCCACAAACCGGTAATCGCTGTTCAGGAAGGCACAGGAAAAATCGATGAACTGATCCCGGTCTGCCTGCTTGTACAGCCAGGCCCGCATGATCCGCCCGGCTTTGACGGGAAGATGGGTCCCCACGGCCACCGCCCGGTTGACGCCGGTTTCCTTATTGCCGTCTGACGGGATGGGACACGAGGCCAGCACAGGATCGATATAGATCATCCCGGTCCCGTTTTCCACAAGCGGAGGCAGCTTCTGGATCTGGGAAGCGATCCCTTCTTCCAGACAGGAGATCAGGTCCGCGGAAAGTTCCTCCGGAACAATGGCAGACTTGTTTTCCTTGACGATAAGATTTATGGAAGAGCCTTTGGGAAGGATAAACTTATAATTCTCCCGGTCCGGCTTAAGTTCCAATTCACAGGAAAGCAGGGTTTTGATATCCACCTGCTCCGCCGCTTTTTTCACCAGCTGAAGGAGGCTCTTTACCGTCTCGTCGTTTTCTGAAACGCCGGACTCCGTCTTCCAGGCCCAGGTCTTTCCCGCCAGTTCCCTGACATGCTGGATCAGCAGCGTGGGCGAGATCCGGTAAAGAATGTCCGCCGCTTTCGGATAATCGTGAGCCGCCAGGGCTTCTTCATAATCATGCATCTTTGAGTGCTGCTTTTCGGCTGCCTTAAAGAAGGCTCCGATAAGCCGGCGATCCGCCTTTTCTTCAAAATGAAGCCGGGAATTCCGACCGTAAAGAACCGTATCCCTGAAGCGCTGAGCCCTTCTGGTCTGCATGGACTCCATCATAAGCGGATAATTCTCCCGGATGGCTTTTGCGAAGATCCGGCTCAAAAGTCTTTCTTCATCCGGGCTGAATTTCCTGATGATGAGCTTCTCCGATAAGGACACATCTTTTTCAGAAAGAACGGCCAGAAGGCGTTTGAAATCCTTGAGCGTTTTGATATCTATATGGTCCGTGCTGCCGGTTTCCATGCCGATCCTGAACCCTTCCCGGTCCAGAAAGGCCTGGGTCTCCTTAAAGACCACCTTGTCCGGCAGGTACAACTCCTGATCAAAATGACCGATCATCCAGGAAACCAGCTCTTTATCGTAATCCGACAGAGAAGACCTGGCTCCCAGAAGGCTTCTCACCATATCAAAGAATTCATCCTCCGTTCCCAGATGGACGGTGATGATCTTCGGGTCGTTCTTCGGCTCATCGGCCTTTTGCTCCTGTGCTTTATGGGTTTTTTCCCCAATCTTTTGCTCCTGTCCTTTACGGGCTATTTCCCGGATTTTTTCCGACAAGGTCTTCAGCGGCTTTTCCGCCTGGTCCCGGATCTTTCGCTCCCGGGCCATGACTTCGTCCACAAAGCTTCTGGTCAGCCCGTCCTTCAGAGCCTCTCTTCCGGTCAGGATATCCAAAAAGGTGGTGAAATACGAGAAGAAACGGATGTCGGAAAGGGTATCGATATCCGTATTTTTTACATCCTCGGGGAAGTCTTTAAACAGCAGACGATGCTCCACATCCGCCCCTTTTGCAGTCCGGGCTGCCTGAAGCAGCAGGCGGTAAATAAGGGCCATATCCTCTGTTGAAAGATCCGTTATCCTGGCGGCCTCCTCCTCGGGGAAGGCATATCCCAAGGTGTCCAGATCCGTCAGCATCCCCGCTGCCGTCTGCAGCCGCACATTGAGCGGCTCGACGACCGGATCCCGGTTCTCCGGGAAGATCACCTTCTCTTTTTTATTAAAGAAAAATCGGTTAGCCTGTTCAAGCAGTTCTTTTTTCATACAAGCCTCCTTATACAGTAAGAGAGAATGAAAAGCAAACCCGCTATGCAGGTCCTGCAGTCATTCTCTCTTTACTCCCGGATCCCGGTCAATGAGCAGCGGCAAAGTACCGGATGACAGCTTTCGCCGTCGGATCAAAACGATGAAACCACTGCGTTACCGTGAGCGGCAATGCCTGCCGTCCGCGAGACCGGAACGCCTGTGCTCCGACATTAATTCCCCTAAAAAATCTACGATGAAATCAGAGCGATACCCGGGTCCCCTTTCGGGGTGTTCTGTTTTAAAGATAATAAAATCGATGGGAAATGTCAATAGCCACTGTGGGCTTCGAAAAACCGGCTCATCTCCCGGAAGACTTCCCGGCTCTCTTCATACATCGGATAGGTTACGGAGAACACATGGCCCAGTTTATGCGTCTGACCCTTCGGATAATCCTTCAGGATAAAAACATCTCCGTTATCCTTAAGGCGGCTCGCCAGCTTCAGGGTGTCCTTCCGGATCAGATCCTCTTTACTCGTCACCAGATATAAAGGCGGCAGCTCCGCCTCCTCAAGCAGCTTTTCCGGCGCAAGAAGATATTCTTCATACATTTCGCTCACTTTTCTTTTTCCAAGGATCACGCTGTTTATGACCCTCATAATGTCCCTGCGCTGGGTATCCAGCATGATGGAGATCAGCCCCGCCGCCTTAAAGGAAAAGCCCGCTGAAGGTACATGAAAGATCCGCTGCAGCTCTTCACTGCTGTTCAGAGAAAGGGCAAAGAGAGCCAGAAGCGCTCCGGCCGAATCTCCGGTAAGGTAAGCATTGTCCAGGTGCAGCCCCAGGTCCCTCCTGTTTTCCTGAAGGAACCGAAGGGCGTACATCACATCCGACACCTGCCAGATCATCGTCACTTCCGGGATCCGCCGGTAGCTGATGCTCACCACCCGGTAACCCATTCTGGCCCACTCGTAATTAAAGTGGGCATTCACTTCCTTATAGGAGGCAAAAAGGCCGCCTCCATGGATGTTCACCATGACCGGCGCGTCGGCCGGCGTATCCGGCAGAGCATAGATATCCAGAAGATGTCCCCGGTCGCCGTCATTCCTGTAGGGAATGTCCTTCCGGATCTCCAGATCCGAAAGATCCTGCTTCTGGGAAGCGATGCGCTTCGCATCGCCGGATTCAAAGATCTTCCGAAAGAGCAGTACACCGAGTTTTGACATGGTTTCCTCCTGAAGTCTGTTTATTAACTATGTATCTTCTTTCACTCCCCCAGGTCCACCGTTATATGGCTGCCGTCCTTTTCCTTCTTCACCAGAATCTGCTGGGGGATGTTCTCCATGAGTTCTTCCCGATGGCTGATGACGCCCACCAGTTTGTTGGCGGATGACAGGCCGTTCAGGATGTCCATGGCGTTTTCGATGGATTTCCGGTCCAGGGTGCCGAAGCCTTCGTCCACGAAGAGGGCATCCATCTGGACGCCGCCGTTATTCATGGAGACGGTATCGGAAAGACCCAGGGCAAGGCTTAAGGACGCCTTGAAGCTTTCGCCGCCGGAGAGGTTCCCCACCGGTCTTCTGCGTCCGGTGTAATTGTCCAATACCTCCAGGTCCAGGAAAGTATTGCTTCTCCTGCTCAGAGAATCTTCCTGGCGGTACATCTCGAACTGGTTGTCGCTCATGGGCAGAAGACGACGGTTTGCCGCCCGGATGATCCCGTCAAAGCCTGCTGCCTGCACGAACTGTTCCAGGGTGATCCTGCCGGTTTTTGTCTTTCCTTTGACCAGGTCGTAGAGCCGGGTGGTCAGGGCATATTCTTTCATGGCCTGCTGAAGATCCGGCCGAAGAGCGGTGATCCGCTCCTTCTGCGTCTGGTTTGTCTTCAGCCGCTGCTCCGATGCATTAAAAGCTCCGGAGATCTGTTCCGCCCGGAGATTCTTCTCATTTATCCGGGTTTCCAGGGCAGTGATATCAATGCGCGTTTTTCCTTCGGCGTTTTCGGAAGCCTTAACCAGCTGATCGGCATTGCTTCTGACGTTTTGGTCATATGCTTTAATCTCGTCTTCGGATGCCTTAAGGATAGACTCGGGCTTCATAAAGCCTTCCGCTTCTTCAAGGGAAGCAAAGTGCTGTTCGGCTAAGATCCGGTCCATTTCCGCTTTCGCATCGACGGCTTTCCGGACCAGTTCCTCCTGTCCGCTCTTCCGGGTTTCCAGGGAAGACCGGCAGGTTGTGACCTGGGTATCCGCTGCATTCTTCTTCTCTTCAGCCTGAGCGATCTCTTCCTGAATGGCGCTAGCCTGCTTCTTAAGCCTGATGCTTTCGGCTTCCGCTTCATCCCAGCTCTTAAAGGGCAGTTCTCCTATGGAACCCAGAGCTCCCTGTTTTTCACTGATGCTCTTTTCATTATCGGAAACCGCCTTGTCCAGCGCTTCCGCTTCCTGCTTCAGCGCTTCGGATTCAGCTCCCTCTTTCTCTTTAAGCTCCTTCTCAGCCTGTTCTAGCCTTGCGGCTTCACGCTTCAGCACAGACAGCTTTTCCCGGGTTTCATTTTCTTTTTCGGACAGTTTCACTTCCGTAAGGCTGATCCGGCTGCAGAGTGTTTTCAGATCCTCCCGGGACAGCTCAGATGTCTCTGAAGTACCAACAACCGCACCGGCTTCCTGAAGCCATTTTACTACAGCTGCTTTCAGCTGAGTCTCAAAGGTCTCCAGGCTTCCTTTCTGGATCTCCGCCTTCCTTAAAGCTTCATCTTTTTTGCCGCGTAAGTTTTCTTCTTCCTTCTGGATACGGCTGCATTCTTCTTCGGTCACCGCGGTTTCGGGAAGATGGGCCGGCTCCGGATGATGTACGGACCCGCATACGGGGCATTTCTCTCCTTCCTTAAGGGTCAGGGCAAGGAGGCCGGCGCGGTTGTTTTCCAGCGCAGTTTCAGCAGCTTTTCGTTCCCGGTCCTTCACTTCATACTTTGCCCTGATCTCCGTAAAGATCTGCTGCTTCTGCTGCAGATCTGCAGCCATGTCCTTTCTTTTCCGGATGTCGCCTTTGATCGAATCCAGGTTTCCCATAAGGGCCGTGATCCTTTTCAGTTCCGCATCTGTGCTGATCTGTTCGCTCGGCTTATCCTTCAGCGCTTCCCTGATTTCCCTGAGCGCTGCGATCCTCTCATTCAGTTTCTTTATCTTTTCCGCCGAAGCAGTTTTTTTCTGCTCCAGTTCCTTTTTTGTCTCCTGAAGTTTGTTAAGTTCCCCGGAGAGACGCTGTTTCTGTTCATAAACCGGCTTATCGCTGTCGATCTTTTCGGCCTTTTTCTTCAGAGCTTCCCCTTCCGGCCGCTTCTTATCCGCTTCTTCAAAGTGCTGAAGGGCTGTCTTCTGCGCCTCTTCGGCCGCTGTCAGGGCCTGTTCGGCATCATTGATCTGCTTTTCACCGGATATCCGGTCCTTTTCCCGCTCTTTCCAGGTGTTCACAACGGGGCCGGCCACCCGGGAGGCAGCCTGCTGTCTTAAAAGAAGGCGCAGTTTTTCTTCAATTTCCGGTTTCAGGCTGTCCAGCCGCGCCTTTTCATTCTTCAGCCCTTCCAGCTCATCGATAAAACCATTGTTGGTCTTTGCCGTTGCCAGCACGCGTTTTTCCTTTTCCAGGTCCTCATTGGCTGTTTTTCTTTCGGCATCAATAGCTGCCTTTTTTTCTGTTTCGGCCTCGATTACCTGGTCCAGGCTCAGAAGGAGCTGGTCCAGCAGGGCATCTGCCAGCTGGGTCTTGCCCCTGGGATCCCTTAACAGGGCGATGTTTTCGGGGAGTTCTTCTTCTTTTTCCACCTGAACATCATTAAAGTAATGTTTGATGGTATTTTCCAGTTCATGCTGTCTGCCGCCGGCCTCATCCATGCGGCGCTTCAGTCCGAATTCGATGTTCTGGTAGCCCTTGGTCTCGAAGATAGTCCGCAGGATCTCTGTCCGCTGGTCTGTCTTCGCATTCAGCAGGGACCAGAATTCCCCCTGGGCGATCATGACGATCTGTTTGAACTGGGCAAAGCTGATCTTCAGAAGCTCCTGGACCGCCGCATTGACCTTGGTGATACCTTCTACGGAGTCAATCCCGTCGCCCTCCAGCACGGCGTTTTCCTTGACCTCCACGGTTCCGCCGCCTCTGCGGCTGGGTCTTTCATAAGCCGGATTCCGCCTGACATGGTAATTCCTGCCCTGATGGGAAAAGTAAAAATCCACATAGCTTTCCGAATCTTCTCTGGCGTATTCGCTTCTTAAATACTTTGCGTCTTTGAAGGACCCGCTGGTCTGGCCGTACAGGGCAAAGCAGATGGCGTCGAAGATCGTGGTCTTTCCGGCGCCGGTGTCCCCGGCGATCAGGAAAAGCCCTCTGTCTTCAAACTGTTCAAAAATGATTTCCGGCATGGTCCCGGCGTAGGGGCCGAAAGCGCTGATGATAAGTTTAATCGGCTTCATGAATCACACCTGCTTCCTTCGCTGCATCCAGCATGATTTGCATTTCTTCTTCGCTGATCTCAGTGCCGTACATGGCCAGATAAAACTGCCGCACCAGGTCGTCAAAGGACTGATTGGCGGAAATACCTTCCACATCCGGATCGTTGATCTCCCTGGTATGGGCGTTATCGTAATCGATCTTTACCGTATTCGGATAAGACTGCTGGACGATCCCCATGACGTCGTTCACGATGTCCTCGTCTGTCAGGGTGGCATAGATAAAGTCGTCTTTGTTTTCAACATTTTCCAGAAGCTTTTTCAGAGGCCCCTTGATATGCCGCAGGTCCCTCAAAGGCTTTACGGGAACCAGCTCTATATCGATGTTTCCTTTCTCCTCCAGTGCGACCACCGGAAGAGATTTTGCATTATTGACTTCACTTAAGGAGTACTTAAGAGGCGAGCCCGCATACCGCACCTCCGGACGCCCAACCTGCTGGGGCGAATGGATATGGCCCAGGGCGGCATAATCGAAGGGATCGTAGCAGGAGGCGCCAATGACTTCTATGGTTCCCACATTCTGGGTCCCCATACCTTCCGAACCGCCTAATTTAGGATTTCCTCCATGGCCCGCCACGAACTGATGGGACAGGATGACGTTCCTCTCCCCGGGATCGATCCCGGCATGATCAATGATGGTCCGCACCGCATCCTCGTAATTGTTTATGGCTTCATCCGGATAATAATGCCGCACCTGGGAAGCCTTCACAAAGGGCAGGAGCCAGACGTTCACAGGGCCGTGGTCATCCGTGACCACCCGTTTATAAAGCGTCCCGTCAAACTTCGCGCAGATATGGATGCCCCTTGCCTCAAACAGCGCGCTGCCGAAATTCAGACGGTCATCCGAATCGTGGTTGCCGCTTATCATAAAGGTATGGATCTTCATTTCCGCCAGCTCGTTGATAAACCAGTCCAGCAGATTTACCGCAGCTTCGCTGGGGATGGATTTATCATAGACGTCGCCGGCGATCAGGACAGTATCCACGCCCTTTTCCCGTATCAGTTCAAGCACCCGCTCCAGAAAATACCGCTGATCCCGGATCAGGTCAAACTCGCCTAAGGACTTCCCCAGATGGAGGTCCGAAAGGTGAAGAAATTTCATACTTATTCTCCTTTAAGCTTCGCGCCTGTGCGTTCTTCTACTTCTTTTTTCAGATACTCCAGCTCACTGTCCGACAGATCGCCGCGGTCCAGGGTGATATGATCCGCACCGTTTCTGATCGCATCGACGCACTCGCTGATCTTGCCCTGCACCACCATCTGGCGGTATCCCATATATTCCATAAAATCATTCGGGTTGATCGATCCCATAACTGCCTCTCCTTGTGTTTATACTCTCTGTGATATCCCTTTTCAGGTTTCTGCCTGTTTTTTCTTTTCCGCCGGAACCTTTCCAGGTTTCTGCCGGAATTCTTTTTATTTTTCTGCCGGGACTATTTTCGTTTCTGCCGAAAAGATTTTTCCGCTCCTGCCGGTTTTTTCACATGTTCCGGGACTTATTCATACTCTTCCCTGTGTCTTTTTCACTTATGTCTGAACTTATCTCACGATCCCTGCTGAAGTTTTGTGCAGAATTCCCGGATCTTCCGGTCATTCTCCGGATCAGGTTTTGCCTTTGGATCGATCAGCACCTGTTCTGCTTCCAATGCATCGATACCGATGGCTGCTTTCAGTTTTTCAAAGGCTTTCTCTGCGCCGGATCCGCTCTGACAGGCAAAGGCTGCGATCCGTTTTCCGCTCAGATCATTCTCTTTTATAAAGGTCCTGATGGGCGGCGTGACGTTGCCGGCCCATACCGGGAAGCCGAAAATGATGCGGTCATAACTGTCTGCGTTAAAAATGTAAGGTTCCAGTTCCGGGGTTTCCGCCATCACAGCGCTCGTCCCGCCCCAGAAAAACTTCCTGAAGCCGCGGTCCGGATATTTTTTGACCGGCTTCAGACGCAGCGTTTCAAAACCGCAGGCTCCGGCGATCTGCTCCGCGGCATATTCCGTATTCCCGCCCATGGAATAGTAAACGATCAGTGTATTCATTCTCTGTCTGTTTCCTCCCGATATTCCTGCAAAAAGGCTTCCAGAAAGGCATTCCGGCTTTCTGCCATCTGCTTTCCGGTCTCCGTGTTCATCAGATCCTTCAAAAGAAGAAGCTTATCGTAAAAATGCTGCACCGATTCATGCATCGGCCTTCCCTGTTCACCGCCGTAGGCGAAGGTTCTGGCAATGCCGACGGCGCCCATGGCATCCAGCCGGTCTGCATCCTGAACCACTCCGGCTTCAACGGTTTCCGGCTTCCGGCCCCGGTTCTGGCTGAAGGATACCGCATTGATCACCGCACAGATACGGTCTGCCGTTTCCGGCGGTACCTGATTTTTTGATAGAAACGCTCTGGCATTTGCGTTGTTTTCCGTCGTGAAGAGCTTGTGGTCATCCGCGTCGTGAAGCAGGGCCGCAAGGGCAGCCGTCTGTACGTCGCAGCCGGGTTCATTTTCCGCGATCCGGAGCGTATTCCGGTACACTCGTAGGGTGTGGTCCGCATCGTGGCCGCCCGCATTTTCTGAAAAGAGCTCCGTAATATAGTTGATGGCTCTTTCAATGATCCGATCATCCATAGGCATATGTCCCTTCCATTCCGGCCGCTGTCCTGCTGCACGGTTTCGATATTCTGTATGACGGGAGTGCCGAGCTCGCAGCGTCAAGGTATAATCTGAGGTCAAAATTCCTTTTGCTCCTCTGTATCATCTGTATAAAATGATAATCAAAAAAGCGGCCTTGTATTATGTCTTTTTCCAGTATTGGTATTGTCGTTATCCAGTACAGAGAATTCATGGAGGCTGCTTCCCGCTTCAGCCCCAGTTTCAGAGTCTTCCAGGCAAAGGATTTCTATTCTCAGGATTTACTCCACCGGCCATCCGGTTTTCCACTCCCGGCAATCATTTCGGATATGCTGTTCGGATCTGATCCTGGTAAGAATCTTTTCGGAAGCTTGCTTCTATGACTGTTTTTCTGTATAATAATGTCATAAAAATCAGTAATGACATCGATTATAAACAGTACCTCTTCCGCACCGGATCATCCCTCAGCTGACACAGGAAGGGACTGCTGCAGGGATCACAGGCAGGACTGTATAAATCCGTAAAGATCACGCAAAGAACTGTTTAAATATATGAAGCAAAGACAACATCAGCGAAAAAGAAAAGGACTTGCTTATGAACCTCAGATTTTCCGAAAAAGGCCAGGCTATGCCTGCCGAGATCATTCCCATTGAAAAAGAAGCTTTCTCCGCCCAGGATCACACCAGCGTCTACTGGCTGGGAAGCGCCGGGATCTTTGTGAACAGCCGGGGCACCAATATCATGATCGATCCGCTGCTGGAAGGCTTCGACATGGATGTGCTTTTTGACAGCCCCGTTGCGGTTTCCGATATTCCGACCCTGGACGGCATCCTCATCACCCATATCGACAATGACCATTTCAGCCGGATGACCTGCCGGGATCTGAAGGCTGTCTGCAAGTCGTACCATGCGCCGCAATATGTGGCTCAGGTGATGCGGGAGGAAGAAGATCTGCCCGGTACCGGACACAATATTCGCGAAACCTTTTCAGTAGGCGATGTGAAGGTGACGCTGACTCCGGCGGATCACGACTGGCAGAATTTCATGCCGGAATTCAATTACCGTCACTGGGAAAAGGAAGACTACTGCGGCTTCTGGCTGGAGACGCCGGACGGCACAATCTGGACCCCCGGAGATTCAAGACTTCTGGAGGAGCAGCTTCATATGCCGGATCCGGACGTGATCCTCTTTGATTTTGCGGACAACCCGGTGCACATCACCTTTGAAGGCGCCGTAAAGCTGGCCAATACCTATCCGAAGGCAAAGCTTGTCTGCATTCACTGGGGGACGGTGGATGCGCCGGAAATGAATACCTTTAACGGAAATCCGGAAGATCTCCTGGCCCGCGTCACGAACCCCGAACGGGTGCTGGCCCTGAATCCCGGAGAGCCCCTTGTTCTGAAGAAGGATTAAGCTCCATGCCCGGAGGCAACGGCTTACCTTCAGAAAAAACAGTGTATCCGGCGCAGATCGCGAAATTCCCTGAAATGATGCAGCTGAGGGATCCTTATGAGGTTGCCTGTTCAGCCTGTGAACGCCGGATCGGAGCTTCCGGTTATCGTTAACATCAGAAATGATCTGACGATGACGATAATGCTCCGCAAGGATGCGCAGCACCTGAAACTGACCTGTAGAAAAAGCGGTGTGAAAGATCGTTCTGATGTTTCACACCGCTTTAATATTTTCTATAAATTTTTTACCAGCTATGAGAAAAGCCAGCGTGCATTCAATACACAGAATTCCCGGCGAATGTGCTCATACACGGAAATCCCGGCGAATACACTCATAAATGGAAATCTGACGGATGCTTCAACCGCGGGATGCTGCTTTATACTGCTTAACGCCGCTTCTTGCGATCCGGGAAGGCTTCTGATTTACTTATTCCCCACGATCTCATCAAACCGGGCGTAACGCTCCGTTTCTTTCTTAATGAATTCCGCGTTTTTCGGATCCGTAAGCTTGGGCACGCAGATCTTGATCATGTTCTGGATCTCATGATAGTGCTCATAGATGCCGATAGGCGTATTTCTGGCACGGCTGATCTCCTCCGGGCTCCAGGTCACATGGACCTTATCGTCTTCCACCTCCAGCTTGCCCCAGATGCCGCAGATGGGACATTCCACGTCGGTGGTGCCGTTGATGTTCAGCAGCCGGCAGTGGCAGACAGGACATACACTGTCGTCCTCCGGATCGCCGGCCCAGGTGGTCACTTCATCGTAGGGCCTGCCGATGGCTCCGGCAACGGCGGTCCCCAGAGAGGCGCAGCGGGCCATCAGTTCACGGTCAAGCACCGGGCTTCCGGTATTTCCCTGGTCGTAGGCGTCCACATGGCCTACACATTTCTGCACCAGGGAAAAATCGAACAGGTGCAGCATAGGAAGACCCAGGGCCACCCAGTTCCGGGTATTGGCGCCGCCGACGGAAATATAGGCGGAATAACGGTCTTTAAAATATCGAGGATCCAGAAGCGGTTTGCCTTCGGCTTCCCGCTTTTTATTGGTTTCGATCATCTCTGCCCGGTCATGGGCGGGACACATCCTGTCCAGGAAATTCTTGAACTGGCCGACGATGCCCACGGCGTACACGGGAGCCGCGATAATGACGCCGTCGCAGTCCAGATAGGCTTCTTCCAGGATGTGATAGTCATCCTTCAAGACACAATGGATCTCCACGTCGCCCTTTTCCCGGCAGCGGGAGCAGTAATCACAGGCGTGGCAGTGGTCGATGCGCATGCCCATGGTGTTGATGAACTGCACCTCTGCGCCGGCTTCATGAGCCGCGAAAAGGGCTTCCTTAACCATGATATCACAGCGCTGGTTTTTCCGGCCGAAAGAAATGCCAAGTACTTTCATGTTGCTTTCTCCTTTTCTTTTCCAAGCTTTTATCTGCTTATTTTTTGTTGCTTTTATGAATCTGTATGATTTCAGCGCCAAAAGACGGACGCCACGGAATGTCTGTATTCCAGTGGAGAAAACATTTCCCGGCGTGCCCCCTCATGAAGCACGAAATGGCATTCTTACTCCATGAGAATGCGGAATGAGGGAGGATGATCGGAGTGCGAATCACTGAACCATTCGGAATCTGCTTCTGGCGGCTGTCTCATCTGTTTTTCAGAATGATCCTTTTAATCAACATAGTATAGAATGAGGTTTTTGTCAATAATGTTCCGGGCGGTGAGGTCTGTTTTCGGTTTCGGACGGTGAAGTCTGTTTCAGACAGTAAGGCCTTTTCCGGTCAGATAAAATCTGCTGCAGACAGCTAGATCTGTCCCCGTCAGCAAAATCTGCTGCAAACCGTTATGTTTATTGCAGACTTTTCATTTTCTTCTTGTTTTTTGCGCCGCGCCTTTTATAATATAGCGTATCCCCGGGATATTATGGGGCCAATTCCATGATGAAGAGGTGTCCTATGAATCGTAGTATTAAAGTCGGCATCAGTATTTTTGCCATAGCTATGGCCTTCGGCCTGAACATCACCGGCATTGTTCCGGTGCTGAACCTGGTAAGGGAAAGGTATAGTGATCAGAGTACCAGTGTGGTTCAGCTAATGCAGACCCTGCCCTATGCGTTCCTGATGGTGGGATCCCTTATCATCGGATGGCTGACCACCAGAATGACCAAGAAGAATATCGCCCTGCTGGCGGCTGCCGTTATCGGTGTCTGCGGGACGCTGCCCTTCTTATCGGAAAGCTTTACAGTCCTGTTTATTTCCCGCCTGCTGATCGGCTTTGGCTTCGGCCTGGCAGGTCCTGTCATCACGGCGATCATCGCGGAATTCATCCCCGTGGAAAACAGAGCGTCCTATCTGGGGATCAATGTCGTAGGCATGGGCATCGGCGCCATGGCAGGTAATCTGATCGGAGGACTCCTGGCCAAATCCGGACTCCGCTATTTCTACCTGGTCTACCTGATGGCCTTTATCAGCCTTGCGGTCATCCTGCTTCTGCTTCCCCGGGGCACCATTTCCGAAAGAAACAGCCGTTCCGTCCGAAAGCTGAACGCCATGGTCTACATCCTGGCTGTGACGGCTTTTTTGCATACCCTTTTCGTGAACGCTTATTCCTCAAATATCGGCATGCATATCGCCCGGGAGATCACCTCCGACACCGGCGCCGCCGGCATCGTTACGGCAGTCAGTTCCGTTTCTTCCCTGCTCATGGGCGTTCTGTTCAGTAAAATAACAAAACTCCTGAAACGCGCTACGCTTCCCTTTGCGGTGTTCTCTGCTGCCGCCGCGTATGCGGTGATCCTGTTCATTCCCGGTATGCCGGGAGCCGTGATCTCCAGCTTTCTGACCGGCGTCTCCATCAGCTGCTTCAATGCCATGGGCGGCTATCTGACGAGCATCCTGGTCAGGCAGGAAGCGGTGGCCAAAGCCTCCGGGCTGTTCTCCATCTTCGGAGGCATCGGCGGACTCATCTCCCCTATCGTTCTGGGCGGCATCTCCTCTTCCGTGCTCAGCGGGAACACGCCCCGGAACCAGTTCAGCATTGCCCTGGCGGGTATGATCCTTCTGGGTGCCGCCATCTCCCTGATCATCCTGAAAGGCTTCGGCGAACCAAAGGAAGCTGCATAAGGCCGCGTTCCGGGATCGTACGTATTCGTCAGCTTCCTGAGTACAGATGCGCCCTTTTTTCCTCTTCGCAGATAAAAAAAGAGCAGAGCATTCAAGTGAACCGACCCCCAATCGTTAGATTTCAGATCTGACGTCTGGGGGTCATCTCAATGCCCTGCTCTTTTTCTATGCGTCTGTTTATTCACCCAGAGCCCATTTGATGGCGGGTTCCAGATATTCGTTCCAGAAAGTCCAGTTGTGGATGCCCGGAGAAACATGGTATTCATGGGCAACGCCCTGCTCGGTCAGGAAGGCGTCCAGTTCATTGTTGGCATCAAAGAGGAAATCCTCGGATCCGCAGGCCATGTAGATATCCGGCATCTTCCTGCCTTCTTTTTTCCGCTTCAGCACCAGAACTTCAGGATTGTGATCCGTCATGGCCGCCACAGAAAGATCACCGAAGGTGTTCACATAATAAGCCTTGTTCGCCATGGGATTATCCTCCATCACGGCCAGCTGGTTGACGATGAGGGCGCTGGAAAGGCCGATAACCTTCGAATAGCTGTCGAACATCAGCCCGGTGTGGATGGCGCCGAAGCCGCCCATGGAAAGGCCGCCGATGATACAGTTCTCCGGCGAGACATCCAGTCCGAAGGCCTTTGCCGCATAGGCAAGAAGCTCACTGCCCACATAGGCGGCGTATTTTTCGCCCGTGCTTTCCTTGTCTACATAGAAACTGTTGCGGCCGTTGGGCATCAGCACCGCCAGATTGTACTCCTGGGCATATTCGCGGATGCGGCTGCCGGTGACCCAGTCCGCCGCGTTGCCCGAATAGCCGTGGAGCATCACCAGGACCCTGGGAGGCCTCTGATAACGGGGGTTATTCTGCGCCGCCATTTCGGGAACGTCATGGGGGATCACCGCATAAAGCTCCGTCTGGCCGCCCAGACACTGGGAAAAGAAATTCACATGATAAAGTGCCATATCGTTTTACCTCATCACTAATAATGTTTTTTATGTAATGTTGTTTTGTATTTGATTCCAGGAAATCTGCTCCTGCATAAATCCTGAAAAACTCTGAAGCCATTCGTTCCAAACAAGCCCTGCAGACATTCATTCCATAAAGGCTCTCTACTCAACAGCTCTGCTCTCTTCAGGTTTTTTTTCAGATCCTCATCCTGCCGCCTGTTCTATTCCCGTAAGGTCGTCTTCTGGTCTGCTTTTCTTCTGCGCCCTGTTCGATTCCCGTAAGGTCGTCTTTTGTTCTTCTGTTCTTCTACCGTTTATTCGACTTCCGCCAGATCTTCTGGTTTTCCGCGGCTCGGATCAGTTCGTCCCTGAAGTCCGGATGGGCGATATCGATGAGCATCTCCGCCCTTTCCCAGGTGGTGCGGCCGGTCAGGTTGACCGCGCCGAATTCCGTCACCAGGTAGTAGACCTGGCTTCTGGGGCTGGTGACGATGTCTCCCTGGAACGTGGGAACGATGCGGGAGTGCCGCACGCCGTCCTTATCGGTAAAGGAGGACGTCATCGTGATAAAGGCCTTCCCTCCGTGACTCATGGCCGCGCCGGTCAGGAAATCCAGCTGGCCGCCGGTGCCGCTGATCTGCCGGGTGCCGGCGCTTTCCGCGCTGATCTGTCCGTACAGGTCCACGGCAATGCAGTTGTTGATGGAGATCATGTTGTCGATCTTCGCAATGGTCTCCGGCGCATTCACATACTCCAGCGGACAGGCGATGACGCCGGGATTCCGGTCGATCCAGTCGTAAAAGTCCTTTGATCCGAAGGCCATGCCCAGAACGCCCTTTCCCCGGTCGATGTTCTTATACTTATTGGTGAGCTTCCCCGCCCGGTACAGCTGATAATAGGCGTCGCCGCCCAGCTCGGTGTGCATGCCCAGATCCTTCAGATCTGACTTCGCGATCTCCGCGCCGATGACGTTAGGCAATGCCCCGATCCCCAGCTGCAGCGTAGCGCCGTCCTGAATGAACGGAAGGATGTGGTCCGCTATGGCCATATCTTCCGGCGTCGGCGGATTGATGGGAAATTCCGGCAGCTCCGGATGCTCTCCCTCCACCACAAAATCCACTTCGGAGATGTGAATGCTTTCATCAAAGCCGCCGTAGATCCAGGGCAGATGCTCGTTCACCTCAAGGATCACCACATCCGCCTTATCCAGGATTCCCTTTGCCACGCCGGTGGCGGAGGACAGATTGAAATAGCCGTGCCGGTCCATGGGGGTTACGCACATCATGGCCACGTTGACCGTCAGGAAATATTTGTAATAGGGCACCACGTTCCGGAAGATCATGGGGATGAAATTGCAGAGTCCCCGGTCGCACAGGTGGCGCTCATAGGCGGAAAGGTGCCAGCTGTTGTAGTAAAAATGCTCCCGGCTCAAGTCCCCCTCCACGGTCTCCAGCGGTCCGTTCAGCAGATTTCCCCGGATCTTTACGTCAAACAGCTCATCCCGGTGTTTTGCCAGGGCCCGGTCCAGCAGGATCGGGAAGCCTACATTGGTGGTATAATCCACCCAGTCTCCGCTTTTGATCACCTTGACGGCTTCCTCCGGGGTGCGGAGCTTTTCCCGGTATTCACTGTAAAATCGGTTCATATCGGATCCTCCTCATATATCTGCTGCCGTTTTAAATTTATTCGCTTCTCCGCGTCTGTATTCTTTCATGATGCGTTCCTGCGTCTGTATTATTTTATGATGCATTCCTGCGTCTGTATTATTACTTGATGTTTTCCAGGGTCTGCCGTCTTTATATACAGACCTTATGATTTTCTCTGGTATCATCGTTGGGGATACACCCCAAAATAAGGCGGAATACATCAAAGCGGCGGCCTCGGGAGGCTTATCAGTTCACCAGCATATAGATAAACCGGATCATCGTGGGGAAGAAGCTGATGACAAAGAACAGCCGGCAGGTCTGCATCACGGAAACCTTTAAGGGGTTCACGCCCATCTCCTCCGCAAGAAGGGCCATTTCCTGAAGGCCGCCGGGGGTGGAGGCAAACATGCAGGTGGCGTAATCCAGTTTTGTGATCTTGTGGATGAGGAAGCTGGTGATAAAAACGAAGGCCAGAATGCCCACGATCATGATCAGGATCGGGACGATCAGCTCCGGTAGGTTCATCAGGCTTTCCCGGGTCATGTTCATGCCGATAAAGGCGCCGGCCACGGTCTGAAGGCCGGTGGTCACCTGTTTCGGGAACAGGGTCTTCCGGGTGCAGATGGTATAAATGGCGCCGCCCACCATGCCGCCCAGGATAGGACCAGCAGTGACGTGCAGGAAGTGGAATAACATACCGATGGCTGCCGCTGCCAGGATCAGGCAGGCAAAGCGCACCGGTTCAAAGCCCCGTCTGGCCGGGGCCGCAGCGCCGTTCCCGGAATCATTAGCCGAAGCCTTCACTTCCGGGGTCTGTCCTGCTCCCAGGGGCTCTCCGGCTCCCAAGGTCTTTTCTTCCTCTGAAGCCGGTCCCGCCTTCGGGAGCGTTTTCTTTTCTGGTCCGCTGCCCGCTGCCTTTACCACGCCCTTCTTCATGGCCAGCTTAAAGAGCGGCGGGCAGAAGGTGTAGATGATCAGCAGGCGGAACACCTGGAGAATGGCCACATAGGCGGTATTCGCGCCCAGTTCTTCACTTATAAGCGCCATATCCGCCACACCGCCGGGCGTCGTGGCAAAGAGGGATGTGGCGATATCCAGTTCGCTGGCCATATAGATGGAGGTGCCGAAGGCGATGTTCAGGATCACCATCATCACGATCAGGATCAGTACCGGCAGGATATTGATTTTCAGTTCCTTCACGTCTTCCCGTCCCAGTTTGCCGCCGATCATGGCGCCGGAGACGATCTGCATTACGATCTTCAGATCCGGGTAAAAATACCCTTTATCCGTGATCAGGTTAAAGGCGATGACAAAGGCCATGGAGCCCACCATGGCGCCGGCCGGCAACTTCAGCTTCCTGGCTATAAAACTCCCGAGACAGGCAACCGCCAGGGTCACCAGAAACCAGACAAAATTCATAAATACTCCTGTTTGTTTTTAGTTTGTTCTCAGACCTTTCCTTCCCGGATCTTTTCGGTGAAGTAGTCCAGCTTGAACTGCTGGATCTTCTGAAGCTTCCGTACGCCCATCCAGGGGGATACGTCGAACATCATGGCTTCGGGTTTTTCCGCAGTATAGGGCGTCCAGGCTTCCAGGCCGGGACTGTTGGGATCGCCGTTTTTCACGAAGTTCGCCCAGTAGGTGCACATTTTATCGGAGAGGTCGTAATCGGATCCGGCGTAGGGCCGCCAGTCGCGGTCCAGGGTCTGGAAAACGTACCAGTGCTCGATGCCGTGATAGGCGCCGGCGTCATCGCCGGGAGCCCGGCGGATGGTGGCGTAATAATAAGCGGGCTTCATGTTCTTTGCCAGCTGGGTCTCCGCGAACATCCGGCAGCGGTAGGCGTTTTCGTCCATCAGCCCGAAGGCAATCTCCGCGTCGGTTAAGTTCCGGGCATAGGAAACGAATTCCGCCGCCTTATCGCCGAAGTTTTCCGCGTAATGGGCGATGCCCTCTCTTGTCAGTACGTTGGTGCGGGCCGTCATGCCCATGCCCTCGTCACCGGCCTGGCCAATCATATAGGCGATATCATGATGCTGCCCTCTGGCATACATCACCACCGGATCCTCCGGGAAGGTATAGCCGTCTATGACGCCGCGAAAGTAGCATAAGGACCCGGGCATCTTGCGGTAGACCTCACCCAGCTTTTCGCAGGGGATCTTACGCATCTCGTCCAGCGTCCTGCATCCCAGGGCTTCCATATAGGCGTCCCCCCGCCGCAGGGCTTCCTCCTTATCCATCCAGAAGGGAGAGGAATGAGGATCTCCGTCCGGGAACTGGATATCCAGGGTGACCGGGCCGCTTTCGATGATGCAGCCGCAGATGTCGCCCTTCGTAAGGGGCGACACCGCCAGGGCCGTTACGCCCACAGCGCCCGATGAATGCCCCATGATCGTGATCCTGTCCGGATCTCCGCCGAAGCCGGCGATGTTCCGCCTGACCCATTTCAGCGCGAAGATCTGGTCCAGGTAGTAGATATTTCCGCAGACGCCGTAGGGATTTTCATTCAGCATTTCCCGATGGCAGAGCATTCCCAGAGGCCCGGTCCGGTAATTGATGGTCACCAGGATCACGCCGCGCTTGTTAAAGCCTTCTCCGTCATAGGCCGGGCGGTTGGAAGCGCCGCCCATGAAAGCGCCGCCGGGGATGAAGAACAGCACCGGCAGCTTTTCATCGGGGCTCTTTGCCGGCGTATAGATATTCAGGAACAGGCAGTCTTCATCGGTCTTCATGTCCTCCGGCTGCCCGCCCATAAACTGGAAGGAAGCCGCGCCGAATTCCACGCAGTCCCGGACGCCTTCCCATTTTTCATGAGGCTCCGCCATTTTCCACCGCTTTTCGCCCACCATAGCCGCGGCGTAGGGGATCCCCTTAAATACCGTAAACTGCGGATTATTGCCCGGAACGCCCCGGACCCTGCCATACTCGGTATCCGCTTCCCGCATGGCGACTTTGGATCTGTCCAGATCAAAACTCATATAGGACCTCCTTTTTCCATCCGTCTTTTCCTTCAGAGATCAAACCTTCGGGATCATCCGGATCCTGCCCTATGGCATATCATTGTTCTGCATTTCCTGTTATGGGTACAGGCTTGTTTTACAGTTCTGCTTTCCCTGTTATGGATGCAGGCTGGTTTTACAGTTCTGCTTTCCCTTTTATGAATGCAGGCTGGTTTAATCTTACATAAACTGGACCCTGACCCCTGCGGGATCCGTCACATGGAAAAACTTCACCTGGGGACCGGGGCTCACCATGGGTGAAACGTCCAGACCTTTCTCCAGCAGTTCTTCCCTTTTGGCTTCCACATCCTGCGTCCTGAAGCCGATGGACAGGAATTCATTCCCGGCGTTATCCGCTTCCGGCGTGCCGATGATCTCGATCTCCGTTTCGCCCTCGCCGTTTGACAGGAAGATCATCTCCCGGCCCATGGGACGCATGTCCCGGGTGACGGCAAGTTCTGCGATCTCCTGATAGAATTTCAGTTCCTCTTCGAACCGGTTGGTCCTGATGGTCACATGAAGCATTTTCATTCTGCAGTACCTCCTTAAAATGCTGTCAGCGATTTCTCTTTTTCGTCACGATGCTATGGTTCAGCCGCGCCGGCGGCTTCCGAATGATTCCAGTATATCGCAGGATGACGTTTTACGCCACATAATTTCACAGGAAAAACAGTCTGCCTGAACCCGGAAATCTGTTCTTTTCCGATC
The DNA here is from genome assembly GCA_017438305.1 of Lachnospiraceae bacterium. Taxonomy (GTDB): domain Bacteria; phylum Bacillota; class Clostridia; order Lachnospirales; family Lachnospiraceae; genus UBA1267. The sequence goes on along the minus strand of JAFRVX010000082.1, from coordinate 17,866 downwards.
AGACAGCGGGATCACTTTATGTATAGAGCAAAGACTTGACAGCTAAGAAAAAATCAAACGAGAGTACCGCTTTATGAAACAGGCTACACAAATCGGTATTTTTTCTGTATAATGCCTTTATCGGCAATTCGGAAAAGGTTTACTAAAGTATTGAAGATCATTTTGGAGGATATGATTTATGGACAACACAAAAGAGTATCGGATGCAGTTTGACGAAAAGGCCCGGGAACTGCTCTCCCAGATGACGCTGGAAGAAAAGATCTATATGCTGGGCGGACACAGCACGTTAAAGGACAGCATGGGCGGGGGCAGCTATAACGAGGTGCCCTATATGTTCGGCGGCTGTGAGCGTCTTGGCATTCCGGAGCTGGGCTTCTGCGACGGCCCCAGAGGCGTCGTCAGCGGAAACAGCACCTGCTTCCCGGCGGCCATGGCCTGCGGAGCGACTTTTGACCGGGGACTTGAAAAGGAGATCGGTCATGTGATCGGAAAAGAGATCCGCGGAAACGGCGGCAGCTATTTCGGCGGAGACTGCATGAACATCCCCTACAACCCGGGCGCCGGCAGATCCCAGGAGGCCTTCAGCGAAGACAGCTACCACATGGGTGAAATGGCTGTTGCCCTGATGGAAGGCGTCCAGGAAGAAGGCGTGGTGGCCTGTATCAAGCATTATGCTTTCAACAGCATGGAACGCTCCCGTTTCAAGGTCAGCGTCACCGCAGACAAACGGACCGAACGCGAGGTTTATCTGCCCCATTTCAAAAAGGCTGTGGAGGCCGGCGCCGGTTCCGTCATGAACGCTTACAACCTGTACCAGGGTGAAAAATGCGGCCATAACAAATATCTGCTCCGGGACGTCCTGAAGGATGAATGGGGCTTCGACGGCTTTGTCATCAGCGATTTCATGTGGGGCGTCAAGGATACCGCCGGCGGCTTAAACGGCGGCTGCGACGTGGAGATGCACGTGACCAACGTCTACAGTGAAAAGAAGGTCAAAAAGGCCCTGGCGGAAGGGACCGTCACCGAAGACAGGATCGATGACGCCTGCCTGAGGATCATCCGCACCACCCTGGCTTTCGAGGAACAGCGAAAAGCCCTCCCGGCAATGGATAAGAGCATCCTGGCCTGCGATGAGCACATCGCCCTTGCCAGGCGCGCTGCCTCGGAATCCATTACACTGCTGAAGAATGAGGACGGCCTGCTGCCCCTCTCCCGCTCGGCCAAGGTCGTCTTTGTGGGCGATCTGGCGAAGGTCGAAAACATCGGCGACCACGGCTCCAGCAAGGTGCGCCCGCCTTACGTCCGCACCATCATGGACGCCATGGAAAGGGAATACGGCGACGTGACCTTTGCCTTTGTGGGCACCGATGAAGTGCACCGCAAGGCGGATCTGATCCGTTTTGCCGACGCCGTCGTCATCACCGCAGGCATGCGCCATAATGATGAAGGGGAATTCATCTTTGTCATGGGCGGCGACCGGAAGAGCCTGCAGCTTCATAAGGACGAGATCAGGATGATCCACCGGACCGCCGCCCTGAATAAAAACTGCGCTGTCGTGCTCATGGGCGGAAATGTCATCATGACCCATGACTGGCAGGATGAAGTGAAGGCCATTCTTTTTGCCTACTATCCCGGCATGGAAGGCGGCTCCGCGGTCTGCGATATTCTGTACGGCAAGTGCAATCCCTGCGGGAAGCTGCCCTTCGCCATTGCTCAGGACGAAAAGGATTATCCCCAGGTCAAATGGAGCACCACCGAGCAGCACTACGGCTATTATCACGGCTACCAGAAGCTGGACAGAGACGGAAAGACCCCTGACTTTCCCTTCGGCTTCGGCTTAAGCTATACCACCTTTGATATAACAGACGCGGCCCTGGCGGAAAATGATCCTGAAAAGGCTGTGTTCACAGCCCGGGTCACCAATACCGGCGCTGCGGCCGGCGCCCAGGTGGTCCAGCTTTATGTAAGCTTCCCGGAAAGTCCCGTGGAACGTCCCGTCCGCACACTGATGGGCTTCGAAAAGGTCCGGCTGGAAGCCGGTGAATCCAGAGAAGTCCGGATCACTGTCAACAAAAAAGAGCTGGGCTGGTATGATGAAACAGAAGGCTGCTTCAGATATGATCCCGCTTATCTGGGATATCTTGCCGCCGACGAACAGACCATGGTCTCGGAAGGTATTCGTTTCTGAACGCCGCGGTGCTGAAGCCTTTCCGATAGGGGTATTTTATGATCTATGCTGACAATGCGGCCACAACCAAAATGAGCCCCCTGGCGATGGAGACCATGATGCATGTGCTCAGGGAAAGCTACGGCAATCCTTCCGCCCTGTATACCATCGGCAGGGAGGCTAAAAAGATCCTGGACAATGCGCGCCGGGATATTGCCGCTGTCATCCATGCGGCTCCCGGGGAGATCTATTTTACCTCCGGCGGTTCGGAGGCCGATAATCAGGCCATCCGCTCGGCCGCCCTTCTGGGCGCCCGGAAGGGGAAGAAGCACCTGGTCTCCACAGCCTTCGAACATCATGCGATCCTGCATACCCTGGAAAAACTGGGAAGGGAGGGGTTTGAAGTTACCCTCCTGGACATCCATGAAAACGGCCTGGTCTCGGCGGAGCAGGTGGCGGAGGCCATCCGGGAGGATACCGCCCTCGTTACCGTCATGGCGGCCAACAATGAGATCGGCACCCTGCAGCCCATCCGGGAGATCGGGAGGATCTGCCGGGAAAAGGGCGTCGTTTTCCATACGGATGCGGTCCAGGCACTGGGGCATATTCCGGTGGATGTACAGATGGACAATATCGATATGCTGTCTGCATCGGCCCACAAATTCCACGGTCCCAAGGGAACGGGCTTCCTGTTTGTACGGGAGGGACTGGACCTTCTCAACCTGATAGAAGGCGGTGCCCAGGAAAAAGGGAAGCGGGCGGGCACCGAAAATACCGCCGGCATTGCTTCGATGGCCGCCGCCTTAACAGAAGCTTCCCTGAAAATTGAAGAAACCGCCGCAGACCTTTCGGCAAAGCGCGACCGGCTGATCCGGGGCCTGAGCGAGATCCCCCATTCGGCATTAAACGGCGATGCGGAAAAACGGCTTCCCGGCAACGTCAACTTCTGTTTTGAAGGCGTTGAAGGGGAGATGATGATCCTGCTTCTGGATAAAAAAGGTATCCAGGCCTCCTCCGGGAGCGCCTGCACCTCCGGTTCCCTGGATCCCAGCCATGTGCTGCTTGCCATAGGCCGGGACCATGACACAGCCCGGGGCTCCCTGAGGCTTACCCTCTCGGAAGATATAACGATGGAGGAGATCGAATATCTGATCGGATCCGTCAAAGAAACCGTTGAGTATTTGCGAAGCTTCTCCCCGACCTGGAAGGATTTAATCTCCGGCAGAACGCCCTTTGTTCTGTGAATCCATCAGATGACAGGGGTACAAGCGGATTCCAAAGGCTGCGGCAGATAGAATGTTTTACAGATAACAGGATACTTATACAGAACGTGCGCCGCCTGGCGCACAACAGAAGGCTGCAGAGATATCGACCCTGCAGCCTTTGTCATGTCTTTGCCCAAATACTTTTCTTTCGTGCACTTTCTATACCGTAACCTTCTGCCGGTAAACCAAAAACCCCCTGACCGCAATGGATCAGGGGGCGAAAGGGGGTATTAAATAATCATCAGTTAATGATCCTTCTGGCAAAGAGCGGCGGGCGGTAAGAGGTAAATGTCTCAAGACAGATGCCTTTCGCCTCATTGGCCGCATGGATCAGGGTATTGTTGCCAAGATAGATCGCTACGTGTCCTACCGCTTTATAGGAGCTGGGGAAGAACAGGATATCGCCCGGGAGCAGCTGGTCCATGGAGACCGGCGCATTGGCGACCAGGGTGCCCTGGTACTGCTGGCCTTCCGGCGCATAGGACAGGGTGTAGCCGATATACTGAGCAAAGTGCTGATATACCAGAGAAGTAAAGCCGGAGCAGTCGGTTCCGTTCGTAAGACTTCTTCCGCAGTGAACGTAGGGTCTTCCGACGAACTGAAGAGCGTAGGCGCAGACCGCTTCACGAAGAGCGGCATTAGTGTCGACCACCTGGGGTGCCGTAGGTTCCGGCTGAGTTTCCGCCGGCTGAGTTGCCGCGGCTGCAGCTTCTGCCTGACGGGAGGCTTCCTCTGCCTGGCGGGAAGCTTCTTCTGCTGCGATACGGTCGGCTTCCTGAGACTGCCAGACGGATGCCCAGTAGGCTTCCTCTGCCGAACGGGAGGCTGCCTGCTCTGCTGCGATACGGTCGGCTTCCTGAGATGCCCGGACAGAAGCCTGATAGGCTTCTTCAGCCTGCCGGGAGGATTCCTGTTCGGCTGCGATACGGTCGGCTTCCTGAGACTGCCAGACGGATGCCCAGTAAGCTGATTCCGCTTCGCTGGAAGCCGCGGCCTGACGGGAAGACTCTTCTTCCGCCGAAATGCGGGCGGCTTCCTGAGATTCCCATACAGAAGCCCAATAAGCTGATTCAGACTGGCTGGCCGCTTCAGAGGCTGACCGGGCAGCTTCTTCAGATTCACTGGCCGATGCTTCCGCCAGAGACATCTGAGCGGACTGATCATACCAGACAGAAGCCCAGTAAGAGGACTGCTCGGCGGATTCCGATGACTGACGGTCTGCTTCAAGAGAAGCCCAGTAGGATTCTTCTTCTGACTGGGACGCCAGCATGGAAGATTCCTGTGCGGCCCAGTAGAGGGATTCGGCCTCGCGCTGTTCCTGCATCGCTGCCAGGAACTTTTCTTCCGCTTCCTTAGCCGCAGCCTCAGCTTCTGCCTGCCGCTTCAGTTCCTCTTCCTCTTCTTCGATGGTGATGGCTGTTTTGAACACTCTGCGGATATCCATGCACTCGCCGTAAACATAACCGGTGCTGGCGGCATCCGTCGTGATCTTTGCCCAGCCGTCATCCGTCATTTCATCGATAAAAACTTCGGTTCCGTACTGATATAAAGTAAAAACGTTGTCGGGATCGTCCTGGTTCGGTTCGGAACGGACGTTGAGGGCTTCCACGTTTACAGTGCCCATCAGGACGCCGACTTCTTCACGCTTCGCTTCCGCTTCTTCGCCCACCAGGAAATACTCGGCCTTGATAAAACCTTCGCAGTTTCCGGAGCTGATCAGGAACCAGGTTCCGTCTTCGCCCTCTGCACTGCCTTCGATATCCGCCGCGCAGTTATTGTAGATCTTTCCGACGACGTCATTATCCGTCGAAGGACCGGAACGCACGTTGACATAATTCTCTACCTGGGCCAGGGCCTTCAGGCCGGTGTAAGGAGAATCCGTGCTGACCTCAACAGTGGTCTCCACCGTCTTCTCGTCTTTTCCCGCGGTTTTGCCGTCAGTCTTATCCTTTCCGACGTCTTTTTTGTCTTCAGATGCAGGATCGGCTTCCAATGTTGTTTTGACAGCCTCATCGGCTTTATCTTCTTTGCTTTCGTCTTTTGCATCCGCCTGAGCGGCTTCATCCTGCTTTTCAGCCTGATCCGCCTCCGCTTCCGTAGTTTCTTTATTATCCTTATCCAGAGCATTGGCGAAAACCGCGCCGACGACCGGGGCTTCCTGTTTGTCTGCAGCAGTCTCGATCTGTGCCGAATTATCCTTTTCGATCTTAATGGTTTCGCTGTTCTGACAGCCAGCCGCAAGGGCCAGGCCGAAAATAACTGTCAGAATTCCAGCTGTTTTCTTTAACATAAATACGAAATCCTTTCGAAATTATTACTCAAGATGGTCGTATTATATCACTATTCTGAAATAAATGCAACACCAAAGAAATAATCACTTAACAATTTTGTAACAACATCTTGTGGTTTCCGCTTTTTTCCCGTATTTTCCGTCATATTGCCTTGACGGAAAGCCTTCACAATGATAAATTATTTCAGGCGGTTATGCCAGTTGTGAAGCAGTATCCCTTTTTTGCAGCCGGTTTAACCATTTTTCTTTTTCCGCCCGTTCTGTTCTCTCATGCGGGCAAGCGTACAAAATCCATGTTGAGAGGCATATATTAATGAAGAAAGAAATCATTGCCGCGGTTCTGCTGGCCGTTCTGGCTGTCAACATCATCTCGCTTCTGGTCCTGATCAGCAAGGACCGGACGACCCGGCGAAAAAAAAGCGGCGCTGTTACCAGGCTGCTGGCGATCCTCTCCTTTATCGGCGGAAGCGCCGGCGTCCTGGCCGGCCTGATGCTTCGTCCCGGCATGAGGACGCGGGAAAGAGTCCGGACCGCCGCCGCGGCGGCCTCCGTCTGGGCCATTCTCCTTCTGGGCGGCTTATGGCTGCTGCCGAAGATCCGGCACAGCAGTGAAGAAGAGACTTCTGCCCGGATCACCACCCCGGAAGTGATCACCACCGAAGCGACGACGGAGACATTCTCCGAAACCCAGCCGCCCACAACGACCCCCGCACCGACGACGACGGCACCGACCACCACCACGGAAGCTCCTACGAAACGCTTTGAGCAGCCGGCCTATGTTTCCCTGATCTCCATTGGCGACATGCTGATGCATCCCCCGGTAAGCGCCCTGGCCATCCAGCCGGACGGCTCCTACGATTACAGGTTCATCTTCGAACCGATCCAGCCCTTCATTGATCAGGCCGATATTGCCATCGTCAACAATGAAGTGCCCTTCGGCGGAAACGAGATCGGCCTTCAGGACTACCCCCTCTTCAACATCGTGACCGAACTCGGCGACGAGGAAGTCCGGGCAGGCTTTGACGTGGTCCTGTGCGCCACCAACCATGTGCTGGACCAGAACGTCGCGGGCCTTGAAAACACGATGAATTACTGGAAGCAGCATCCTCAGGTTACCGTCCTGGGCGTCCACGAGACCGAAGAGGACCAGTACAAGATCAAGATCGTGGAAAAGAACGGCATCCGGATCGCCATGTTCAACTATACCTACGGCATCAATTCCTACGGCGTTCCCAAGGATCGCCCCTATCTGGTGGACCTCCTTCGGGAAGAGGACAAGGAAAAGATCCGAGCGGAGCTGGAGCAGGCCGAAAAGGAAGCGGATTTCACCATCGTCTTCCCCCACTGGGGCTATGAGTACCATCTGGTGGAAAACGATGACCAGCGAAACTGGGCCACCTTCTTTACGGAATGCGGCGCGGACCTGATCATCGGCACCCATCCCCATGTACTGCAGCCGGTAAGGGCCATCACCTCCCCGAATGGCAACCAGTCCCTGTGCTATTATTCTATAGGAAACTATATCTCAGCTCAGGATGAGACCTTCAGTGTGCTCGGCGGCATGCCGAAGATCACCCTGGAGGCCGACGACGAAGGCACCCGTATCGTTGCCAACGACATCCAGTACTTTGTCACCCATTATGACGCCAACATCGGCACGCCTCATGTTGTGCTTCTGGAAAACTATACCCAGGAAGAAGCGTCCCGTCACGGGATCGTGGTCAATAACCTTCCGGGCAACGGCTATAACGTCTACTATCCCTTCAGCGTGGACATGCTTCACCGGATAGTCGCCCAGGTGGAAGGCCGCCTGGCGGATGCTGCCATCGATCCGTCAGTACAGACGCAGCCGGCTCCGCCTCCGCCGCCGGAAACCCCGGCACCGGCACCAGAAACGCCCGCGCCGCAGCCGGAAACACCGGCTCCGGCACCCGAGACGCCCGCACCCGAGCCTGAAACACCAGCTCCGGCACCCGAAACACCCGCGCCTGAGCCCGAAACACCGGCCCCCGAACCTGATACGCCGGCTCCTGAGCAGGACACTCCCGCTCCCGAACCCGATACACCGGCTCCTGAGCAGGACACTCCCGCTCCCGAACCTGATACGCCGGCTCCTGAGCAGGACACTCCAGCTCCCGAACCTGATACACCAGCTCCTGAGCAGGACACTCCCGCTCCCGAACAGGGAACGCCTGAAGATACGCCTGCGGCGGATGCTCCCTGAGCTTAACTGAAATCACTGAACCGGCACGAAAATGAAGCCGTGTTACGGATCATTCGCATTTAACAAATCGCTGTGCAAAAGTGCACAGCGATTTTCTTCATTATGATTTCTTCATTATGATTTAAAAAACGGTTAAAATCCGCCCCGGGGGACGGCTTTCGTAAATCCCATGCAAAAATCAAACCGGACTGCTGCGAAAGACAACAGTCCGGTTTTTGTTACGAACACCCGGTTTTCTCCAGGCTTTTTGTTGTATAGTTTCAGTATTATTTCCGTTCCGGATTCCAGGTATACTCACACCTGTCCGCATTTTCTCTTTGGATCTCAGCCCTTTTCAGTTCGGATCTTAGCCTTTTTTCGGCCCGTCACTCAGGCCTTTCTCGTACCGGTAATTCCGGATCCACAGGCAGATATCGATGCTCACCATTACGGTATTGATAATGTAAAAGATAAACGCCAGATTATAATTATGGGTTACGATCTTGGCGGCGATTCCGCAAAAATATCCGATAAGGATAAAGCAGCTGAAAAGAATGCTTTTTCCGCCGGTGGACCAGCTGGTATACATGCGCCGGATAGACAGGGGCCAGGAAATGCCAAAGCACAGGATCATTATGGTTTCCAGGATGGATGCAGGATTCATTATCGTCTTTCCTTTCTTTCTGCAGGCACACAAAGCCCCGCTCTTTAACGTTCAGAGACCTTGGGACTGCCCGCGGGACTGCCCACGAGACTGCCCGCAGGACTTTTCATTACGGCTGCACAATGCATTTTTCGTAGATCCCGGCCAGCCTGACGGCTTTTTCCAGGGCCTCGCCGATCTTATCCGGAGTCAGGGCGACCTGAACGCCGGCTTCTTCCAGGGCCCGGATCTTTCCTTCTGCGGTGCCCTTTCCTTCGGAGATGATCGCTCCGGCGTGTCCCATCCGCTTTCCTGCCGGGGCCGTCTGGCCGCCGATGAAGGCCGCCACGGGTTTGGTCATGTGCCCGCGGATAAATTCCGCAGCCTCTTCTTCACCGCTTCCGCCTATCTCGCCGTTCATCACCACCGCGTAGGTATCCGGATCTTCCTCAAACCGTTTAAGCAGGTCCGTAAAGCCGGTCCCTTTGACCGGATCGCCGCCGATTCCGACCACGGTGGACTGGCCGATCCCCCGGTCCGATAGTTGCTTGACCGCTTCATAGGTCAGGGTCCCCGAGCGGGAAATGACTCCCACATGGCCGGGCACGTGGATATAGCCCGGCATGATGCCGATCTTGCAGGCCCCGGGCGTGATAATGCCCGGACAGTTTGGACCGATCAGCACCGTTTTCCTGCCCCGTAAATACTGTTTCACCCGGCACATATCCAACACCGGAATCCCTTCGGTAATACAGACGATAAGTTCTATACCGGCATCGACCGCTTCCAGGATCGAATCCGCCGCGCCGGAGGGCGGCACATAAAGGACCGATGCATTGGCGCCGGTTTTCACCGCGGCTTCATACACCGTATTAAAAACGGGAAGATCCAGAACGGTCTGGCCGCCCTTTCCCGGCGTGACGCCGCCGACGATCTGTGTCCCGTATTCCAGCATCTGTTCCGTATGGAACCGGCCCTGTCTTCCGGTAATGCCCTGGACCAGGACCCTTGTCTCTTTGCCCACCAGAATACTCATAACGCGTCACCGCCTTTCTGTTCCGGATGCCTTATGCCTTCGTTTTCTCCGGCATCGCTCCCTCCGGTTTCAGACTCCCCGGTATAATGCCTTCCGGTCCTGAACTCTCCGGTCCCCTTCCCTCTGCCTTCAGTTCCTTCAGTATCACACTTTTCAGCATACTTCTTTGCTGCTTCCACGGCCTTCTCTGCACCGTCTGCCATATCATCGGCAGGGATAAGCGCCATACCGGATTCTTTCAGGATCTGCTGTCCTTTTTCCGCGTTGGTGCCTTCCAGACGCACCACCACGGGCACCTGGGGTTCGATCTCCCGGATCGCCTGCACCACGCCTTCAGCGATGATATCGCACTTCATGATGCCGCCGAAGATATTGATAAAGATCGCACAGATCTTTTCATCGGAAAGCAGGATCTCAAAGGCGTCCCGGACCTTTTCCGCCGTAGCGCTGCCGCCCACGTCCAGGAAGTTGGCCGGTTCTCCGCCGAAGCTCTTGATGATGTCCATCGTGGCCATGGCCAGGCCGGCGCCGTTCACCAGGCAGCCGATGCTGCCGTCCAGGCTGATGTAATTCAGATCGGACAGAGAGGCCTTATACTCCCTGGAATCCTCCTCCCGAATGTCCCGGAGCGCTTCATGGTCCGGATGCCGGAAGGAAGCGTTGTCATCAAAGTTGACCTTTGCGTCCAGACACAGAAGCTGTCCCGCTTTGGTCATCACCAGCGGATTGATCTCCGCCAGGGAACAGTCCTCTTTAACAAACAGTTCCGCCATGCCGGAAAGCATGCTGATCAGCGCTTTTTCATTCTCGCCGGTAAGCCCGAGGGCTTCCGCTGTCCGGATCCCCTGGTATTTTTTAAAGCCTTCGGTCACGGAGACCGGTATCTTCACAATGGCTTCCGGATGCTTCTTCGCAGTCTCTTCGATCTCCGTGCCGCCCTCTTTTGAGGCAATGATCACCAACCCGGCTTTTTCCTGGTCCGGGGCGATGCTGAGATAATACTCCTTTTCGACATCCACCGCTTCCGTTACCAGGATCTTCCGGACGATCTTTCCCTCAGGGCCGGCCTGGGCGGTCATGAGCCTCATGCCGAACATCTGCCGGGCTAGAGTTTCCGCTTCTTCAGCTGTTTCGGCGAATTTGACTCCGCCGGCCTTTCCCCGGCCGCCGGAGTGCACCTGGGCCTTCAGGACACAAGGGCTTATGGCTTCAGCTGCTTTTTTTACCTCTTCCGGTGTTTCGCAGAGGATCCCGGAAGGCACCGGGAGTCCGTACCGCTTCAGCAGGTCTTTCGCCTGATATTCATGGATCTTCATGCAGCACAGCCTCCTTAAGCCAGTACCTTCCCGGGTTTGGCGGTGACGCCCGGAAGCGGATGGTCTTTTTCTGATCCTTCAGACCCATTTCCGGTCTCTTCCGCGGCTTTGCTCTTCAGATCATGATCGGAAGCTTTTTCGCTTCCGGACGATTCCGGCTGCTTTTCCGTCTTTTTCTTTCCCCCGGCCAGATACCCGGCCATGAGATTTTCGCCTGCCTCCAGGGCTTTTTTATTCAGGGCTTCCGTTCCTTTGGGAACGTGCATTTCAACCGCTTCCTCAATGGACTCCCGGCTGACGATCTTTAATAGTTCATTGATGCAGCCCACTGCCACCACGTTTGCGGTCTGGAGTCTTCCCACTTCTTCTCTGGCGGTCTTCAGGATCGGCAGACGGATCACGCGTTCCAGGGGAATATCCTCCGGAGTCTCCAGACTGTCGTCGATCATTACCACGCAGCTGTCTTTCAGATTCTTATCATATTTATCCAGGGCTTTCTGGGTCAGGGCCAGCAGGAAATCCGGGTCCTGGACCTTGGTAAAGCCGATGGGGCTGTCGGAGATCAGGGTCTCCGCCTTGCAGGCGCCGCCCCGGGCTTCCGGGCCGTAGGACTGGCTCTGGGTCGTATATTTGCCGGCGATCACGGCTGCTTCGGCCAGAATGACCGATGCCAGGATCACGCCCTGGCCGCCGCTTCCGGCAAGTCTCAGTTCCTTTTTACTCATTGGCTTCACGCTCCTCTGCTAATCTGCGGATCAGTTCCTGGTACTGGTAGGTAAATTCCGGATACTGCACATGGTGCAGAAGGCCGATCACCAGCTTGCCATGCAGTTCTTCCGGCGTCATATGGGCCGCCTTTTCGACGGTGACCGCGTTGTCCCGCTGCCACTTCATCATATCCACGGCGCTGCCCTTTTTATTTTTCCGCCCGTAATAGGTCGGGCAGATGCTGGCAACGTCAATGATGGAAAAGCCCTTGTTCCGGATGCCGTCCTGGATCAGCTGGATAGTCTGCTGCACATGGTAGGCGCTGCCCCGGGCCGCGTAGGAAGCCCCGGCGCCGTAGGCCAGGCCGGCGATGTCAAAGGAACGGTCCAGGTTGCCGTAAGGCGCCGTAGTCCCGAACTCTCCCGTGGGCGTCGTGGGGCTGTACTGTCCGCCGGTCATGCCGTAAATATTGTTGTTCATAACGACCACCGTGAGGCCGATGTTCCGCCGGGCGGCGTGGATCAGATGGTTGCCGCCGATGGCCGCGATATCGCCATCACCCGCCAGGACGATCACCTGCAGTTCGGGGTTGGCCAGTTTGATGCCCGTGGCAAAGGCAATAGCCCTGCCGTGGGTCGTATGTATCGTATTGAAGTCCATATAGCCTGCCGCCCGGGAAGAACAGCCGATGCCGGAAACGATCACCGTCTGGTTCCGGTTGAGCCCCAGGTTTTCAATAGCCTGGGCCACGTCCCGCATGATGATGCCGTTGCCGCAGCCGGGGCACCAGATCTGGGGAAGATGTTCCGGGCGCATGTATTTATAGATCAGGTTGGACATGTTTTTTGTATTTCTGCTGACGTCACCTGTATTAACGTTCATTCGTTATCCACCACCTTTGCTAAAATCTCCTGAGGCGTAATGACACCGCTGTCCCACTTGCCCACAAACTCGATCTCACAGTCGTTTTTGACGATCCGCTCGGCTTCCAGGACGATCTGGCCGCAGTTGTGTTCCGCCACCACCAGCTTTTTCAGCTTTCCGGCGGCTGCCTTCAGTTCCCGCTCCGGGAACGGCCAGATGGTCACCGGCCGGAAAATGCCGCATCTGATGCCTTTGGCCCGGGCTTCTTCCATGGCGCTGAGGGCCGCTCTCATGGTACCGCCGTAGGCCAGAATGGCCACCTCGGCGTCGTCCATCATCACCTGTTCGCACTGGACGATATCATCGTAATTATCGCTGATCTTATGCATCAGGCGGTAGATCAGCTTCCCGGCTTCTTCCGGAGAATTCGTCGGGAAACCGGATTCGTCGTGGATCAGGCCTGTTATATTGTACCGCTGCCCCTTTCCGAAAGGCGCCATGGCAGGGACCATCTGCCCTTTCCGGATATGATAGGGTTTTCTTTTAGGCTCCGGATATTCCACCGTGGGCCGGTTGACGATATGGATGTCTTCCGGATCCGGCAGTTCTATGCCTTCCCTCAGATGGCCGATGATCTCATCCATCAGGAAAATGACCGGCGTCCGGTACTTCTCTGACAGATTGAAAGCCCGGATGACCAGTTCGTAGGTTTCTTTTACCGAAGACGGGCTGATGACGATGATGGGGTGATCTCCGTGGGTCCCCCAGCGGCTCATCATCACATCGCCCTGGGAAGGCGACGTGGCCATACCGGTGGAAGGCCCCATCCGCTGAACGTCCACCACTACCAGGGGGATCTCTGCAAGACAGGCATAGCCCAGGTTCTCCTGCTTCAGTGAAAAGCCCGGGCCGCTGGTGGCGGTCATGGCCTTGACCCCGGCCACCGAAGCGCCGATGGCGCAGGCAATGGATCCGATCTCATCTTCCATCTGGATAAACTTGCCGCCTGCCTCGGGAAGCCTTACGGCCGACAGCTCCGCGATCTCCGTCGAAGGCGTGATGGGATACCCGGCATAAAGCCGCATCCCTGCCGCGATGGCGCCTTCGACACAGGCTTCATTGCCCTGCATTAATACGACTTTACCCATTGATTGATCTCCTCATTCTCTGCTTCTTCAATGTAGATAGCATAATCGGGACAGCGCATCTCGCACTGCCCGCAGAAAATGCATTGGTCTTCATGGACCTTCTGCACCTTCTCATCCACCAGTTCCAGTACCTGCTTCGGGCAGAAGGCGGCACAGATGCCGCAGCCCTTGCACCAGTCCCGGTTAATGACCAGTTGTTTTCCTGCTGCCATTTTCCGTTTCTTACCTCTCTTTTATCCTTTTTTCTGTTCCTTTCGGAACATTTCTCCGTTTCTGTTCGTCCGTTTCTGTTAAGAACGGTCTTATCTTTCCCGTAAGGCTGATCTTCTCTCACTCGTTCTTTAAACTGTTTTGCCGAGATCAGTTTTTTCTGCCGGACCTGATCCTCTTTTCTTTTCCAATGCCGATGATCCGCAGAAAATCAGGCCGCTTCCGTACAATCTGATTTTCAGTATATCTGTCTTATATCACAATTTCCAACACTTTTAATAAGATACTTTTCACAACTTAAATGTTGTGATACAATGAGAATCATAAATCAGCAGATGCAGATCAAAAAAATGCGCATTGGATGGGAATTGATCCATAAAATAAGCACGGAAAGCGGCATACCGCACACATAGCTGCTTTTGAAAACAGAGAGGACCTTCGATATGAATTTTCAGAATCTGGAATATTTTCTTGCCGCCGCAGAAGCCGGCAATATCACTCTGGCCGCCCAGCAGCTGCAGATCAGCCAGCAGGCCTTAAGCGGCCACATTCAGCGCCTGGAGAAAGAGCTGGGCTGCATTCTGTTTGACCGCCGCCAGGGGCTGGAGCTCACCTTCAGCGGAAGAAAGTTTAAGGAAGCCGCGGAACAGATGCTGGATATCCGCAGCCAGACGATGAACCTGCTGAATGACATCAGCCTGAACGCCCGGGGAGAGGTCCGGATCGGCATCTCCTATACCCGGGGCCAGGCCCTTCTGCCCCTGCTCCTTCCGGAATTCATAAAAAAATATCCCCTTGCCGAGCTGTCCGTTCTGGAGGACAGTTCCAGTCTGCTGGAAAAGCATCTGGAGCATGGGAATATTGATATTCTGATCGGTTTCGCGCCGTTCATGTTTGACGGCGCCGAGTACTATCCTCTGATGCAGGAGCATCTGTATCTGGTCATTCCGAACGAGCTGCTGCTGGAGCATTTTCCCACAGCGGAAAAAGCCGGGGAAACACTGAACGATTTCCGCAGTTCCCACGATCTGACCCTGTTCAGGGATTTTCCTTTCGTACTTCTGAAAAAGGGAGACCGCATCCGCACCATTGCGGACAACGCTTTCCGGGACGCCGGCTTTCAGCCCCGGATCAAGCTGGAGACCCAGAATACCCAGACAGCCGTTGCCCTGGCATCGGAAGGCCTGGGCGTCACGATCTGTCCGGAATTCTATCTCAGCAATGCCTATATCGCTTCCGGCGGCAGGGACTCTTATATCCGAAGCCGCATCACCTTCTGTCCGCTGTTTGACCAGTCCCGTTCGGACGTGATCGCCATCGGCTACAACAAGAACCGTTACCTAAGCCGCATGGCCTCGGATTTTATTCAGATGAGCATCGACCGGCTCAGGGATCAGCCGGCTTATCCGCTTGCTGTTCCGGCAGACTCCGATTAAGTTTCCGCTTCAGACAGATCACAGGAAACCATTTCCTTACTCTGCCTGAGCCTGGGAAAGCGTCTCCTTATTCAGCCAGTAAGTCAGGTCTTCGGGCTTGTCGATCACCGCGTTCCCGATGAGCTTCCTGGCGAGACCCGTGAATTTCTCCCTTTCATCGTAGGTTTCATAAAGCAGGGAACGCTCAATGGGGCTGATGTCCATCCGCGGCCAGAGAGTTTTGGCGGTCTCCGCAAAATAAAGGACAGCGCCGTCGTAGAGCTTCTGCAGGAAAAGCGCCTCTTCCGAAAGCTGTTCCGTATCTATATCCGTATTCTGTCCGGCTGATGCGCCTTCCGCAGCCGTTTCCTGCGGTGAGCTTTCCGCTTCCCTTCGCGCCATGATGGTTATGAGTCGGTCCCGGATCTCCTTGTCCTTCTTCATTTCGATGCCGGTCAGGGCGCCTTCCGGCGTCCCCAGCTCGTATTTCACCGGCTCGCCGCCGGCAGGGGACGTGAATTCCACGGAAGCCTTTTTCAGGAACCAGGCGATGAGCATTTCTGGCTGGCTGCCCCATTTTTCCTTAAGAAAAGGACAGCTTTTGAGGCAGCGGGAAATGATCTCTGCATCTTCCGTGAAGACCGCTTCCCCTCTTAAGAGCATCACCCGGCCGTTTTCCTCATCAAATACGCCGAAGGAGGCAATGGGCTGCAGACTGAGCTCCGCATAAAACCGCTCGCTTTTGGCCGCCGCAAAATAAAAGCTTCCGTCTTCTTCATAACAGAACTGCGCCGCGCGGACCTGGGGCTTTTTATCCAGCCCCATCGTCCCCGCAAAAAGTACCGGATGCTTCTGAAGGACCGCTCTCACCTCGCTGAGAGCATTTTTTGTTTCATCGTTCATCATATTTCGCTAATCTCCCGGCGGATACCGCCCCGGGTCATGTTATTCTTAAATCTCCCGGCGGATACCGCCCCGGGTCTCCGTAACGGTAAAGGTTTTCGTAAGGAAGTCCGCCCGAAGGACGGCTCTTACATCATCCTTTTCCCAGGCCAGGACCAGAGTATGCTCATTCCCGCCCTGCTCTGCCGTAAACCGGCCGTTAAAGGCTTCACAGGTATTTCTGAAGCGCATCAGAGCGTACAGCCGCTGTAAAAACGGCGCCCGGATCCTTTCCCGGATCTCTTCCTCCGTAAAGTTATGGCGGTTCACTTCGCGGCCGCCTTCGCCTCTTTCCAGGCAGGAAAAATCATTGGTCCCGGCCAGCAGGCCCACATAATAGATCTGGGGAATGCCAGGAGTGAACAGCTGGACGCATCTCGCCAGCACATAGCCCGCTTCGTCTTCACCCATGGCGGAAAAGAACGTGCCGGGAAGCTGATAGATCTTCTGCTTTTCGCCGACGGAAATGATCCTCGCCGTGAAGGGATCCCGGGCTTTCAGTTTCTCCGGAAGCGCGCTGAAGGCTTTCCGGTACCGGTCCATGACCACCCCGACGATATCGTCGGTCTCTTCTTCTGTAAGCAGGCCGGCGGCATCCACCACGCCGATGCCGTCATGGGTATCCAGCGTTGTCACCTGATGATGAGGACAGATCTTCAGCCAGTGAAGCAGCCGGTCCGTGCGGCCGAATTCCACCGCGTGAAGCAGCAGAAGCGGCAGCGCAAAGTCATAGACATAATGGCCGTGATTCGCCAGTTTCTGCTGGATATGATATTCCTCGTGAATCTCCGCCAGCATATCCGTTCCGGTCTCCCGAAGGGGTTTCATGCTGATGTCCAGCACTTCCCAGATCTTCGGCTCCACAAAAAAGCAGGAGGTCCCCGGGACCTTGGATGTATAGGCGAAGGCGTCAAACCGGATCATGGGCACATGGGCCGCGATCCGCCTCAGGTTTCTCTCATAATAAGCCTGAGTCTCTTTGCTGAAAGGATCAATATCCACCTGCTCTTCAAAAAACGTACACCAGAGTTTGACCTTCTCCCCGTTTTTAAGGGTATAGATCCGCCCGGGACCGCCGGGCTTCCGGGAATACAGGACCTTAAGATCCGCTTCCGTGGGCTCCTTTTCCGGCCAGAATTCCTCCCAGTGGATAAACATGTCCCAGTACCGGGATTCCCTCCCCTTTTCCAGGAAATCTTTGAATTCCTCCGACCGGACGGAAATATGGTTCAGCATGAAGTCCGCTGCCAGAAAATATTTCTCTCCCAGCCTGTCAATGTCCTCCCAGGTGCCGAAAGCCGGGTCCACACAGTCATAGTGGATCACCGCGAAGCCCCGGTCGCCGGAAGACGGGAAGAAAGGCAGGATGTGAACGCCCCGGATCTCTTCCCGGAAACAATTATCCAGAATCTTCTCCAAAGCCTTCAGATCTCCGCCCATACTGTTGGCGTAGGTGATCAGCATGCACTGATTCTTTGTTCTTTCCATTTTCGTATCTGTCTCCTTTGAACCGGCACTGTATGCACTGCACGCTTAATCTCCGGTCGTTCCGCCAAATGTGTTTCTCCGGAGGCTTCCGCTGAATGTGTTTCTCCGGAGGTTCTCGCTGAAGGCTTCCCCTCTGGGGAAGCTGTCAGCTCGAAGAGCTGACTGATGAGG
>JAFRVX010000081.1 GCA_017438305.1 Lachnospiraceae bacterium | reverse complement strand
CCACCATCCTCCCTCATTCCGCACTCTCGTGGAGTAAAAACTCCACTTCGTGCTTCATGAGGGGCACGCCAAGAAGTCTTTCCTCCACTGGAATGTAAACATTCCGTGGAGTCCGACTTTTGGCGTTGGAATCATATTATACTGAAATCCTAAAGCAGAAGGGACTGCAGCACGGTCGTACCAGGCTGCGGTACGATGTGCGGGACTGAAGAAACACTGAATTGACCAGTGTTTCCTTAATGACACCAAAGAACAGGGAGGCAGGAGATCCATGGCGGCGATCTTTCTTATCGAAGATGATTTTTCTCTTCGGCGGGATCTTGGCATAATGCTGAAAAAGGAAGGTTTTTCAGTCTTCCCGGCTGCGGACCTGAAGGAAGCGCGGCAGCTTTTCCTATCCTCCGGGCCTTTCAGCCTGGTCCTTCTGGACAAGTGGCTTCCGGACGGGGACGGCTTCGAACTGCTTGACATGATCCGGAAAACCAGCGGGATACCGGTCCTTTTTCTGACCGCCTGCGACGATGAAGCCTCTGTGATCCGGGGGCTTGAGCTTGGGGCCGATGATTATATTACAAAACCCTTCCGGAGAGCTGAACTTATAGCCAGGATCCGGGCGAATCTCAGAAGGACAGAGCCGGTTTCAGCCTTCAGGAAGCTGGAATCAGAAGGGCTGATAATGGACCTGGACGTTCACGAAGTCAGAAAAGACGGAAAAACCATAGGATTAAGACCGGCAGAATTCAGACTGCTGAAGCTGTTTATGGAAAATCCGGGCATTTTGCTTTCCCGGGAAAGGATCCTGTCCCTTCTCCAGGAAGAAACGCTGGGGGATCCGCCGGAAGACAATACCCTCTCTGTTTATATTTCCCGGCTGAGACAGCAGATCGGACGGGGATATATAGAGACCGAGAGGAGTTTCGGCTATCGTTTTTCCAAAAATGTACAGAGAATTAACACGTAATAATACGTAAAGCAGAGTACAGTTAACCCGTAAGAATACACGGAGCAGAGTACAGTTAACCCGTAAAATACACGGAACGGAGTACAGTTAACCCGTAAAATACACGGAACAGAGTACAGGACGGCATTTATGAATTCATATGTAAAAAAAGAAAACAGGCTGCTGTGGGCGTTCGTTTCGCTGATCCTGGCAGTGATCCTCCTGGCGGCAGAACGTCAGGAGTTTTTTTCAGACATGATGGTTAACCGGGACCTGTCCCTGCTGGCTTATGTGGAAGAACAGGACCCGGAGATCGGCGAAAGGCTGGCATCCCTCCTGTTTCAAGGCCAGGCTTCCCAGGAACAGGCGGAAAAGGGAAAAGCGGTCCTGAAAAAATACGGTTATACCTCTCAGAGCAGTCATATCCTGAAAAAACGTCTGTTCCCGTTTAAGGACAGGAAGCTTTTTATTGCTGCGGGGGTTTTGATCCTGCTGCTTTCCGGCTTTCTCATGACGGCGGCGGTCAGGCTGCGTTCGGAAAGGATCCGCCGGTCACAGCAGGAACGGTTCCGGCTTCAGAAGCAGCTTATGGAGCTGTCCTCCTATCAGGAAGTCAACAAAAGACTGAAAATTTTTATTGAGAACATCGCCCATCAGATCAAAACGCCGCTGGCAGGCTGTCTTACCTCCCTGGAGCTTCTGGAGGATGACCTGGAAGAAAAAGAAGGACCGGCCCTTCCGAGAGTCAGGGAGTGTCTCGGCCGGATGGATGATATACGCCTCCTCACGGAAAGGCTTCTCTCCATCGGACGCCTGGAAGCGGGAGAGGTGCTGTTTACTTATGAGGAAGTTGAGCTTAAGTCCTTTCTGGAGGAACTGGCGGAAGATTATGAGGATATGAAGAAGAGCAGTCTTTCCTTTACGCCTCCGGGAGATAAATTCCTCTTTTACGGAAGTCCCGCCTGGCTGTATGAAGCCCTGTCAAACCTGATGAAAAACTGTGCCGAATACGATGAATCGCCCTTCCCGTTACGTCTGTCCTGTGAAAAGGAGACGGGCTGGTACCGGATCCGAATCCGGGATCATGGACCTGGCTTTTCGGAAGATGACCTTCCCTATATTTTTGACCGCTTCTACCGGCCCCGGAATGAGAAGAAGGGCCACGTAGGTCTGGGACTTAATCTGGCGAGGCTCATCATCGAGGGCCATAAAGGAAAGATTTACGCCGGGAATGCCGAAGGGGGAGGAGCGGAATTTACCGTCCTGCTTCCCCTGTATGAAACCATGAAGTGACCTTTACGTGAGAGAATTTCTTTTTGTACCTCTTTGTCATCTTCCTGTAAGAATCCGCCGATATACTGAAGCCAGACAGGCAAAAGCACAGGGCTGCTGCGCTTATATCGGAAAGGGAGGTGTTTATGAACCTGATTTTCACATCCATGAAACGCCGGAAGCGTGAGATCCGGTATATCCTTATCGTGACCTTTATCGCCACCTTTTTCATGGCAGGGATCCTCATGTACCAGAACATTCTGAAGGCTTATATCCTGGAAAGAAACCGGGAAAACTACGGAGACTGGTTTGTCTCCTTTGCCAGTGACGACCTGGAACACGGGTATTTTACCGAAAAGGGATACATGAAGTATGCTCCCGGTCTTACGGATGAGGGAGGGGAGCCCCTTTATATGAAGGCCGGGTATCTGGATCAGAGCCTGGTGTCTTTCGGCCGCATCCGTCTGTATGAAGGACATCTTCCGGAAAAGGACAATGAGATGGCAGCGGATCTCCAGACTCTCCAGAAACTTGGCTGCAGCTATGAGCTTGGGCAGGAGATCACCCTTTACTGGGACGTGACGCCGGAGGATTCCGAAGAGCAGGAGATCAGATCGGGGACCTTTATCCTGACCGGGACCCTGAAACCCTTTAATTCCCTGTGGGCGGGCTCCGGGAAGTTTGCCCAGGTTTATGTGACAGAGGAAAAACTTAAGGAGTTCAAACCTGCGGAAAGCTGCTGGTTTTACCGTCTGGATCCCTCCCTTAACGATCTGGATTACGATGAAATAGCCCAGTCTCTTTCTGATAACTATGGCCTGGGACTAACCTTTAACTGGTTTGTCTACCGCAATATCCTCTGGGAGAGCGACGACGTTTACCGGGTAATAACCTGGCTGATGATGGGGGTGGCAGTTTTTGCCATAACCTGGCTTTTGTCCTCCTACGTGGACAAACGGCTGAAGGATTATTACCGGTACCGTACCCTGGGAGCTTCCCGGATGAAGCTTAACGGCATAATCTTCACCGAATGTGCCTGCGCCACTGTTCCTGCCGCCATTCTGGGCCTGGGAGCCGCATATGGGATCGGTGCCGCATGCTGCGGCGCCATCGCCTCTTCCTTAAGTCTTCAGGGCTTTTTCGCTTTTGACCTGCAGATATTCTGGCTGCAGCTTGCAGCGGTATTCGGGAGCATCCTTGCTTCCATCATCCTGGTGTTTTTCAGGACCGGGGACAGGCGGCTTTCAGCAGGCACCAGACCCTTAAGGGAAAGAGACTTCAGCCGGCTTCGAAAGAAATATAAAAACAGCCGCTTCCCGGAAAAGGATTATTTTTCCAGAAGACGCACGGTGAAGCGCGCTTCCCGTATCGTTTTTACACTGTTTACCCTGGGCTTTATCGGCTTTGTCTGCACCACGGGGGATACCTGCTACGGCACGCTGAAATACAATCTTCCCTACTACCGCGATTTGGAGGATTACCGGATAGACGCGGAAATAAGCAGTGCTCCGGGATCGGGCGAATTCGGCCCCGGAATGAATATTGAACTCTTTAATCCTTATATCGGGTTAACGGAAGAAGAGATCGGGGAATTAAAAGCCATATACGGGGTGGATGATATCACTGCTTTCATCAGAAATACGGCTTATAAAATCAAATGGGAAGGGATACAGGAAAGCGAACCGCTGACCAAAACCGGAGGCGCGATGATTCACGGCACCACCGTGGAATGGACCCTGATCAACGACGTTCCCCTGGAAATAGTCCAAATCTCCGACGAGAACAGCCTGAAATATATTCTTAAGGTTTACGGGAAATCTCTGACTGATGAGTTTATGGAAGATTTCCGGGCAGGAAAACTGGCCGTACTCTTCAGACCCTCAAAAAAAACTTACACGGATCCGCAGAGCAGCGGGGAGATGATATCTGTTGTTTACGATGATGATCCAACGTTAAGGACAGGGGATACGGTCACTGTTTTCAGAAGGAACGATGAAAATAAAAAGCTGGATATCCCGGTAATCCCGGTGTTTCGCTTCAGCAATATTTATGATGAGGCGGCAGCTTCGAATAAAATCAAAAAGCGGCTCGGCTCGGCAGAAGCGTTGGCAAACGCGTTTTGTCTTCTGGTATCCGAAGGGGTTTCGGAGACCCTGCGGGAGATGGAAGGAGACGGGGCGGAATTTAAGTTTAACAGCGTCCGTTTCAGACTGAACCGCCGGGCATCCTTTGAAGCTACGGATAAAGTTCTGGCCAGATATGCTTCCGACCGGTCGTATAAATATGCGAACAATATGGAAAATAAACGGTTCATCCTGCAGAATAATCTGCTCCGGCCGCTCCTTCTTTACGGTTCCCTGGCCCTTATGACGCTTCTGGTTTATCTGATCGTTCAATGGAATTATTCGGAGATGCGCCTTAAGGAGAACCTGGAGGAACTTAAACTCATGAGGCAGCTGGGAATGGATGAAGCCCGGTTTAAAAAGCTTCATCTGAAGGCAGTTCTTAAGGAGTATGCGGTTATCCCCATGTCCCTTATCTGCGGTCTTCTGCTCCGGTTTGTCCGCTCTTACAGCGTTTCCGCAAAATTCGGAGATAATGCCGGTTTTATCTCCAGAATCTCCGGATCTCCAAGCACAAACCGGCTGTTGTACGCTTTTGAATCCACTTTTCTTCAGGATTTGAAGGGGATGGCAGCGATTCTTCTGATCCTGTATCTTCTGATTACCGTGGTTGTTTATTTCGCAGGGCTCCGTACCTGCAGAAAGGAAGGAATCTTATGAGCGATTATATCCTGGAAGCACGGAACATTTCCAAAACCTACCGGACTTCCGAGGTGGCGGTGGAAGCGCTGAAAGACTGTTCTGTGGGCTTTGTTAAAGGAGAGTTTACCGCTGTAGTGGGAAAATCCGGGTCGGGAAAATCCACTTTGCTCCACATTCTCGGGACCCTGGACACACCGGACAGAGGAGAACTGTTCCTTTCGGGGGAAAGCATTCTGAACCTGCCGGACAAAGAACTATCCCGGATCAGGCGCAGAAAGATCGGCTTTGTGTACCAGGACTACAGCCTGTTTCCCGAGTATACCGCTTATGAAAACATCATTCTTCCTATCCGGCTGGATTCCGGGAAGGAAAACGCGGAGGATGTGGATAAGATCATGGCGGACCTGGGGATCACCCACTGCCGGGACAAATTCCCCGGGGAAATGTCCGGAGGAGAGCAGCAGCGGACCGCTATAGCCCGGGCTCTGGCCATTCATCCGGACGTGATCCTGGCCGACGAACCCACAGGAAACCTGGACGCGGAGAACAGTCTGGAGGTGATCCGTCTGCTTTCCGAAGCTTCCCGTATCTACGACCAGACCATCATTATGGTGACCCACGACCGGGAAGCTTCCGAATATGCAGATCGGATTCTGAAAATATCGGACGGCGTGGTCAGCGAATAAAAACCGACGAGCGAATAAAAACATCCTGACTGTCAATCACAGGAAAAAACAATACAAGA
The DNA here is from genome assembly GCA_017438305.1 of Lachnospiraceae bacterium. Taxonomy (GTDB): domain Bacteria; phylum Bacillota; class Clostridia; order Lachnospirales; family Lachnospiraceae; genus UBA1267. Next base: position 1,633 of record JAFRVX010000081.1, on the reverse strand, counting down.
CGGAGGCGCCCTGAGAATGGGCGCCTCTTTCCGTTCTGCCGATACAACCTTGAATAAAATTAAAAATCGGTCTTTGAAGAAGAACGGATATGTGTTATAATACGGATGCTTCAGAAAAAAAATCCATTGGAGGATATTTATGAACAGGATCATCAGTTTTTTACGGGATTATGCCCTGGCGAGATTCCTTATCCCCGGCGGCATCATCCTGATCGTCTTCGGCATTATCGTCTCCGGTATTTCCAATACCCGGAAGAACTATCCCCAAACCGATGCCGTCGTCACCAAAGCGGAACTCTATGAAGAGGCCCATACCGAAGGCGATAACCATGTGGACGCCACCTATACCATCTACGTCAGGTATACCGTTGACGGGAAGGAGTATGAACAGGAGCTGGGCGTTCTTCCGGAGATGAAGCCGGGAACCACTGTAAAGATCGATTATGATCCCAAGGATCCCACAAACATCTCCCAGCCTGTCGGCAAAATCCTGCCCATCGCCATGATGGCGGCCGGCGCGGCAATGCTCATCGGCGGTATCGTAAGCATCATTCATACCGCTAATAAAAACAAAACATTAAAGAAACAGGAGGAGGAGTGGCAGAATGGCTGAGACCTATAAGTTCCTGCCGGAAAAGAAAGTCCTGAAACAGGGATTCTACCTGACGGATGAAAACGAGAAGATCGTTTATGAAGCGAAGATGCTGAAGCAGCCGCTGTTCGGCGCCATGGAGTTCGAATTCGTCAATCACATCACCAATAAGACAACGCCCCATAAGGTGGGCAAGACGGTCACGTCCGAGATCTCAGGCGGGATCGCCGACGTATTTTCCACGAAGTCCCGTTTCAAGCTGGACGGTGTCAACGTCTGGGATTACCTTCACGAGCAGGGCATCCGCATCGATTCGCATCTGTCCGGCGGCAAGCTGGGAATGACCTATAACGTGACCCTTAAGGGACAGCCTCTGGCAACGATCGCTTCTTCCACTCCGAAGGGAAAAGCCATTGTCACGTCGGCCTTTGTTTATGACGTCACCGCGGAAGAAAAAGACCTGGATCTGGCCTTTCTGTGCACCTTTGCCATCGCCAGGACAGATCAGACGTTCTACAGGTGATCGTTATTTTTTTAACACGTTTTTTGTTGATTTTTTCAGTAAGGTAGTGTATAATGCATTTGTATGGTGAAGCGGTGCGTTTTTACGCCGGAAAGCGGCCTGAAAAGCCCCGGTTTTCACATCAGAGATCAATCAAAATTTATGGAGGAATTGATTCATGGCAGTTAAGGTTGCGATTAATGGTTTTGGTCGTATCGGTCGTCTTGCATTCAGACAGATGTTCGGCGCTGAAGGTTATGAAATCGTTGCTATCAACGATTTAACGAAGCCCTCTATGCTGGCTCACCTGTTAAAGTATGATACCGCTCAGGGCGGATACTGCGGAAAGATCGGCGAAGGTCTTCATACCGTAGAAGCCGACGACGAAGCCGGAACCATCACAGTTGACGGAAAGACACTGAAGATCTACGCTGAGCCGAAGGCGGAAAACCTTCCCTGGGGCGAACTTGGTGTTGATGTTGTTTTAGAGTGCACAGGTTTCTATACCTCTCTCGAAAAGTCCATGGCTCATGTCAATG
>JAFRVX010000080.1 GCA_017438305.1 Lachnospiraceae bacterium | reverse complement strand
GCCTCGATGCGCAGCGCGATGACTTTTTTGTGTGAAAACTGTTCCGTAAGCCGGTTCAGCTGGGCGTTTTTGGCGCCGCCGCCCACGATCACGATGGAATCATAGGTCTTTCCGGCGCTTTTTTCAATATGGGCAACGGATTCGGCGTAGCCTCTGGCCAATGAGGAGAGCACCGCCCTGGCCAGATCCGCAGGGGTCTGCGGTCTTTCATAACCGTTCTGCAGCAGATGCTTCACCATGGTCTCCGTCATGTTGTCCGGCGCCATGAAATCCGGGTGGTTCACGTCTGCGGTGCCGGGATAGGCGCTTTCATCGGACAGGGCGGCAAGCTCTGCCGGGGTCAGGCCGTTTTCCTTACAGACGTTGTTGACGACCCACATGCCCATGATGTTCTTCTGGTAGCGGAAGGTGCGGTTGATACCGCCCTCGTTAGAGAAATTGGCTTCCCGGGAAGCATCGTCCGTGTGGGCTGTCTCCTGGCGGATGCCGAGAAGCGACCAGGTACCGGAAGAGATATAGGGGCAGTCGTAGTCGATGGCATGGACCGCGGAGGCGGTATCATGGGTCAGGCACAGCTTAACAGCGGTCTGTCCGCCGGTTTCTTCTGCGATCTCCGGCAGCAGGTTTCCCAGGACCTCGCCGCCTTCATAAAGCGTTCCGAAAAGAGGTTCCGGAAGGCCCAGGGCTTTTATGATCTCCGGATCGAATTCCCGGGTCCCGACATTTATCAGGCCGGTGGTGGAGGCGTTGGTATATTCCTTTTTCTTCACCCCCGTGAGCCGGTACATGAGATACTCCGGGATCATCAGGAAGTCTGTGACCCCCTCCAGACGGCCGGCTTCCTTGTCGGCAAAGAGCTGGTAGATGGTGTTGAAGGGCTGGAACTGCATGCCCGTATGGTGATACAGGGTCTCGAAAGGCACGATCCCGTGCACTTTGTCGATAACGGCTTCCGTCCGGGTATCCCGGTAGGCATAGACCGGACAGACCGATTCGTCATCCTTTATCAGGACGTAATCCACGCCCCAGGTGTCAATGGAGACGGAAGCGATATCCGGGTATTTTTTAAAGGCTTCCCTTAAGCCGTTTTTGACTTCCGAAAACAGCCGCTCCGTATCCCAGACCAGGTGGCCATCCTGCTCGTCCACGCCGTTATAAAATCGGTAGAGCTCTTCGGTCCTTATCTCTCCGTTTTCGATCCAGCCGGCGATGTGACGCCCGGAAGATGCACCGATATCAATGGCTACGCATCGTTTCATGATCTCTCCTTCCTGCAGCAGGGTGTTTCATTTCTCTTCAGCTGTATTTTAGAATGGTTCCGTTGAAAAAACAAGGGAAGGAAAAGCATATTTCCCCTTGTATTTTTTTAAGGTCATTGACGAGGGAGGACTGCAGACCCTTCCGGAGACTACTGTCCAGGGAATTCCCATAAAAAAACCGCCGTAATCATTGTAATGGCATCGGGAATAGGCTATAGTCTGTTTACAGGGTGTGAATCCGGCATGCCGCCGATGCCTTTGGCACAATGGACAGCCGATACAGCGAACACCTTCGGCATAAGCGGTTTTCCTCCGGTAATCCCGTGGCCCCTGGTGTTGTCCTCAGACTGTGCAGTCAAAGTAAACATCGGAAAGATAAAAAGCCGGGAGTCGGAACCGCTAAGCGGGGTGAGAGAATTCGTAATTTCAGTTGACTAAGAAGTGCAAGGGAGAGTATCGGAGAAGAGGAAGGGGGTAACCGGCGGTGCACAGCGGCGAAGAGAGCTATGAAAGGTTTCTGAAAGGCGACAGGACCGGCATGCAGGAACTTGTTGAAATGTACAGAGACGGGCTCATCCTTTTCTGCGGCAGTTTTGTCGGGAATATTTTTGATGCAGAAGATATCACCGAAGATGTATTCGTGGAACTGGTAGTCAAAAAACCCAGGTTTAACCGGAAAAGTTCGTTTAAAACATGGCTTTACGGAATTGCCAGACACAAAGCCCTGAATGCCGTGAAGAAGCTTTCCAGGGCCGAAATCCTGAGAAGAAATGAATATTCTGAGACTCCGGATAATCAGGAAAGTCTGGAAAATCAGGTTATCCGCGACGAACGGAAAGCAGCGGTTCACCGGGCGCTTCAGGAAATCAATTACGAATACAGGCAGGTTTTGCATTTATCCTTTTTCGAAGAATTTTCAAATGACGAGATTGCCTCTATCATGAAAAAAAGTAAACGTCAGATCGAGAACCTTCTTTACCGGTCTAAACTGTCCCTTAAGATAAAATTGGAAAAAGAAGGGTTTAACTATGAAGAGTTATAAAGAAACAACAGACCGTATTTTTGAAAAAAGCAGCCGGATAATTAACGTCAGGAAAAAACGGAAAAAAGCAGCGGCAGGAGTTTGTGCAGCAGTTTTTTCAGGTGCTTTGCTTTTGACTTATGCCGGTTTATCATCCGGGAATCCTGCAGATGAGCCGGAGAATTTCCCGGATACCTTTTCAGCTTACAGAAAAACGGACGCTGAGTTCAGTTTAGAAGAGGGGTATGGGCTTCTTGAGCTCTATGAATCAGAGGAGATTTCGGAGATGGTTTTCAATGAACTGAGCGAGCCGTTTGAAGGAATTCATACAGAAATCTGTCCCGATGGGGATGATACCATTATTGAAAAGCCGGAAGAGTATCTGGAGGATTATGGGGTGGACATTTATACGGCAGTTCTGCCGGAGGGGTTCAGAAAAGAAAGAGTGACTGCTGATGGGAGTCTCAATCAGCTTTCGGTATATTATCTGAATCAGAACGCAGCTTTTGTAAAGGTTGCTGTCAGTAAGATACGGGATTATTTTCAGGCTGCATCGGCCTCTCTCCCGGCCGGGACGGAAATTAAGCCCTCCGTTATTAACGGGAGCGAACTGTTTGTTTTCAGATATGAGGATGCGGGCGGCACATCTTATACGGCTTTTTTTTCGAAGGGTGATGCGAAATTTATCATTGAGGGAAGAAGGGTAACCGAGAACGAATTCATCACAATACTGAAGGGATATTTTTAGAATCTGAATTTGGCAGGAGGAAATCAGTTATGAACAGAAATAAGAAGAAACTGCTGGCTCTTTTCGGAATTTCACTGGTTCTGGCGCTTAGTCTATACGGAAAGTTTCAATTAACCGGAGCAGATGAGAGAGAAAAAAGACCTCTGTCGGAAAAAGCCGCCGGGGAATCCCGGGTGCCGGGCGAAACGGTCTGGATCTACGAAAATGCCTACTATGTTGTCCCGGAAGATAATTTTGATCCGCTGACTGCTTCGGATGAAGATCTGAAAAAATATGGGTTTCCGGAAAGGCCGGATGATCCGGAGGGACTGGAAAAGTGGAGAAAACTTTATGTTCATCGGCCGATATGGGTTGAACCCAAAGTTTACACACCGGAAGGTGGTTTAACGCATATGCCGATGCAGCCATATGAAGAAACCGAATGGTCAGTAAAGCCGGGAAAACATTGGCTTAAAGAAAATACTTATTATATTAAACCTCCAAAGAACTTTGATCCTCTTACGGCATCGGATGAAGATCTAAAAGAATACGGATTTCCGGAGAGACCGAATGATCCGGAAGGCCTGGCGTTCTGGGAAAGTCTGTACGAACCGCACCCGGTTTTTGTTGATCCCGAGATAGAAGAAGGAGATATGCCGCTGACTTCCCTCCCTGAGATGCTGTCAGGCAGTGTAAAAGCGAAGTATTCAAACAACTGGTCGGGAGTAATTAACTCAGGGACTGCCTATGGCGCCAACGGTATAATTACCGTTCCTTCTGTTTCCACAACTTCCATTTATAAGCCTGCGCATTGTGCCTCCTGGATAGGGATAGGAGGCACAACCACTAACGAAGCACTGGCGCAGCTTGGATGTGACGGGCATATCAATGCTGATGGTTCTGTTCAATACCAGACATTTTACCAGACCATAGGAACAAGTGCTTCAAGCATTCCTCAATATATTACCGCTCCTTCGATATCTCCGGGAGATAATCTTTTTGTATCGGTATGGCTTGAGTATCTTTCATCCGGCGCTATAGATATCCATTATTACTTCCATAACACAACGAAAAATCTTTTTGCCAATGTTGTTGAAAGTAATGTCACTTCATATACAGGGATTACGAATTCAGCGGAATGGATCGTGGAGAGACCGGTTTTTGGAGGATTGATTACTTATCTGGCAAAACCCATGACTTCATCCCAGACAAAAGTCTATTTCAGCTCCTGCAGTTATAAAACTGCGCCGAATATCTCAACGTGGAATAATAACCCTTCCGGAACGGTGTGCAATATGAAAAACGCTCTTACGGGCCATGATCTGGCTTCCGGAAGCAGTTTCTCTTCCGGTGCCATGAACATTAGCTGGCTGAATTATAACTGATGCTGCATCAGCGTAAACGAAACTATAACGGAATGAACGCCCCGGTCAGCAGGCCGGGGCGTTTTTGTGAGAGATAAGGCTGACATGCTGTGACTGCGGTTCTCAATAGTCTGTCAGCATTTCTTCTGCGGTGGGCATGTCGCCGATGCCTTTGGCATAATGGGCAGCGGTCAGATTCAGTTCAGCATCCATAAAGAAGAAAGCCGGAAGCTGTTCTTCAATGCCTTCATATTCGCCATGGGCATAACCCAGTTCCTGGATGGCTTCGCGTTTTTTCATGAATTTAGCCAGGACTTCTTCGCTGCCCATCATCTCTTCCCGGTTTGCGGCGGGCCGGATCTCCAGTTCATTGTAAATGGCATAGTCCGGATCGCAGATGATGGGGAAGCTTAAGGGTTCGTCCGCCAGAGACTTCCGGATGGATTCCGGGGTGGACTGCATGACGACGGCGATCTGAACGCCTTTTTCAACGAACTTCTCATAATTGACCTGCAGCATATGAACGTCATAGCGGCAGGAAGGGCAGCCGATGTAGCGGAGTACCACCAGCATAAGCGGCTTTCCTCCGGCGATCTTACTGATGGAAGTGTTGTCTTCAAACTGGGTGGTTACGGTAAAATCCGGGAACCGGTCTCCGGGATTGAGTTTAGCCATGTACGGACCTCCTTCGGGAATATAACGGTGACTACAGAAAACCGTTGTTTTTTGTTTACAGAATATCATTTAAGCATCAGCTTGGAGAATTGTCAAGAGCAGAACCCCTTATACGGATTATTTACGGAAAGGGATGTCGGTTTGACTCTTGGAGAATGGGCCGGAGATGTGCCAGGGAATGGGGAAGTGACTGATTGACACACTTTTGCAGGAATGTTATAGTAAGCTGGATCAGAAGAAAGGTTCTTCCTGCTGAGACAGAGTTATAGTGATTTTACCTTAGTGAAAGCGTGGTATCGTTAATGTTGGACAATTTCCTCACCGCGGTCAATGCGGTCATGCCCTTTATCCTGTACATGGGACTCGGATATCTGATCGTCAGAACAAAAACCGCCGACGAGGCCTTTTTGAATAAGCTGAACAGTATGGTCTTCAAAGCCTTTTTTCCGGTGATGCTGTTCAACAACTTCTATACCATGGACCTTTCTCAGGGCATTGGCGGCACCATGGCGCTGTTTGCCGTGGGAGCCATTCTGGCGGTGACCGGCCTGGCCTTTCTTACCATCAGCCGGACAAAACTTCCCGATAAGCGAAAAGGCGTGGTGATCCAGGCTTTGTTTCGGGGAAATGCCGCCTTGTTTGCCCTGCCGCTGGCGGAATCCGTCTGCGGGGCAGCGGGAAGGACCGCAGCCTCGGTCATGGTGGCGGTGGCAGTCCCCATGTTCAACGTACTGGCCGTCATCATTCTGGAGAAATATTCCGGCGGAAAGACCGGCGTTCTGACACTTCTTAAAAAGGTGGTGACCAATCCCCTGATCCTGGGGGCCGCCGTAGGCCTGATTTTCCTGCTGCTTAAGATAAAGCTGCCGGTTTTTATCACGAAACCGGTGAGCGCGGTGTCCTCGGCCACCACCCCTCTTGCGTTAATGGCGCTGGGAGGTACGCTGCATTTTGCTTCCGTTAAGGACAACCGGAGGATCCTGGGAACCACCATCGGCGTAAGGCTGCTGGTGATCCCGGCCCTGATCCTGGCAGCTTCCCTGCTGTTTACCATGACGGATGCCGAGCGCTTCTCCATGTTCACGGCCTTTGCCAGCCCGGTGGCGGTCTCTTCCTATACCATGGCGGCCAACATGGGCAGTGACGGGGAACTGGCGGGACAGATGGTCTGTGTTTCCACCGTGGTGTCTCTTGTGACCATGTTTTTATGGATCCTCTTTTTTAAGTCCATGGGACTGGTCTGAACAGTTTGAGAAACAGAAAGGACAACTTTATGGCAGATCGATCTACGCAGCAGTTAAACGAACGCTACAGGACGCTGACGGAGACCCCCGTTCCGAAACTCATTACCCGCCTGGCCATCCCCACTATCATCAGCATGCTGGTGACCAACATCTATAATACGGCGGACACTTTCTTTGTGGGGCGGATCTCCACTCAGGCCACGGCAGCGGTGGGCCTGGTCTTTTCCGTCATGTCCATCATCCAGGCCCTGGGTTTCTTATGCGGCCAGGGATCCGGAAACTTTGTTTCCCGCCGGCTTGGCGCGGGAAATAAAAAAGAAGCGGATGAAATGGCGGTCACGGGCTTTGCCCTGGCGGTCGTCATCGGCCTTATGGTCACGGTGCTGGGCCTTATCTTCCTGAACCCGCTGGCACGGTTCGTGGGCGCCACGGATACCACGATGGAAGACACGGTGAGCTACATGCGGATCATCCTGATCGGCGCGCCGTTCATGATGTCCCAGCTGGTCATCAACAACCAGCTCCGGTTCCAGGGAAGCGCCGTGTACGCCATGGCAGGCCTGGTATCCGGCGCGATCCTGAATATCGGCCTGGATCCGCTTCTGATCTTTGTCTTTAAGATGGGGGTGAGCGGAGCCGCTCTGGCCACCGTCATCAGCCAGTGCGTGGCCTTTACGATCCTGTTTATCGGAAGCCGGAAGGGCGCCAACATCCGGCTGAAGTTCTCCAATATCCGGTTTAACCGGAAGTATCTGCTGGCTATTTTAAACGGCGGATCACCGTCTCTTGCCCGGCAGGGACTGGCCTCCATATCGGCCATCCTGTTAAATACCGCGGCCGGAAGGCTCGGCGGAGATGCGGGCATTGCCGGCATGGCGGTGGTGACCCGGATCATGATGCTGCTGATCTCCTCCCTGATCGGCTTCGGCCAGGGTTATCAGCCGGTGTGCTCCTTTAATTACGGGGCGAAAAAATACGACCGGGTCCGGGAAGGCTTTTTCTTCTGCTTTAAGGTTGGCACCGTGCTGCTGACCGTCATTGCCATTGTCATCGAGATCTTTGCGCCCCAGGTGGTGGCCTTCTTCCGGGACGATCCGGAGGTGGTGAAGGTGGGTATCTCAGCCCTTCGCTGGCAGGCGGCAGCCCTGCCCCTGACTGCCTTTACCGTGGTTTCCAACATGATGCTTCAGTCCATGGGAAAGGGTCTCCAGGCCTCCATCACGGCCTCCGCCAGAAACGGCATCTGCTTTATTCCGCTTATTCTGATCCTTCCGCGGCTTTTCGGCATGACGGGGGTGGAAATGACCCAGGCCATGGCCGACGTGCTGTCCCTGTTCATTGCCCTGCCGCTGGCGCTTCGGGAACTCAGGATCATGAAGGAAGAAAGTCTGCGGATGAAAGCCGGTGAAGGGCCTGCGGGAGCGGAGTGAAAAACGGTATGAAATTAATCAGGGAACTGCAGGATTTAAGAAGCGAGTCCTCCTGGGACCGGTATCTTCGCATAAAGACCACCGGCCGGGATGACAGCAATGCGGATGACAACCGTTATCCCTATGAACCGACGCCCTAGTCCGTGCTGCAGCGGCTGGCGGAGACCGGCATGATCACCAAACGGGATACCCTGCTGGATTACGGCTGCGGCAAAGGGCGGGTGAGCTTTTTCATGGCTCATGAGACCGGCTGCCGGACGCTCGGCGTGGAGATCAATACGCGGCTTTACGAGAAAGCCCTGAAAAATCGGGAAACGGCGGTTTCCGGAATGAAGACCGCCTTCTTCCGGGATGACGCCGCGCTTTTCACCGTACCGGAGCAGGTGAACCGGGCCTTCTTCTTCAATCCTTTTTCCGTAAAGGTCCTGAGGCCGGTCATGGACAGGATAAGGCATTCCTGGTATAATGAACCCCGGGAGATCTTGCTGTTTTTCTATTTTCCGGCCCTGGAATACACGGGTTTTCTGATGCAGGAGGAGACTCTGGCCTTTGAAGACGAGATCGATACGTCTGACCTGTTTTACGAAAACCAGGCCCGAGAAAAGATCCTGATCTTCCGGATGGAATAATGTTTTCGGAATGCCGGGCGGAATGAGGTTTTTTCAGAACGCCAGGTGGAATGACATTTTTTTGGAATGTCCTGTGAAAGGACTTTTTCGGGACACCGCATGGAATAACGGTTTTCTTGAATGCCGGACGAAAACAGGGATATTTGAAATCAGATCATGATATGGAGGCGGCTGTTTGTAAAGCGCAGATAAGCCGCCCGGGAGGGTGCAGAAATCCATGAGTACCACCAGACTTACCTATCGCACCAGGCAGCGGGAGATCCTGCTGCAGTATCTGAAATCCATGGCCGGGAACCATGTGACGGCCCAGGATGCCGCGGAATACCTGAAGGCCCAGGGCAGCACCATCGGCCAGTCCACCGTATACCGCCAGCTGGAAAAGCTGGTGGATGAAGGCGTGGTCAGCAAATATATCATCGATCAGAATACGCCGGCCTGCTTTGAGTATATCGGAGAGGACAGTCATGAGGCGGAGGAAGTCTGCTTCCACTGCAAGTGTGAAAGGTGCGGGAGGCTGATCCACATGCACTGCGATGAACTGGAGGGGATCGCGGCCCATTTGCTGGAAGAGCATCATTTCCGGCTGAATCCCCTGAGGACCGTTTTTTACGGAATCTGTGAAGCCTGCCAGAAGCAGGCAGCCGGGAAGCAGTAAACCCCGGGGCTGAAAAAAACAGCGTCATGGCGACGCTGTTTTTTGATGGCCGGGAGAATAAATGATCAGCGCCTGAGCACAGGAATCTGGCCTGAACGTATGATCTCGGAATGCTTTTTAAGGCTGCTTTCTGTACCGATCAGGTCCATCAATGCCTTAATTGAAGAATGAGATCATGGTTTCCCGCCGAGCCGGTGCTTCAGAGCGGCGCCGATGAAGCCTTTGAACAGGGGATGAGGCTTGTTGGGACGGCTCTTGAATTCCGGATGGTACTGGACGCCGATGTGGAAATCCCTTCCGGGAAGTTCGCAGGTCTCCACCAGCAGGCCGTCCGGGGACAGGCCGCTTAAGACCAGGCCTTTTCCGGTCAGGATGTCCCGGTAGTCATTATTGAACTCATAACGGTGGCGGTGGCGCTCGGAGATGGCTGATGTCTGATACAGTTCTTCCATCCGGGTGCCTTTTTCGATGATGCAGGGCCAGGCGCCTAAACGAAGGGTGCCGCCCTTATCGATCTCATCGCTCTGGCCCGGCATGAAATCGATGACCTTATGGGGACAGGACTCGTTGAATTCACCGGAATCCGCATCTTCAATGCCGGCCATGTTCCGGGCATATTCGATTACCATGATCTGCATGCCCAGACAGATGCCGAAATAGGGAAGCTGATTTTCCCGGGCGTATTTTGCAGCCAGGATCATGCCGGGAATGCCCCGGTTTCCGAACCCGCCGGGGACGATGATGCCGTCAAGCCCGGCCAGGACGTCATCAACGGTCTCTTCGGTGATGGTCTCCGAATCGATCCAGCTGATGTCGATGTGGGTGTTATGAAAATATCCCGCATGGCGCATGGCTTCCGCCACCGAAAGATAGGCGTCGTGAAGCGCCACGTATTTTCCCACCAGTCCGATCTTCACATGATGTTCCCGGGCTTTGATGGTCGCCACCATCTTTTCCCAGTCCGTAAGATCCGGCTCTTTTGTCTCAAGGTTCAGTTCCCGGCACACCACTTCCGAAAAGTGAGACTGTTCCAGCATCAGGGGCGCCTCGTAAAGATAGGGGACCGTGAGGTTCTCGATCACACAGTCTTCCTTCACGTTGCAGAACAGGGAGATCTTCCGGAAAATGGATTCCTCCAGCGGTTCGTCGCAGCGGAGCACGATGATGTTCGGATTGACGCCCATACCCTGGAGCTCCTTGACGGAATGCTGGGTGGGTTTGGATTTATGCTCTTCCGATCCCCGCAGATACGGGACAAGGGTGACATGGATGAACAGACTGTTTTCGCGGCCCACTTCCAGGGAGATCTGACGGACGGTTTCGATGAAGGGCTGGGACTCGATATCGCCTATGGTGCCGCCGATCTCCGTGATCACCACGTCGGCCTCCGAATGCCGGCCGACGGAGTAAACAAACTCCTTGATCTCATCGGTGATATGGGGAATGACCTGGACCGTCGATCCCAGATATTCGCCTTTTCTTTCTTTATTCAGAACGTTCCAGTAGACCTTTCCCGTGGTCAGGTTGGAATAGCGGTTCAGATCTTCGTCGATAAAACGTTCATAATGCCCCAGGTCCAGGTCCGTCTCGGCGCCGTCTTCCGTGACGTAGACCTCGCCGTGCTGGTAAGGACTCATGGTGCCGGGGTCAACGTTGATATAAGGGTCCAGCTTCTGGGCAGCCACTTTCAGGCCTCTTGCTTTCAGGAGCCTTCCGAGAGAAGCTGCGGTGATGCCTTTGCCGAGGCCTGAAACAACACCTCCGGTTACAAAGATGTATTTTGTCATAGTCGGGGTCCTCCTTTCTTTCCGGTCAATGATCCGTCCGGTTTTTCAGGATCCCGCAGGAACATTCCGCCTCCCGAAAAGCCGGATGGCAAAGGTGATTCAAAACACTAAGCGAACCGGAACCTTTGCCATTACAGGAAAAAATAATAGAAAGATGCGGGCGGATTGTCAAGGATTTTGCAGTCAGTCCTGCTTGAAAAATAGTTATGTGAACATAAAACAGATTTTTGTTTTTTGGCAGATACTGATACAAACGGTGAGATCGGATTCTGAACACTTCTTTCATGTCAGCGGTAAAGAATAAATAAAAAGCCCGCGGGATCATATTCCCGCGGGCATAAAAAGAACAGCGCTACAAGGATTCGAACCTTGAAAATGACGGAGTCAGAGTCCGCTGCCTTACCGTTTGGCTATAGCGCTGTGTCATTTGACAAGTTGGTATTATAAACGAAGCTTCTGAAAAAATCAAGTGCTTTTTTAAAAAAGATTTGTGCTGAGGTGAAATAGATTTCGCTAAAGAAAAAACGCCTTCCCCTTTGGGGAAGGTGGCCCGAAGGGCCGTATGAGGTCAGCCTCATCAGTCTGCCTTCGGCAGCCAGCTTCCCCAGAGGGGAAGCCTTGAGATATCATCCCTTTAAGCCTTGAGATATCATCCCTTTAAAATCCTTGCTTTATTCGGGGATTTATGCTAAATTGTACAATTGGTAATTAACGGGCAGAGAGATCGTGTTTCACAGGGAATTGTCCGGGAAAGGGTTTATTTATGGAAAGAGTATTGATCGGCAGGATCAGAGAACATCTTAACGAGACCATCCTGATTCAGGGCTTTGTGGACAATTTCCGCAATTCCTCTAAAATGGCCTTTATCGTGTTAAAGGATATCACCGGGAAAGTCCAGGTGACGGTGGAGAAGGAGCTGCATCAGGACCTTCTTGAGGCGCTGGATCAGATCACGCCGGATTCCGTCATTTCTGTGACCGGTGTCTGCTCGGAGTCTGAATATGTCAAGCTGAACGGTCTGGAAGTGATTCCGGAGACCATCGTGGTGGAGTCCGTGGCAGCGGCGCTGCCCATCCAGCGGGAGGAGATCCCGGCCACGAAGAAAAAACCGGCAGTCCCGAAGTCCGGTGTGGATGAGCGGCTGGATTACCGCTGGATCGATCTTCGAACGGATAAGAACCAGCTGTTATTCAAGCTGCAGACGGCCATTACCCGGGCGCTCCGGGACTTTGTCCTGGACCGCGAATTTATCGAAGTGCATACCCCGAAGCTGATCGCCACCGCCTCCGAATCCGGTTCGGAAGTCTTTGAAGTCAGCTATTTTGAACGGAAAGCCTATCTGGCCCAGAGCCCTCAGTTCTACAAGCAAATGGCCATGGCGGCGGGCTTTGACCGGATTTTCGAGGTGGGCCCGGTGTTCCGCGCCGAAAAATCCTTCACCAACAAGCACGCCACCGAGTTCACCGGCTTCGACGTGGAAATGAGCTACATCACCTCCTTCCGGGACGTGATGGCCTTCGAGGCGGAGCTGCTGCAAT
>JAFRVX010000079.1 GCA_017438305.1 Lachnospiraceae bacterium | reverse complement strand
CTTCTTTCAGAAGCTCATCAAAGAAGGGAAGGTGCTGGTGGATGACCGGCAGGTCAAGCCCAGCTATACGGTGCAGGCCGATGAAAAGATAGCCATCAGCTTTCCGGAGCCGGAGGTGCTGAATATTGCCGCCGAAGATATCCCCCTGGATGTGGTTTACGAAGATGATGATGTCATCCTGGTCAATAAACCCCGGGGCATGGTGGTCCATCCTTCCGCCGGCCATTATACCGGCACCCTGGTGAACGCCCTGCTGCATCACTGCAAAGACCTGTCGGGGATCAACGGAGTCTTAAGGCCCGGCATCGTCCACCGGATCGACAGAGATACCACAGGCATCATCATTGCCTGCAAAAATGATGCCGCCCATCTGTCCCTGGCGGCCCAGTTGAAAGCGCATTCCTCCAAAAGGGCCTATTATGCCCTGGTAAGCGGGAATCTGAAGGACGATGAGGGTACCGTCAGCCTGCCTATCGGCAGAGATCCGAAGGACAGGAAGAAGATGGCGGTGAATGAGAGCGGCAAAGACGCGGTGACCCATTACCGGGTGATCCGGCGCTACGGACAGTACACCCTTGTGGAATGCCGCCTGGAAACGGGGCGGACTCATCAGATCCGGGTGCATATGGCTTATCTTCATCACCCGCTGGCGGGGGACAGCGTTTACGGATCCGGCAAGGCGCCGGTAAAAACCGCCGGGCAGCTGCTTCATGCTTACCTGTTCGGTTTTGTCCATCCGAAGACCGGGGAATATCTGGAGTTTACAGCCCCTCTCCCGGAGGATTTCCTGAAGAATCTGGAAGTACTGGGCGGGGTTCCGGAAGAACTCACGAAACAGGATGACGTTCTACGCAGACCTGTTTTCCCTTCCTGAATCCATAAGAAACGTATCCCGGCGCATGTACAGTTCTGCATACCCTGAAGGACCGGCTTTTTCGATGCAGGCATGGGTGCGGATCCGCCTTTTGATCATGCTGGAAAAAAGCTATATTTAAACCCTTTGGTTTACAATGTCCTTAATGATGAAAAAAACGGAAAATCCTTTATGAAAATCCCTGTTTTCTTGATAAAAAACATTGAAAATGGCTGTGATTTTTGTTACAATACAATCAAATCCTGGGGTGTTCGCTAGTTTGCTATTTTTGAACCTACATGACATAATACGGGATTCCTAATCTTGAATCGGATGTCAGGCCTCATTTGATCAGTGGAAGGCAGAAAATTCAATGCGGAAACCCACCTGGCAGATAGCTGGGAGTCAACTTGGCAGACAGCGGCATTTTGGGATTCTCTTTTCATGGAGGAAAACAGATCAATGAAATACGAACCGGAGTCGATCGAAAAAAAGTGGCAGCAGTACTGGGAAGAGCATGAGACATTTAAAACGGATGTCCGGGATTTCTCCAAACCGAAGTATTATGCACTGGATATGTTTCCTTATCCCTCGGGCGTAGGCCTTCACGCCGGCCATCCCGAAGGCTATACCGCTACGGATATCATGTCCAGGATGAAGCGCATGCAGGGCTATAACGTACTGCATCCGATGGGATACGATTCTTTCGGCCTGCCGGCTGAACAGTATGCCGTAACTACGGGCAATCATCCCGAAAGCTTTACCCAGCAGAATATCGCGACTTTTTCCAAACAGCTGAAGGAACTGGGCTTCGACTATGACTGGTCAAAACTCATCGCCACCTCGGATCCGGAGTTTTATCACTGGACCCAGTGGATCTTCAAAAAGCTGTTTGAGGCAGGCTATGCCAAATATATCGACATGCCGGTCAACTGGTGTGAAGAGCTGGGCACCGTGCTTTCCAATGATGAAGTCATTGACGGTAAATCCGAGCGCGGCGGTTATCCGGTGGTCCGGAAGAACATGAAACAGTGGGTCATCGACCAGGCTGCCTTTGCGGAAAAACTGTTGGAAGGTCTGGATGAGATCGACTGGCCGGAATCCACGAAGGAGATCCAGCGGAACTGGATCGGCAAATCCACCGGTGTTGAGGTAGATTTTGAGATCGTGGGCGGCGGATCCTTCTCGATCTTCACCACGTGTATTGAAACGATCTACGGAATCACTTTCATGGTCCTGGCTCCCGACGGAGACATCGTCCAGGGACTTATGGACCGTATTCAGAATAAAGAAGAGGTCCTGGCCTATATCGAAGAGACGAAGAAGAAGAACGATATGGACAGGACGGAACTGAACAAGACCAAATCCGGCTGCCCGTTGATCGGGGTCAGCTGCATCAATCCCGTGAACGGGAGAGAAGTGCCTTTGTTTATCGGCGACTTTGTGCTGGCAAGCTACGGTACCGGCGCCGTTATGGCAGTCCCCAGCCACGACCAGAGGGATTTTGAATATGCCGTGGCCCATAATATTCCGATGCTTCAGGTCATCGACGGGGCGGACGTCTCCGAAAAGGCTTTCGAGAAGACCGAGTATCTGGGAAAGGGCTGCCGCCTCATCAATTCCGAGGAGTTCAACGGCCTTACCGCCGAAGAAGCCAAGGAAGCCATTACCGTCAAGCTTGAGAAGATGGGTGTCGGCAGAAGGACCGTCAACTATCACTTCCGGGAATGGATCTTCGCCAGACAGCGCTACTGGGGCGAACCCGTTCCGGTGGTAAAAAAAGAAGACGGCACGATTTATGCCCTTCCCGATGACGAGCTTCCGCTGATCCTGCCCGAACTGGAGGATTACCGGGGAAAGAACGGTCAGGCGCCGCTGGAAAACGCCGTCGAGTGGAAAGAGTACCATAAAAACGGTATCGACGGCATCAGGGAAACCTCTACGATGCCGGGTTCCGCCGGCTCATCCTGGTATTATTTCCGGTATATTGATCCCCATAATAATGAGATGTTTGCGGATCCGGAGCTCTTAAAGCACTGGATGCCCGTTGACCTTTACATCGGCGGTCCGGAGCATGCGGTGGGTCACCTGATCTACTCCCGGATCTGGAACCGCTTCCTGTATGACAACGGTCTTTCACCGGTGAAGGAGCCCTTTAAGAAACTGGTGCACCAGGGTATGATCCTGGGGTCCAACGGTATCAAGATGGGCAAGCGATTCCCGGAATTTGTCGTGAATCCTTCCGATATCGTCCGGGATTACGGCGCGGATACCTTAAGGCTCTATGAAATGTTCATGGGACCGCTGGAGGTTTCCAAGCCCTGGTCCGACACGGGCGTTGAAGGCGCCAGGAAGTTTATCAACCGTGTGTTCACATTCTTCTCGGAAACGGAGAATCTGTCCGATGAAAAGGAGAAGGAACTTAAAAAGGTTTATCATCAGACGGTAAAGAAAGTGACGGATGACTTTGAAAAGCTGGCTTTCAATACCGCCATCGCCCAGTTTATGATCTTTGTCAACGCCGTTTATAAAGCAGGAAGCTGCCCGAAAGCTTACGCGGAGGGCTTTATCAAAATGTTCTCCTGCGTCTGTCCCCATGCGGGCGAAGAACTGTGGAGCCTGCTGGGCCACGATGAGACCCTGGCCTACGAACCCTGGCCGGAATTCGATCCCGCCGCGGTCGTTGAGGATACGGTGGAGATCGCCGTCCAGATCAACGGCAAGACCAGGGCGGTGATGAATATTTCCAAGGAAGCCTCCCGGGAGGAAGCGCTTGAACAGGCGAAGGAAGCGCTCGGCGGGAAGCTTGCCGGTAATATCGTTAAGGAGATCTACGTTCCGGGCAGGATCGTGAACCTGGTCGTGAAACCCTGATCATGAAGAAACTGTTATATATTTTTAACGGCCGCGCCGGTCACGGCGCCAACGTGTTAAGAAAGTATCTTCTGGATATCGTTACGATGTTCAATGATAAAGGTTACGCTGTCACCGTGATTACGACAAAACATCCGAATCATGCTGCCGAGCTGGTGGAAGAATATGCCGGATACTTTGATCTGATCCTCTGTTCCGGGGGAGACGGCACGGTCAATGAAATCGTTAACGGTATGACAAAGCTTCCGGAGGATCTCCGGAAACCCATAGCCTATATTCCGACGGGAACCACCAATGACTACGGTACGTCTCTGGGACTCCCGAAGGAGATCTCTTCGTGCATTCAGCAGATCGCTGCGGAAAAGCCCTTTTCCGTAGACGTCGGGAAGTTAAATGATAAAGCCTTTGTTTACGTAGCTGCCATCGGGACCCCGGTGAAGGTAACCTATACCACGTCTCAGGAAGATAAAAATGTGTGGGGGTATATGGCCTACGTGGCGGAGCTTCTGAAGCTGCTTCCCGCGACCCGGCCCTATCATCTGAAGATCGAATCCGGTGATCGGGTGATAGAAGGGGATTATCTGTTCGCTTTTGTCACGAATTCTTACAGCGTGTCCGGTTTTAAAGGCGTCACGGGCAGGGACGTTTCCCTGAATGACGGATTATTCGAAGTCACACTGGTCAAAGCTGTGAAGAATCTGGCGGAGCTGGTGATCCCCATGGGAACACTCAGCCAGGAGGTCCCGGATAAACGGTATATCGAACGGTTTAAAACAGACCACCTGATCATTGAATGCAGCGAGGAAGCCGAATGGAACGCAGACGGCGAATTCGGCGGAAAATATAAAAAAACCGAGATCAGCGTTATGCATAATGCGGTCTCCTTTATGGTATGATTGGAGGCGTTTCAGATGCCGAAAAAGAAAAAGGAAGAAACTCAGGAACAGTCTCTGGCGGAAAGCCTGGACCTTCAGGACAGTGTTGTGGAAGACGAATATACCGAAGAGGCCGAAGAGAAGAAATCGCCCGTCAGCCAGGAGCTTCTGGATAAACTTGTCCAGATGGGCAAGGCCAGAAACAACACCCTGGAGATCAAGGATATCTCAACGGTATTTCAGAACGTCAGCCTTTCCGCGGAAAACATCGATGACGTGATCGCTTATCTGGAAAGCCAGAAGATCGACGTGCTGAGGATGCTGCCGGATGACAGTATTCTCGACGATGATTTCCTGGACGGAGACCTGGACCTGATGGATGACGTGGAAGATGATCTGGATCTCGATATCGATAACATCGATCTTCTGGAAGGCGTTTCCACCGGCGATCCTGTCAGAATGTATCTGAAGGAGATCGGTACGGTACAGCTGCTGACGGCCGATGAAGAGATCGAACTGGCCAAAAGGAAGGCTCAGGGCGATGAAGCGGCCAAACAGCGCCTGATCGAGGCCAACCTCCGTCTGGTGGTCAGTATTGCCAAACGGTATAACGGCAGGGGCATGAGCTTTCTGGACCTGGTCCAGGAAGGCAACCTGGGCCTGATCAAAGGCGTTGAGAAATTTGATTATACCAAGGGGTATAAGCTTTCTACCTATGCCACCTGGTGGAT
>JAFRVX010000078.1 GCA_017438305.1 Lachnospiraceae bacterium | reverse complement strand
GGATCAGCCGCATGCCGGGCACAAGGGCCTTTAAAAGGGCGTTCATCAGGGATATGTCCACCATGGACATTTCATCGATGATGATGACGTCGGCTTCCAGAGGGGAATCCTGGTTTTTCTGGAAACGGACGGCGTTTTCGGAAGGATCGCCGTTCACCTCCAGCAGCCGGTGGATGGTCTGGGCTTCATAGCCGGTGGCTTCCGTCATCCGCTTGGCTGCCCGTCCCGTCGGCGCGGCCAGCATGATGTCCAGCCCCTCCTGGAGGAAATACCGGATCATCATATTGATCGTGGTGGTCTTGCCGGTTCCGGGACCGCCTGTGATAATGGTTATGCCGTTCCGGGCGGCTTCCGTTACCGCCAGACGCTGCAGTTCATCCAGTTCCAGACCGGCTTCTTTTTCCAGGCGCCGGATCTTTTCATTAGTTTCGGATACGGAAACGGAATCATCGTGGATATTCATATCCATCAGCATCCTGGCGGTCTCCGCTTCCCGGTTGAAATAGGACCTCAGATAGATCCTTTCCCCTTCCGCAAAGCGTTTCAGCACCAGCTTTTTTTCCGCGGCCAGGTCCAGCAGCAGATGATCAGGATCCTCCATCGTGATGCCCAGAAGACTTTCCGCCTGGGACAGCAGAAGCTCCCGGGGAAGACAGGTATGGCCGTTCTGGGCGGCCAGCTGGAGCGTATAGATCAGGCCGGCCCGGATCCGGAATTCGGAGTCCTTTTTAAAGCCCATCTGTCCGGCGATCTCATCGGCAGTCTTAAAGCCGATGCCGGAAATATCGTCCGCCAGGCGATAGGGATTTTCCCGGACGATGCTGTACAGGGAATTGCCGTAGGTCTTATAGATGACCGCGGCATTTCTTAAGGAAATGCCGTACTGGGAAAGGAAAAGCACTGCCGAACGGGTCTCTCTTTTTTCGATGACCTGGACCGCAAAATCCATGGCCATGCGCTGGGAGATGCCCTTGATCTCCGCCAGCCTTTCCGGCTCCTCCTCCATGATGCGGACCGTGTCCTTCCCGAAGGTTTCCACGATGCGCTTCGCCATCTTTTCCCCGATGCCTTTAACCGCGCCGGAAGCCAGATATTTTTCGATGGCCCGTTCATCGGAGGGCGCCCGAAATTCGCAGGAGATGACTTTCAGCTGCTCCCCGTATAAGGGATGCACGGTCATCTCCCCCTGAACTTCCAGATATTCTCCCTCCGAAACCGAGGGAAAGGTGCCGATACAGGTCAGCTCTCCCTCCCCGGTCTCCAGGGAAAGGACTGTATAACCGTTTTCTTCATTGCGGAAAGTCACCCTTTCCACGTAGCCTTCAAATGTATCCATAAACGTTTATTCCGATCTGTGAGGAATCTGCAAGGAATCCTTTTCAGATCTCTGATATGATTTGTGAAAGATCCTCTGGAAATCCGTGAGAGAATTTGCAGAGGATCCACGGGAAATCGGCAGGAGATCCTTAAGAGCACCCTGAAAAGATCCGTGAGAAATCTTCAGGAAATTCACACTGGAGCTTATAAAAGATCTGTGAGAAATTCGTGCAGGGATCTGTATGAAACGCATACAAACCTTTTATTTACGCATCAGGCGAACGCCGGAGCGTCCGCCTGTTATTAATATAAGGAAATAGGACTGTGCTTCACACCGCACAGGGCTGTATCAATCAGTCCCTGAACACGCACAATGCATATGTCTGTGTCAGCGAAGTCCCGGAATTACCTCCGGAGGGGGGCCTGAGCCGGACAGCTGACCCGGATATACATTCCGCCGGGTCTTATCCAGTCAAAAACTTCACCGGGTCAAATATGCCCGGAGCCGCTGCTCCATCAGCCGGAGCTGTTGTCCGTCAGCAGGGGCCGTTACTCCATCGGATATTCGTTGTGGTTGATGAATTCGATGTATTTGCCGGTGCCGATGGCTACGCAGTTCATGGGGTCTTCGGCGATCATCGTGGAGATGGAGGTCCTTTCTTCAATGAGCTTCTCCATGCCGTACAGCAGGGAGCCGCCGCCGGTCATCACGATGCCGCGGTCGGATATATCCGCCGCCAGTTCGGGCGGCGTCTTCTCCAGAACGGCATGGACCATATCCACGATCTTGTTGGCGGATTCCTGCAGGGCTTCCAGGGTCTCATCGGAGGTGATGGTCACGGTCTTCGGAAGGCCGGTGACCAGGTTTCTTCCGCGGACGTCCAGGGTAAGCTCCTCTTCCCGGGGATAGCAGGTGCCGATCTTGATCTTGATCTCTTCCGCGGTCCTCTCGCCGATCAGCAGATTATGCTTTCTTCTCATATAACGGACGATGGCGTCATCAAAGTCGTCTCCGGCGATCTTCAGCGAGTCGGAAACCACGGTGCCGCCCAGGGAAATGACAGCGATATCCGTCGTGCCGCCGCCGATGTCAACGATCATGTTTCCGGCGGGTTTCGAGATATCCACACCGGCGCCGATGGCTGCCGCCACGGGCTCTTCAATAATAAAGACTTCCCGGGCGCCTGCGTTGATGGTGGCGTCTTCCACGGCCTTCCGCTCCACTTCCGTGATATGGGAGGGCACGCAGACACAGATCCTGGGCCGGCGGAAGGTCCGCTTTCCCAGGGCTTTCTGGATAAAATAGCGGATCATTTTCTCGGTGATGGTATAGTCCGAGATAACGCCCTGCCGGAGCGGGCGGACCGCCTTGATATTTCCCGGCGTCCTGCCGATCATAAGCCGCGCTTCTTCACCGATCGCGCGGATCTCGTTGGTGTTGCTGTCGTAGGCAACCACCGAGGGCTCCTTTAACACCACGCCCTTGCCGTTAATGTATACTAAAATGCTGGCTGTTCCCAGGTCAATGCCGATGTCAGCCCCGCCGCCAAATAAAGCCATAATTACTCCTTCTATTTATAAACGATGTATGGGTTAACGGATCCCGAAGATCCGAATGATGTCTTCCTAAAAAGTGTAAAACATGTCTCCCGGTTTGTCAAACCCTTTCGGAATTAATTCCGGGACAGTTTGTTCCGGGAGCTGTTTGTTCCCTGAGCCTTCTTCCTCTTCCTGGAAGATGGCTTCTTTTCCGGGAAACGTTTTTCCGAAACGTTTCATTCCGGACCGTTCACTCCCGGAGCCATTTCAGATCGTCGGGTGTGGTGATCTTGATGTTGTCATAGGATCCCGGGGTCAGCTGCACCGGATGATCCGAAAACTGCTCCACCACCGAAGCATCATCTGTTACGGAGAGCGCGGGGTGCTTTTCTTTTTCCGCAAAGAACCGCCGGTAACAGGCCAGGATCAGTTCCAGGGAAAAAGCCTGAGGCGTCTGGATCAGGTACAGGGAACTCCGGTCCGGCGTATCCAGCACCAGCCCCTTTTCGTCCGCCCGCTTCACGGTATCCTTAAGGGGTACCGCGGCCACGGCCGTTCCCTGATTTCTGGCGCTTTCCAGGGCGCTTCCGATGATCTCTTCCGTCACAAAGGCCCGGGCCGCGTCATGGATCATGACCGTATCAAAGCCGCCCTTTTCCTCCAGGTAAAGCAGTCCTCTGAAAGAGGAATCGTAGCGCTCTTCCCCGCCCGGAATGACCGGAACGTCATCCATGCCGAAGGATGCCAGACAGTCCTTTGTTTTTTCAACGTCTGCTTCCCCGGTGACCACAACGGTAAGATCCACGATCCTCCGGTACTTTTCCACGCTCCAGAGAAACAGCGGTCTTTCACGGTAAAGAAGAAACTGCTTCGGGATCTCTGCCTGCATGCGGGAGGATCTCCCGGCAGCCAGGATCAGCGCTGCCGAACGGCCTGTTGCGGTCTTTTCGGCTCCGCTGCGGCCTTCTTTCGGTTCAGTACGGTTTTTTTTCTCCGCTGCGATACCGTTGAATCCTTCTGACCCGGTACTGCAGTAATATTCCGCATCAATGCGGTTCCATGCTTTGAGCGTCTCTTCGGTTTTCCCTGTTACTTTTTTCTTTTCAACAGTATCCATCAGAAAAACAGCCCCTTGAAGATCAGGCTTCCCACCCCCATGATAATGCCGGCCAGCGCTACGCCCGCCACGACGGCGGCGATGCTTTTCTTAAAGTCCATATCGAGGATGGAGGCTGCCAGGGTCCCGGTCCAGGCGCCGGTTCCGGGAAGGGGGATGCCGACGAACAGAAGCAGAGCCAGATACAGGCCCCGGCCGGCTTTTTCCTGAAGCTTCGCGCCGCCCTTATGGCCTCTTTCCAGGCAGAAAGTGCAGAATTTTCC
Organism: Lachnospiraceae bacterium; assembly: GCA_017438305.1. GTDB lineage: Bacteria > Bacillota > Clostridia > Lachnospirales > Lachnospiraceae > UBA1267. Next base: position 8,077 of record JAFRVX010000078.1, on the reverse strand, counting down.
GATGATCTTCTTATCTTTTCCCCACTCCAGGATCCGTCTGGCAAACAGGAAGATAAAAGGTACCGGGATCATATTGGCGGCCACGCAGATCAGAAGCGCCGCGACGATCTTCCATCCGGAATCAAAGCCCATGGAAACGGCTATCGGCATGGCGCCGCGGAGTTCTATCAGAGGCACCATGGAGACCAGCACCAGGATCAGTATTTTTTTCAGCATCAGCGTTCTCCTAATTTAAGATTCGGTACGGCGTTCAGGTCCAGACCGGAACGCTCCCCTTTGATATACTCATAATAGCCGGCGCAGCCGATCATGGCGGCGTTGTCCGTGCAGAGGATCGGGGACGGCACGTAAAAGCTCACGCCTCTTTTTCCGCAGGCGTCCTCCATCGAAGCCCTCAGGGCGGAGTTGGAGGCCACACCTCCCGCCAGGGCGAATTTCTTATAGCCTTTTTCCTTAACAAAGGCCATGCCGTGTTCCGTCAGCACGTCCACCACAGCCTTCTGGAAGGAGGCGGCCAGGTCCGCGTCGTTCACCTCGCGTCCTGCCATCTTCTCATGATTGATATAATTCAGCACGGCGGATTTCAGACCGCTGAAGCTGAAATCGTATGCAGAATCGTTTACCCGGGCTTTCGGGAAGCGGATGGCTTCCGGATCTCCCTCCCGGGCTTTTTTGTCGATCTTCGGGCCTCCGGGATAGCCGAGGCCGATGGCCCGGGCCACCTTGTCAAAGGCTTCTCCCGCCGCATCGTCCCGGGTATGGCCGATGATGTTGAAAACGCCGTAATCCAGTACCTCCACCAGATGAGTGTGTCCGCCGGATACCACAAGACAGGCAAAGGGCGGCTCCAGGTCCTTATGCTCGATGAAATTCGCGGCCACATGGCCTTCGATGTGGTGGACCCCGATCAGGGGTTTATTCAGCGCAAACGCCATGGTTTTCGCGGTATTGACCCCCACAAGAAGCGCGCCCACAAGGCCCGGGCCGTAGGTCACGGCAATGGCGTCGATGGCGGAAAGGGGCGTCTCAGCCTCTTTCAGGGCTTCTTCAATGACGGGAATGATCTTTTCCACGTGCTTTCTGGAAGCGATCTCCGGAACGACGCCGCCGTACAGAGTATGCAGGGCGATCTGAGAGGAGATGACGTTCGAAAGCACTTCCCTTCCGTTTCTGACAACAGCCGCAGCCGTTTCGTCACAGGAGGATTCTATAGCAAGAATCAGGATATCATCCATTTCAGTCCTCAAAATTCAGCTCCGTCACCTGTCCGTCCCGGGGGATGACCAGGTTCGGGAAGATCTTCTTTAATTCCTTTTCGTAGTTTTCCGGATGGACCATGGCCGGAGAATAATGAGTAAACCACAGTTCGGAGGGCTGCACTTCCCGCGCGATCTCCGCGGCCTCCTGCATCATCATATGTTTGTGGTCCTTCACCCGGTCAAATTTGTCCCAGTCTCCGTACATGCCTTCCAGGATCAGGAGGTCCGACCCTCTGGCATTTTCCGTAATGGACGGGGTGGGACGGGTGTCGGTGGCATAGGTGATCTTCAGGCCCTTCCGTTCAGGCCCCATCACCAGCTCCGGCGTATAAGTACGGCCTTCTTCTTCAATTGTCTCTCCGTGCTGCAGCCGGTTCCAGAATTTCAGGGGCACGCCGTTTTCCCGGGCTTTTTCGGGATCGAAAAGGCCCAGCCGTTTTACGGAAACCGTATAACCGAAACAGGGAACCCGGTGATTCACCCGGAAAGCATGGATCAGATAGCCGTTGATCTCAAAATCCGCGGCGTTTTCGGTATATTCGCGGTACTCGATCTCAAAGGGAAGTTCCGGCGCGATGATCCGCAGCTGGTTCACGACGTAGGCAAGGCCCTTAGGCCCGATCAGGGTCAGCTTCTCCTTCCGGTCCGCGTTGCCCATGCTGAGCAGCAGGCCGGGAAGTCCGGAAATATGGTCGCCGTGGTAATGGGTAAAACAGATCACATCAATGGGGTTCGGGGAATAACCGGCTTTTCTTAAGGCCATCTGTGTCCCTTCCCCGCAGTCGATCATCAGAGACGAACCGTTGTAGCGGAGAAACAGGGAGGTAAGATACCGGTAAGGAAGGGGCATCATGCCGCCGGTTCCCAGAAGGCAGACATCTATCATAAATCAGTTCTTTCCTGCCAATAAGGCTTGTTCAGAATGTTTCTGGCTGGTTTTTGTCAGCTGCAGTGGGGTTCTTCGTATTCCGAAAGGTTCAGCGTGTAAATGAGGGCATCTTCCCGGGGGAATTCGTAATAATCCTTCCGCTGTCCCACCTGCCGGAAGCCTTCGCTTTCATAGAGAGCGATCGCCGGATCGTTGGAAGCTCTGACCTCCAGGAAAACGGTCTCGATCCCATGGTCCCGGGCGTAGGCCTTCAGTACCTTCATCAGGGCTCTGCCGATGCCGTTCCGCTGTTCTTCCTTCCGTACGGCCACGTTAGTGATATCCGCTTCCTTATCCACCACCGACATGCCGGCAAAGCCCAGGATGCGGGTCAGGTCGGAAGCCACAAAAAACACATAGAGATCCTTTTCGGTGACCTCCCGGAAGGATGCTTCAGACCAGGGCACCGAAAAAAGGGACTTCTCGATTTCATATACTTCAGGTACGTCTTCCGGTCTCATCCGGCGGATCGTGATCATATCGTCGTTTCTCCCAAAGGAAGTCCCATGGCTTCCCGTTCCCGTTCCGCCTGGGATTTTCTTAAATATACCGGCAGGAAGCTCTCCGCGCTTTCTCTGACGCCTTCCTGAAAACGCTTCAGGCCCAGGGCCGCCACGGAGGCTGCCCGCTGGAAACGCACGTTGGCCGGCGCAAAGCAGGGTTCAAGGGAGGAAACTTCCCGGATCTTCGCTTCATAGACCATAAGGCCGTCCCCGAGATACAGGATCCTTTTCCCGGTCTCCCGGGCTGCCGCCTCCGCGTTTCTCACCTGCTCCTCATAGGACAGGGCGGAAGCTTCCTGACGGACGATGAACTGCTCATGGTCAAATTCGTAAAGGCCCGTATAGATCTGGTCCCGTCTCGCGTCCATGACCGGACAGAGAATGAAGGCCGAGCCGAAATTGCCGTAGGCCATGGCATCCGGCGTCGGCACCGGGATCACAGGAATATTCAGAGAAAAGGCCAGGCCCTTTGCCGTAGCCGCGCCGATCCGGAGGCCCGTAAAGGAGCCGGGGCCGGCGGATACCGCTATGGCGTCCAGGTCCTTCGGTTCCGTTTCCGTCATGGAAAGGACCTCGCTTATCATGGGAAGCAGGGTCTCGGAATGGGTCTTTTTATAGTTTGAGGTGCACTCGGAAAGCAGGACCCCGTCTTCGATCAGGGCGGCCGACGCGGTCGTCGACGCGCTTTCTATGCCCAGAATTTTCATAATGAGTTTCCTTTTATCAGCCTTCCGGCTGCCTTATGGTGATCTTCCGGTAGTCGTCGCCTTTTGCGGGATCCTTCTCGATCAGGATGCGGAGCGCCCTGTTCGGAATGAGCTCCGCGATCAGGTTGGACCATTCGATCAGGGTCACGCCTTCTCCGAAGAAATATTCCTCATAGCCCAGTTCATCCATCTCGTCAATATCCCCGATCCGGTAAACGTCGAAATGATACAGGGGAAGGCGGCCGTCCGTATACTCCCGGATAATGGTGAAGGTAGGCGATACCACGTCGTCCTGAATATCCAGGCCTTCGGCAAACCCCTTCGTCAACACCGTTTTTCCGGTGCCCAGGTCTCCGTTCAGACAGACGATATCTCCCGGAGAAGCCTTAAGCCCCAGGGACTTCCCCAGGGCTCTGGTCTCTTCGGGAGAAAAAGTTTCATAGATTCTTGTCATATTTTTTTATGCTTCCTGGGTGGTATCCCGGTGGATCCATTTAAGATAGGCGTTCATAAAGGGATCCAGAGCGCCGTCCATAACCGCGGAAATGTTGCCGGTCTCTTCACCGGTCCTCAGGTCCTTTACCATGGTATAGGGCTGGAAGACATAGGAACGAATCTGGGAACCCCAGCCGTTTTCCATGACCTCGCCCCGGATGTTGGACAGCTCCCGTTCGTTCTCTTCCTTCTTCAGAAGATACAGCTTGGCTTTCAGCATTTCCATGGCCTTGTCCAGGTTCTGGAAATGGGAGCGCTCGTTCTGGCAGGCCACCACGATGCCCGTGGGAATATGGGTGATCCGGACCGCGGAGGACGTTTTGTTGATGTGCTGGCCGCCGGCGCCGGAGGAACGGTAGACGTCGATCTTCAGATCATCGTCTTTTATCTCCACGTCAACGGACTGATCGATCACCGGCATGATGTCGCAGCCCACAAAGGAGGTCATGCGCTTGCCCACGGAGTTGAAGGGGGAGATGCGCACCAGGCGGTGGACGCCGTGCTCCGATCTCAGATACCCGTAGGCGTTCTCTCCGGTAATCTGGATGGTAACGGACTTGATGCCCGCCTCGTCGCCGTCCAGATAGTCCAGGACTTCAATGGAATAGCCCTTCTTTTCAGCCCAGCGGGTATACATCCTGTACAGCATGCCGGCCCAGTCGCAGGCCTCGGTACCGCCGGCTCCGGCGTTCAGCTTCAGGATGGCGTCGTTGTGGTCGAATTCGTCGGACAGCAGCGTGGTGGTCCGGAGGGTGTCGAATTTCTCCTTGAAATCCTCCATTTCGGCCGCCACTTCCTCCACCAAGTCCGCGTCCTCGGCTTCGATGCCCATTTCGATCAGGGTGCCGATATCTTCGAACTGCTGCTCCAGGGCATCAAATTCCTTCACGGTATCCTGCAGGTTCTTCAGTTTTTTGGTGATCTCTCCCGACTTTTCCGGATCGTTCCAGAAATTGGGATCCTCCATATACATGGAAAGCTCGGCGATCTGTTCTTTTTTCTGATCCAGCTGCAGGGCGGATTTCAGCTCCTTCAGCGGCTCCTGGTACTGGGACAGGCTGTATTTATACTGGTCAAACTCAACCATGGGTCCGTCTCCTTTTTTTTATGCTTTCCTGATTGACTTTCAAAAATCTTTGCGCGTCACGGCAGCGCCGGAGCGCCGGGTCTTCCGTGGCAGTTCTTGTATTTCTTTCCGGAACCGCAGGGACAGGGATCATTGGGATAAATCTTCGCGGAAGCCCGCCTCGTGGGCTTCTTCGTCACGGTCTCGTCCTTGTTGGTGCCGGTGATCTTTGCCACCATCTTCCGTTCTTCAGGCTGTTCGACGCGGGCGTTGTAGATCGACCGCACCGTATCTTCCCTGATGCCGGCCATCATGTCGTTGAACATGTCGAACCCGGCCATGCGGTATTCCGTCAGCGGATCCCGGTTGCCGTAGGCCATCAGGCCGATGCCCTGCCTTAACTGGTCCATGTCGTCGATGTGGTCCATCCAGTGCCGGTCGATGACCCGGAGCAGCACTACCCGCTCCAGTTCACGCATCTGCTCGATCTCCGGGAATTCGGCTTCTTTCTTCTCGTAAAGCTTGATGGCTCTTTCCTTGATCAGGTGGCTTAACTTATTCTTGTTCATGCCCCTGAATTCATCCTCGGTAAGCAGCACCGGCTCCATGGGGATGTTCTGCACCAGATTATGGTTCAGCTCCTGGAGATCCCACTCATCAGGCGACATGTCTTCGTTGATGCTGCGGTTCACTTCCTGTTCGGCGACGTCGGTCACCATCTTCATGACCACGTCCCGCATGGATTCTCCGTCCAGCACCTGGCGGCGTTCCTTATAGATGATCTCCCGCTGTTCGTTGATGACTTCATCGTACTTCAGCAGGTTTTCACGCACGGAATAGTTGTTGGATTCGATCCGCTTCTGAGCCCTTTCGATGGCGGAGGACAGCATCTTGTGCTCGATCTGCTCGCCGTCGGGAACGCCCAGGGTGTTGAACATGGACATCATCCGCTCGCCGCCGAAAAGACGCATCAGATCGTCTTCCAGGGAGATGTAGAACCGGGTCTCGCCGGGGTCGCCCTGACGTCCGGAACGGCCTCTTAACTGGTTGTCGATACGGCGGGCTTCATGGCGTTCGGTGCCGATGATCTTCAGGCCTCCCAGGGCTCTGACTTCTTCTCTTTCCTTCAAGACCTCTTCATCCGTCCGGTTATTGGTAAGCTCCTCTCCGTCCTGTACGAAGGTATTGGTACCGCCCAGCTTGATATCGGTACCACGGCCGGCCATGTTGGTGGCGATGGTGACAGCGCCCTTGCGGCCTGCCTGGGAAACGATCTCCGCTTCCATCTCATGGAACTTGGCGTTCAGCACGTTGTGCTTAATGCCTTCTTTCCTTAACATCTGGGACAGCAGCTCGGAAACTTCGATGGTGATGGTGCCCACCAGGATAGGCTGGCCCGTGGCATGGGCCCGCTTGACCTCGTTGACCACCGCCCGGTATTTTTCCGCCTTGGTCTTGTAGACTGCGTCGTCCAGGTCCTGACGGATGACGGGAACGTTGGTGGGGATCTCCACCACGTCCATGCCGTAGATATTCCGGAATTCCGTCTCTTCGGTAAGGGCGGTACCGGTCATGCCGCACTTTTTATCGTATTTATTGAAGAAGTTCTGGAAGGTGATGGTGGCCAGGGTCTTCGATTCCCGGTTCACCTTGACGTGTTCCTTGGCTTCAATGGCCTGATGGAGGCCGTCAGAGTAGCGCCGGCCCGGCATGATGCGGCCGGTGAATTCATCGACGATCAGCACCTCGTTGTCCTTGACCACGTAATCCTGGTCCCGGAACATCAGGTAATTCGCGCGCAGCGCCAGCTGCATATTGTGCTGCAGTTCCAGGTTGTCCGGATCCGCGTAGTTGTCGATCTGGAAATATTTTTCGACTTTCTCGATACCCTGGGCCGTCAGGTTGACGGTCTTTTCCTTCTCATTGACCTGGAAGTCGCCGGATTCCTTTTCTTCCTCTCCCATGATGATATCCATCTTGGAGCGCTCCACCAGGTTTTCGCCGCGGATCAGGCGTTTCGCCAGGTTGTCGCAGACCTCGTAGAGCTGGGTGGATTTTCCGGACTGGCCGGAAATGATAAGCGGCGTACGGGCTTCATCGATCAGGATGGAGTCCACTTCGTCGATGATGGCAAAGTTCAGGTCTCTCAACACCAGCTGTTTCTTATAGATGACCATGTTGTCACGAAGATAATCGAAGCCCAGTTCATTATTCGTGACATAGGTAACGTCGCAGGCATAGGCCCGCTGCCGTTCCTCGGCCGTGGAGCCGTTCAGCACGCAGCCCACCGTAAGGCCCAGAAAACGGTGCATCTGTCCCATCCAGTCCGCGTCACGGGAGGCCAGGTAATCGTTTACCGTGACCACGTGGACGCCCTTGCCGGAAAGGGCATTCAGATAAGCCGGAAGCAGGGCCGTCTGGGTCTTGCCTTCACCGGTCTTCATTTCGGCGATGCGTCCCTGATGAAGGACGATGCCGCCGATAAGCTGAACTTCAAAATGCTCCTGATTGATGCATCTCCTGGTGGCTTCCCTCATGACCGCATAGGCTTCCGGAAGCAGTTCGTCCAGGGTTTCCCCGTCCTGATAACGCTTTTTGAATTCATCGGTTTTCGCTCTTAAGGCTTCGTCGCTCAAAGCCATCATAGCCGGCCGCAGATCCAGGATCTTCTGGAGGGTGGGCCGCAGTCTCTTGATCTCTTTCTCACTGTGAGTTCCGAAAAGTTTGGTAAATAAGCTCATTCAGGGCCTCCTGTGCATACTAGGTTAACATTATAGCACCAGAGAGGGAAATATTCAAATAAAATCGGCAAAAAAAGAAGGCGCCCGGCTTTTGCCGAGCGTCTCCGCCGGGATCCGGATTTTCCGGGATCCGAGGTTTTTCCTTATTCGATGGCGATGTACTTTTCTTCCTGGACTTCAGGAACCGCCGGTTTCTTCGGAATGCTGATCTTTAAGATGCCGTCTTCAAATCTGGCCTTAATATCCTCTTCCTTCACCTGCTCGCCTACATAGAAGCTTCTCTCGGTGGTGCCGTAGAAGCGCTCCCGTCTGATATAGGTGCCTTTGTCATCCTTATCGTCGGTTTCCTTGTTAGACTCGGCGCGGGGGGTGATATAG
>JAFRVX010000077.1 GCA_017438305.1 Lachnospiraceae bacterium | reverse complement strand
GCTTGCAACCCGCATAAATACAGGGTTTCCGAGATCGATGTTATTATTCGTACTCGATGGTTGCGGGTTCTTTGGTCGAAAGATCGTAAAGCACGCGGTTGACGCCCTTGACTTCTTTGAAGATCCGGTCGCGGATCCTGAAGAGGAGTTCATAGGGGATCTCTTCGACGGTGGCAGCGGTGGCGTCAACGGAGTTGACGGCGCGGATGATGACCATCCAGTCGTCGCATCTCTTGCCGTCCTTGATGCCGGTGGAGGTAAAGGGCGGAACGACGGTGAAGTACTGCCAGACCTTGCCGGCAAGACCGGCGTTGTCGAATTCTTCCCGAAGGATGGCGTCGGATTCACGGACGGCTTCCAGACGGTCGCGGGTGATCGCGCCGACGCAGCGGACGCCTAAACCGGGGCCCGGGAAGGGCTGACGTTCGACCATGGACTCGGGGAGACCCAGGGCACGGCCGACACAGCGGACTTCATCCTTGAAAAGGATCTTAACGGGCTCTACCAGTTCAAAACGGTCTTTGATATCATCGGGAAGGCCGCCGGCGTTGTGATGCGCCTTGATGCCGGCTTCGCTTTCAAGGATATCGGGCCAGATGGTTCCCTGTCCCAGGAAGTCAACGCCTTCCGCCTTGCGGGCTTCTTCAGCGAAAACTTCGATAAACTCATTGCCGATGATGTGGCGCTTTTCTTCGGGATCGGAAACGCCTGCCAGTTTGTCCAGGAAACGGTCGGTGGCGTCGACGTAGACGAGATTGGCCTTCAGCTGGTTCCTGAAAACTTCGATGACCTGCTCCGGCTCGCCTTTTCTTAACAGACCGTGATTGACATGGACGGAGATCAGGCGGTCGCCGATAGCCTTAAGCAAAAGGGCTGCGCAAACAGAGGAATCTACGCCGCCGGATAAAGCCAGAAGGACTTTTCCGTCCGGGCCGACCTGTTCGTTAATTGCCTGAATCTGTTCTTCAATAAATGCCTCCGCAAGTTCGGGGGTAGTGATCCTGACCATATCATCGGGTCTTCTGATTTCTGCCATATGCAGCATCCTCCTTCATTTATGTTGTCTGGGGTTTCCTTTTTTCCTTTATAAAAGGAGCATTTATAAAGGGGTGACTTCCGCAGTTAATATAACACCGGAAAACCCTCCTGTACATCAGAAATTTCTCATGAATTTCTGAATGGTTTTTAAAAAGTTTTTCAAAATTCTTTAGAAATCTCACCGGGATCATCGTCCTTACCGGCTTACTTCTCGTCCTTCGTCACGTATTTATGCAGAGTGCGTCTGATGGCGCCTTTGCCCTGGTAAAGCTCTTTGGCCATTTCTTCCACCTTCGGTCCCAGGCCGCAGGCGTAAATATCGATGCCGAAGGTCTCGCTGTGCTTGAAGAGTTCCTTCAGGCAGGAGAAGTCCTGATCGCCTTCCCTGACTTCCAGGCCCGCCACGATGGGCTGATAGATGGGCAGACGGTCGTCGGGCGAGCAGGTAAAGGGCTCCAGATCGTCCGTCAGGCCCTTTAAGTAACGGGCATAGCCTGCGAAAAGAAGCGGAATGTAGGTGAGCTCGTTCAGGTCTTTTCCGTTGGCCAGATGCCGCTCCAGGGTCCCGCCGAAACGGATGCCGATGGTGGTGGAGGTATCCACGGCTATACGCTGGGGCGTATCCGGAACATAGACGTTGGGGAAGCGGACGTAGAGGCATTCATCCATGAACTTCTTCGGATCCAGAATACCGGGGCTCTCGCAGACCGGCAGGCCTTCATCGTTGCCGATGTGCTCCAGATAGCTTAAGAGATCCGGGTCCGCCATGATATCGGAAACCAGCTTGAAGCCCATCATGCAGCCGTAAATGGAAAGGGCCACATGAAGCGGATTCAGGCAGGTACCCACCTTCATGCGCTCTGTCTTCTCCACGGTCTCTCTGTCCGTGAAGATCACGCCGACCTTTTCAAAGGGCGGACGGCCGTTGACGTACCGGTCCTCCATGACCAGGTAGCCGACTTCCTCCGAATTGACAAAGGGAGCGGTAAAGGAATGACGGTCTGTCTCGATCCATCCATTATCCTTAAAGCCTTCATCCGCCAGCATTTTCTGGACCCGCGGGTCCGGTCTGGGGGTGATCTTGTCGATCATGCTTAAGGGATAGGAAACCTTTTCCTCATCCTGCACATAAGAAACGAATTCCTCAGGAACCAGGCCGATGTTGTGCCAGCACCGGGCATAGGCGATGACGGCTTCTCTGACCTTGTCTCCGTTGTTGGACACGTTGTCCTGGGACTGGAGGGTGATGGGGCAGGCGCCTGCATTAAACCGGTCGTAAAGAAGGGCCGTTACCTTGCCCATCGTAAGAATGGCTTCAAATCCTCTGGCCATATCCTCTTCCGGATGCTCATAGCCGTTTTCCGTGATGGAGAAGGTCACCATCTGCAGGCTGGGATTTCTGAAGATGTCCTGCAGCCGGCTCCAGTCTTCCTTAAAGGTAAAGTCGGCCTTCAGGCTTTCCGTAAGGCAGCCGATGATCTTCTTTTCGGTCCTGCCGTCGGCGTGGAGCACCACGGACAGGGTCAGGTTGTCGTAGGGCCGGTAAGCCTTATCGATAATGTCATAATCGTAGGCTTCCGCAACGATGACGCCCCTGTCGAACTCGCCCTTATTGAGGAGCTGTTCCATCAGGTCGCACTGATAGGCCCGGAAGATGTTTCCGGCGCCGAAATGGATCCATACCGGGTTTTCAAAGGTCCGCGCCTTCATGGCTTCCCGATCGTACTGAGGCACTTCATACCCGTTGTCGATCAGGGTCTGTCTTCCCTTCTCATTATAAATGTCTTTCAGTTTCATAAAGACTCCTTTCACTTGTCATTCGTGACAGCCGGTTCTTTTTTATGCAGATTCTAGCATGAAGACACCGGTCTGAAAAGACAAACTGATTTACATACGCTCTTTGGTCTGCTAAGATAACATTTATGGATAATACAACGCTTTTAAAATCACGTTTTGAGGACCTGGCCGCTCAGGCGGACAAACGGTTTTCCTATACCTTTTCCGGCTTTCTGAGCCTGCCGGAGCAGGATCTTTTCCTGAAGATGAAAAACACCTTCCCGGTCCCTGCCTTTCTTTACGGTCCTTCGGAAGATTCGGAGCGGAAGATCGCGGTCTTCGGCTCTTCTGAAGAACTGGGCTATGAGCCGGACTATCCGGTAAAGGTCCTGGAGATCGCCCCGGTTTCCGACCGTTTTTCCGAAACGCTTTCCCATCGGGATTACCTTGGCGCGGTCCTGAATACCGGCATCGACAGAAGTCTTACCGGAGACATCGTCATCCATGAAACAAGAGCCTGGCTCTTCTGCCTGGACAGCATCGCCGATTTTATCAAAGAGACGCTTACGCACATCCGTCACACGGACGTCACGGTCCGGGAGGCCGATTCGGACATTCCCGAGCTGAAGCCTTCCTTTGAAGAGGTCCGGCTGAACGTGCCTTCGGAAAGACTGGACGCTGTTGTTGCCGCCTTTATTAAAGAATCCCGCACCAAAGCCGCACTTCTGTTCACCCGGGAACTGGTTTTTGTCAATTCCCAGGTGGTCACGAGCTTAAGCGCCCATCTGAAGGAGGGCGACGTGCTGAACGTCCGGGGATACGGCAAAGCCATCTATGAAGGTATTGACGGCACCTCCAGAAAAGGCCGGCTGTACGTCGTCCTGAAAAAGTATATATAAGGGACAGCCCGGGCACGCAGCCTCAGCGGCTTTTTACGGGGTTCTCTTCTGTTTTGATATCTGTCCTGTGCTGATTCTTTAAGGTTCCGTTGGTTTTACCGGGTTGTTGTTCTGTTGATTTACCGGGTCGTTCTTTCGCAGGCTTCAACCACGTGGCGCATCAGCACCGCCGTGGTCACGCTGCCCACGCCGCCCGGCACCGGGGTAATGGCCTTGACCAGGGGCTCCAGCTCATCATAGACCGCGTCTCCGCAGAGTTTTCCTTCTTCGTCCGTATTCATGCCGACGTCAATGACGATCTGTCCTTTTTCGGGATCGACGTAATCGGCGGTAAAGAAGCCGGCCCTGCCGATGGCGGTGATCAGGATATCCGAGCGTCTGGCATGGCCCGGAAGGTCCGTCGTCCGGCTGTGGCAGAGGTCGACGGTGGCATGCCGGTTCGTACACAGAGAAGACAGCGGCTTGCCCACCACCAGAGACCGGCCGGCCAGGCAGACGTCCTTCCCCTTAAGGTCGATGTTATAAAAGTCCAACAGTTCGATGACGGCCTGGGCGGTACAGGGAGCGAACCCCAGTTCCTTCCCGATAAATACGCCCGCCAGAGACAGATCCGAACAGCCGTCCACGTCCTTTTCCGCGGCGATCCCGGTCCTGGCCCGCTCGCCGTCCAGATGCGCCGGAAGGGGTCTGAACATCAGGATGCCGTGCACGGCCGCATCCTGGTTCAGCGAATCCAGCACCTCAAAAAAGGCGTCATTTTCCACGTTTTCCGGAAGGATCACCTGTTTCACGGCGATCCCGTTTTTGGAAGCCTTTTTGATGATATTCTTCTCATAGGAAATGTCGGCGTCGTTTTCTCCGACCCGGAGCACTGCCAGGGTGGGCTGAATGCCTTTTTCCGCGAGGCTGTCCGCCCGTTCTTTTGTTTCCTTATCCAGGGCTTTCGCCACAGGAGCGCCAGATAATCTTTCAGCCATATTATTTCAGCCTTTCTGCCACATAAGCATAAATTTCATCTGCCTTTTCCAGGCAGTTTTCTTCCAGTTTCCTCATTTCCTCATTCAGTTTTTCCGCTGCTTCCCGGTCCTTCATGAGCCGGGTATTGACGTATACGTTCAGGACCGCCGCCTGGAACGACGCCTTGGCCAGTACGGCTGAGCAGCCCGCGTCGGAAACCATGAGCGTACTGCCTTTATGAGCCAGAACGTCTGCATGGTCTATGACTTCTTTGGAAAGCGCGGCGATCTCTGCCGGGGCTTTTGCCGCGTCCTTAAGACATTTTTCCAGGATCTCCTCCCGGTTTTCGGCGTCCTTCGGAAGCCCGTAGGCTCTGGACAGGGGTTCAAAGGCCTCCGCGTCCTCATCGATCTTTTCGAGCAGCTTTATCCTCAGGCCGGCGCAGGCTTCGATACAGGCCTGAATCTCTTCTTCCACCGCTGCGTACCGCTTCTTCCCCACGGTAAAACGGCCTGTCATGGACCCTAAAGCCGCCGCCAGGGCTCCCGCCAGAGCGGCTGCTCCGCCCCCTCCGGGGACCGATACCTTCTCTGAAAGAAGCGTTGAAAACTGAGCAAGGGTCTTTTCACTGTAGCTCACAGGCTCCTCCTTTCCCGGCACTCTGCCGGAGATGCTTTCCAGGTGCATGTTGATCACCCGGGTAACTGTTTTGGTTTATCTGTTGGTATTTTTTCTTAAACTGTCTCACGACACCGCCGCCAGGATGTTCAGTTCCCGGATCTCGTGGTCCCGGATGCTGTCATTCAGTTCATAGGCCGCCTTCCCGGCGTCCGTCTCTTCCGGAAATCCGGACGCCTTCAGGATCCGTTTCAGGATCAGGCCGATCTTTTCTTCCTTGGGTTCTCTGTTTTCCTGTCTGTTGTCCAGAAGGATCAGGCCTTCGAAGGCCTGCTTAAGATCCTGGAAAGCCTCCAGTCCGTCAAAGGCTCTGAAGCGCCATTTGAAATAGGGCATGTACTTTTCGGAAAGGATGAAGCAGCAGTGCATGGCCGCTTCCGCAAAGGAAAACAGAGCCAGCTGGGCCGCCGCTTCCTCGCCGTGCTCCAGGCACCGGCGATAATTGTAGGTGCCGCTCTGGGCGGCATATAAAAGGTTCCCGGCCAGTTTTTTTACGGCGATTTCTTCCGGCAGATAATAAAGGTCCTCCCGGACCCGGGTCAGAAAGCCGCTTTCATCGGAAAACACCTTTCCCGCCGTCACCTCCAGAAAAGCCTGCTCGGGAACGGTAAGCCATTCCTGAATGGTCAGGGCCGGCTCTTCCCTGCCGATGGTTTTTTTGAGAAACGTCCCAAGCCGCATGACCCCGTGCCGGGCGCCGCCCACCGGATTCAGCTTCTGCCGTTCAACTCCCCTGTAGGTTTTCGGAAGATCTGCATAGGCCCGTTCCAGAAGGAAAGCCTCCCGGCGGCTGATGACATCTTCTCCCGGAAGAAAGAGGCAGAAGCCCGGCTCAAAATCATGGTCGCGGGAAACCTCATCGTCATAGCCCAGGACTTCGGAACCGCTGCCGAGAAAAGCGGCCGCCGCCTTGGGGAAAAGTTCCGGAAACTGTTTTTTCAGCATGGGTTCGCCATACTCACGGTAGAAGCCTTCAGAAAGCGCCAGGCCGGTCAGCGGCCCGCTCAAATGATGGCCTCTTTTCTTCTCATCAGCTCCTCTGCGAAAGCCGTTCTTCCGTAACTTTCAAAGACCGGGGCGCATTTATCGACCATATAGGCATAGTAACTGTCCCTGGGCAGTGTTTCCGTATTCAGAAAACGCTCCGCCAGGTCCAGGTATTCCGCGATCTTCGGATCATCCTCGTATTGGATATCCGCCAGATTCAGGTAAGTGACCGCCTGTTCCAGCTCGCCGTTTTTCACCTGCTTCATCTGTTCGATGGCCTTAAAGAAATAGGCCTCCGCCTCATCATACAGCCCCAGATCCGCATAGGAAAGGGCCATGTTGTTGTACAAGCCTCCGAGCTTCCATTCTCCGGGTTTCAGATCTCTTTCATAGATCTCCTGGGCCTTTTTGAAAAGGGGCAGGGCTTCCTCCGACTTGTCAAAGGATTTGTAAGCCGTCGCCGCGTTGACAAACAGCGTCGCCGCACCGGTAGAGTCTTTCCCGATCCGCTCATCTTCCGTCAGGGAGAAGGCTTCGGCGATGACTTCCCTGGCCCGTTTTTCATTGCCGGACTTACGGTAAAAGCCCACCAGCTCGTTCAGCACAAAGAAGGCGCCGCGGATATCCCGGAAGGCTTTCGCGGAATCCAGCCAGTATAAAAGATGCTTTTCAGCCCCTTTAAAATCATCGCGGCTTAAGTATTCTTCGGATTTCTCCACGACCCGCATGACCGGCACGGTCTCCTGAGGCATGCCCGTCCACATGGAGGCGTCAAAGGGACACACCGGATCCGTATAGTCCGTCACCTCCAGCGCTGATGCTCCGGGATCCTCCTGTGCCTTCTCGAAAATATCCGGATCATCCCGGTTTTCTTTTTCGTCAAATAACATATATCTTCCTCCTGCGGCCTCCGGGTAGTGTAAAGTTCACTACCTGTTTATAGTTCAAAAACCTTGATTCTTCGGGAGATTCAAATAAAAAGAGCATTGACCTCCCTTTTCTGGTATAATGTCAATCGCCAAACCAACCTATACCTAAGGAGTCAATGCTCATG
>JAFRVX010000008.1 GCA_017438305.1 Lachnospiraceae bacterium | reverse complement strand
CTGATCTATCTGCCGGAAGTACCGTTTTCCATGGAGGAAGTAAAGAATTCCGTTCTGGAACTGCAGAAGAGAAAGCAGACCATCGTCATTGCCATCTCCGAGGGCGTTACCGATACCAAAGGAACGGTCTTCTATTCAGAGCTTTTAAGCAGTACGGCGGGAGAGGATGCCTTCGGACACAAGATCCTTTCCGGCGCCGGGCAGCATCTTGCGGATTATCTGGGCCATGAACTGAAATGCAAGACCCGTTTTATCGAGCTTTCCACCCTGCAGCGCTGCGGTGCCCACATCGTTTCGAGAACCGACGTGGAAGAAGCCTACCAGGTGGGCGGAGCCGCCATCAAGGCCGCTTTTGAAGGCCATACGGGCTGTATGATCGTCCTGAAACGGGTTTCCCAGGATCCGTACATGTGCATTACAGACGTGGCAGACGTTCATAACATCGCCAATATTGAAAAGAAAGTCCCCCGTCACTGGATCAATAAGGAGGGCAACTACGTCACCCGGGAGTTCCTGGACTACGCCAGGCCGCTGATCCAGTCAGAGCTGACGCCCATCATGGTGAACGGGCTCCCCGGACATTTCACTTTGCCGGAGAACCTGTGATAAAGAAATGTAACTGAAAGGGTTTAGACATAATTGAAAAAGCCGCTGCTTCGGAGCATCTCCGGGCAGCGGCTTTTTCTGTTTTATTTGACTGATGCAAACAGCCCGGTTGACAGATGAACCGCTGCAATCAGCCTGAAGATCATTTGAAACGTCTTTACTCATTCAGTCTGAAATAGCTGGAGATCTTATCGCTTTCTCCGAGTATCAGCACAGTGGTGCCGAAGCGCATCACGGTCTCGGGCCGGACGTTCACGTTCAGATCCCCATCATCCCGGATGGCCAGGATATTGATGCCGTACTTGGGCCGGACCCTCAGCTCGGCTACGGTTTTCTGATCCCATTCGGCAGGGACGGAGACCTCATAAATAGCCCGGTTGTTCCCCAGATCGATATAATCAAAAACATTTTCGGAGGTGCACCGGATGCAGGTCCAGGCGGCCAGCTGTTCTTCCGGATAGACCACTTCATCGGCGCCGTTTCTTAACAGGAATTTCTGCTGGATACTGGAAGACGCCCGGGAAACCACATGCTTCGCGCCGAGATCCTTCAGCAGGGAAGTGGTCTCCAGAGAAGCCTGAAAATCCTCTGTAATGGTCACGATACAGGTGTCGAAGTTGCCGATGCCGAGGCCTTTAAGGAAATCTACATTCGTGGTATCGCCGATCTGGGCGTTGTCCACCAGGTTCAGGACTTCATTTACCCGGTCTTCATCGATGTCCACCGCCATGATCTGGCAGTTCAGTTCGTTCAGTTTATTCACAATGTGTTTTCCGAAATGGCCCAGGCCGAGTACAAGTATGGATTTCATATAAAACTCCTGTAAATTGAATATATCCGGGTATTCCCGTTAAGTTTTAACAGCATTGACAGCTGAATGTTTACCCTACCGTCAGTTTCTCCAGCGGATATTTGGACAGCCGCTTTTTGTCCGCCGAAACGGCAGCGAAGATGATCGTCAGACCGCCCACACGGCCAAGATACATCAGAATGATCAGGATCGCCCGGCTGATATGGCCCACATTCGGGGTGATCCCCAGCGTCACGCCGACGGTGCCGACGGCGGAGGCTGCCTCATACAGGCAGGTCAGAAGGGGCAGGCCTTCGATCAGACTGATCAGACATCCTCCTGCGGAAAACAGCAGGATATACATCGTGGCAATGGTAGAAGCGTTCCGGATGCTTTCCTTGTCGATCCTTCGCAAAAAGAATACGACGTCATCACGTCTTCTGAAAACGGACCGCATATTGGAAAGCAGGACAGCGAAAGTGGTGGTTTTCATGCCGCCGGCCGTGGATCCCGGTGATCCGCCGATCAGCATCAGCCCGATCATCAAAAACAGACCGGCTTCGCTCATGGAAGGAAGATCCGCTGTGTTGAAGCCGGCGGTCCTGGCGGTCATGGACTGAAACCAGGAGAGACCGATCCGGTGAAGGATGCTGCCCTCGGTAAATTCCTGGAAAAAGAAAATAATGGTCGGACCCACCAGAAGGAGCGCAGACATCACCAGGACGACCTTGCTCTGCATGCGGTATTTTTTCAGGCGGAAGCGGTGATCCCTGAAATCTCTCCAGACCAGGAAACCGATGCCGCCGATGATCACCAGAAGAGAAACGGTTATCACAACCACCGGCTGATCCTGAAAAGCTGTCAGGGAAGAAAACTTCCCGTTGATGCCCATCAGGTCGAAGCCGGCGTTGCAGAAGGCGGAAACGGAATGGAAGAGGGAGTACCAGAGGCCTTTTATGATGCCGAATTCCGGTATGAAGACCGTTGCCAGTACAGCGGCTCCGATCAGTTCTATCGAGAAGGTGATCTTCAGGATAAAACCGGTCAGCTTTACGATGCCGCCCACGTTCGGCGCGGAAACGGCGTCCTGCAGAAAACTGCGGGCCCTGATGCCGATGCGCTTTCCGGAGGCGATGGTAATGGCCAGGGCCATGGTGACGACCCCAAGACCGCCGATCTGGATCAGAAGCAGCAGAACGGTCTGCCCGAAAAGACTCCAGTAGGTTGCGGTGTCCTGCACCACCAGTCCCGTGACGCAGGAGGCGGAGACCGCCGTGAAAATGGCATCGGAGAAAGGCGTCCAGACACGACTTCTGGAGGAGACGGGGAGCATAAGAAGAAGCGTTCCCACCAGTATCATGGCAAAAAAGCTGAATATGATCATCTGTGAAGATGAGAGACGAAGTTTCTTTTTGTTCTTCATGTATAGCTTATATTCGGGCCGGCAGCAATAAAACTTCTCAGGATTTTTTCGCGCCGGTCATCCTTCCGGTGATTAAGGGTTAAAAAGGGCTGCTTCGAAAAAACGACTCTATGATTATAACACAATTCCGGCAAAATGAAATCCATAGTTTCATGATATTTTTGAAAGGATCTGTCCCTGTCTCGTTTTTCAGGACGACCCTGTTTCTTGATTTATTCAGTGTTTCCTTAGATTTGTTGACACCGGAAGCCGCCTGTAGTAAAATAAAATTTATATTTCTTCGTAACCGTAAGGAGTCCGAAAGTATGGATATTATTATTGTCGGGTGCGGAAAAGTCGGTACGGCACTGGCTAAACAGCTCAGAAAAGAGAATCATAATATTACGATCGTTGATACGGACCGGTCCAGCGTAGAGGCTTTGATCAATACCCTGGACGTTCAGGCCGTGTACGGAAACGGGACGACCTACCGGGTACTGAAGCGGGCCGGCGTGGATACGGCGGACCTGCTGATCGCGGTGACCGGTTATGACGAACGGAACATGCTTTCCTGCCTCGTGGCGCGGAAAGCTTCACGCTGCCAGGTCATTGCCCGGGTCCGGGATCCGGAATATAACGAAGATACGGACTTTTTGAAGGATGAACTGGGGCTTTCCATGGTGATCAATCCGGAAATGGCCGCTGCCGCCAATATATTCCGCCTTCTGCAGATACCCTCTGCACTGGACGTGGACTATTTTGAAAAGAGCCAGGTCAGCATGCTGTGCTTCCGGGTGGAATCCGATTCTCCTTTAAACGGTCACAACATGTTCGAGATCGGCAGCATGATGAAGAGCAATATGCTGGTCTGCATCCGGGAGCGGGACGGTGAAGCCGAGATCCCCTCCGGAAATACCACGCTGCTTGCAGGTGACAAGATCTCCGTCATGATCCCCATGAACCGGATGCGTGACGTTCTGCAGAAACTGAAGCTCCGGCAGAAGCCGGTCCGCAACTGTCTGATCGGGGGCGGCTCCGCTACAGCCCAGTATCTGACCGGCATGCTGCTTCATGAAGGCGTCCAGGTAAAGATCATTGACCGGGACAGAGTTAAATGCGACGAACTTTCAGATAAGTTTCCGGATGCCGAGATCGTATGCGGCGACTGCACCGACAAACAGCTTCTGGCGGAAGAGGGGCTGGACAGGACTGATGCCTTTGTGTGTCTGACGAGCCTGGATGAAGTCAATATCATGCTTTCCCTTTATGCTTCTTCCGTTTCAAAGGCCAAGATCGTCTCCAAGATCAGCCGCACCGATTTTGAGGAAGTGGTGGACCGGCTGAACATCGGTTCTGTCATCTATCCTAAAAACATAACGGCCGAGAGCATCGTACAATACGTCCGGGCACTGGAGAACGCCCAGGGCAATAATGCCGAGACTCTGTATCAGCTGGCTGACGGAAAGGTTGAGGCCATGGAGTTCGAGGTCCATAAAAGAGAAGGCATCACCGGCATCCCCTTAATGGACATGAGACTGAAAAAAGGCCTGCTGATCGCTTCCATCACCCGGAAGGGCAGGCATATCACCCCCTCCGGACAGGATACGCTGGAAGAAGGAGATACCATTATCCTCCTGACGACTAACCCCGGTATCAGAGACCTGGCCAATATTATTGATGGCTGACTGGAGCGCTTATGAATCTTTCAATGATCATTTATCTTCTCGGCTGTCTGATGGAGATCGAAGCCGGACTGATGCTGTTTCCGGCCCTGATCGGCCTGGTCTATTCCGAATCCAGCGCCTTATATTTCCTGATCGTCGCGGCTCTGGAAGCCATCCCCGGCCTGATCCTGATCCTGAGGAAGCCGAAAAGTACCACATTTTTTGCCCGGGAGGGCTTTGTCGTTACAGCGCTTTCCTGGCTTCTGCTGTCAGCCATCGGGGCCCTGCCTTTTTATCTGACCAGACAGATCCCCAGCTATCTGGATGCGCTGTTTGAGACGGTTTCCGGCTTCACGACCACCGGCGCCAGCATCCTGCTGAACGTAGAAGCGCTGGATAAATGCATGCTGTTCTGGCGGAGCTTTTCCCACTGGATCGGCGGTATGGGCGTCCTGGTCTTTATGATGGCGATCCTCCCCCTGGCAGGTGCCGGAGGACAGAAGCTGTATCTCTTAAGGGCGGAAAGCCCGGGGCCTTCGGTGGACAAACTGGTACCGAAAATTCGGGATACCGCGATCTGGCTGTACGGGATATATATTTTCCTGACGTTCTTATGCTTTGTGCTGCTGATGTTCGGCGGCATGGATGCCTTCACGGCGATCTGCATGAGTTTCGGCGCGGCGGGAACCGGCGGCTTCGGCGTTCTCGGATCCAGCTTTGCGGAATACAGCCATTTCTGCAAGGTGGTCTGCACCGTCTTCATGATGCTGTTCGGCCTGAACTTCAACTTTTATTATCTGATCCTTTTGCGGAAATTCAAAGACGCGCTTTCGATGGAGGAAGTGAAATGGTATATCCTGGTTTACTTCTTTGCCGTCGGAACGATCCTGATCAATTTAAGCCGGACCGGGATCCTTTTCAGAAATGCGGACACCATCGACGCCTTTTTCAGCGTAGCTTCCGTGATGACCACCACCGGCTATGCCACCAGTGATTTCAACCTGTGGCCTACTTATTCCCGGACCATCCTGGTGGTGATCATGTTTTCCGGCGCCTGCGCCGGCTCTACCGGCGGCGGCATAAAGATCAGCCGCTTCATTATCTGCGTGAAATCCGTGGGGAAAGAGCTGAAAAGGATGATCCAGCCCCGTACCGTAAAGCGCGTCCAGCTGGACAAGCAGAGCGTAGAACATGCGACGGTCATGAATACGCTGGCCTATATCGTCATCTACCTGATGATCTATCTGGTCAGCCTTCTGCTCGTTGCCACAGACGGCTTTGACACCACTACGACCTTTACGTCGGTGGCAGCCACCTTCAACAATATCGGACCCGGCCTGGAACTGGTGGGTCCCATCGGAAATTACGCGGGGTTCT
>JAFRVX010000076.1 GCA_017438305.1 Lachnospiraceae bacterium | reverse complement strand
GGCTTCCCCTCTGGGGAAGCTGTCACCGCAGGTGACTGATGAGGTCCCCCTGCTGGGAGATAAGGCTTCCCCTCTGGGGAAGCTGTCACCACAGGTGACTGATGAGGTCCCCCCGCTGGGAATAAGGCTTCCCCTCTGGGTAATGCAGACACTTAACGAACACGAGCCAACGGCGATGGGTGAGTTTAGTGACTGCTTATGCAGAGAAGCAGCTGTCACCGCAGGTGACTGATGAGGTCTCCCCTCCGGGGGAAATTGTCAGCCTCATCCGGCGCTTCGCGCCACCTTCCCCAAAGGGGAAGGCTGAGAGGGTCTCTCTGATCTAAGAAAGGAGTTTCCGGATATGCCCTTTTGAGAGACCCTTTCCCGGGGCCCCGCCGGATCCGGCAGGGCCCCTTTCTCCTGTGTGAAGTCACACCCTGACCAAAACAAAATCCCGCCGAGGTGACCCTGTGGTACTTAACCGGGAGTGTGTCCGGTCTCAGTACTTAACGAAACGAACTCGAAGAGAGAAGTTGAGTTTAGTACTGTTAGGGCACCGGACCCAAGCGGAAGCGTCTCCCGGGAAGTACTTACGGGTCACCGACGGCCGCTGCCATAATCCTGCCGACGGCAGCTATTGCCATAAGGCCACCGACGCCTGCTGCTGCCATAACCCTGCCGAGGTGAGCCTGTGGTACTTAACCGGGAGTGTGTCCGGTCTCAGTACTTAACGAAACGAACTCGAAGAGTGAAGTTGAGTTTAGTACTGCTAGGGCACCGGACCCAAGCGGAAGCGTCTCCCGGGAAGTACTTACGGGTCACCGACGGCCGCTGCTGCCATAAGGCCACCGGCGGCAGCCGGTCATAAATATTTTCTTCTTTACCTTTTATCCTTCAGCGTGTATACTATAAGGCGATCAGAAACCTATGAAAGGGAGGGCAAATCATGCGTATTGAGAAAATCAATGATCATCAGATCCGCTGCATCGTGACATCAGCCGATCTGCGGGAACGCAGGCTGACCATGAAAGAGCTTCGATACGGCAATCAGGCAACCATGGACCTGTTCCATGAAGTTGTGCAGGAAGCCTCTTCCCGCTATGGTTTTAACGAAGAAGAATTCCCCCTGATGATCGAAGCGGTCCCGCTGAACGCGGAGGAGCTTATGATCACCATTTCCGCCATAGAAGAAACAGAGGAGCTGGATCCTCACTTTGCTCAGTTTGCGCCGATGGAAGAAGCCGAATCCGGCCGCCGTCACGGGCCGTTCATGAATAACTCCGAAGCCTCGCCGTTTCTGCCGGTGGACGATGAAAGCTTTGTCCACAATCACAGCGTCTTTTTCTTCCGGAACATCGACGATGTCATGAGCTTCTGCCATCTGGCGGCGCCTTCGTTCCACGGAAACAGCCTGCTTTACAGGATCCGGGACCGCGAAGGTCTGGATGAAGGCTTCTATCTTGCCATGACCCGGCCGTCTTCAATGTCTTCCGGAGAATTCAATGCTCTTCTGAATACCCTTTCGGAATACGGAGAATCCCGGGAAAACGCTGCGGTCCTGGCCGCGCTCCTTAAAGAGCACGAAACCCCGGTCATGGAGAATCCCATCCAGCTGCTTTATTAAGCGCCGTTTTCATGATTATACCTGCTCCGCAGGATACGCATGGATCTGCAAGGAAAAAGCTGTTTCGCAACCAGATCCGGCGTGGGGAAATGATTTAATCAGCGTTTCCGTAAAATAACAGGGCTGCCGGTCATAACCGGCAGCCCTGTTTTGCCTTACGGATCCTGTTTATCCGTGTCCTTACGCTTTCAAACCACCTGCATAAAGAACTTCCTTGCCTCCGTTTCCGAAGAAACCATTTCTATACGTCCGCCAAGCTGTCTCAGTTTAGCGGCAAAATCCTCGTAGCCTCTTAAAATATACTTGATCTCGTCCACAACGGAATCCCCTTCCGCTGCCAGAGCTGCGGTGACCAGCGCCGCGCCGGCTCTTAAATCCGGAGCGGAAAGCTGCGCGCCTTTGAGCTTCGGCACGCCGTTGACGATGGCGATATTGCCTTCAACGGAAATGTCGGTCCCCATGCGGTTCAGTTCGTCCACATAGGTCAGTCGGTTTTCGAAGATCGTCTCATTGACCGTTGAAGTGCCGTTGACCGTGGAAAGCACCACCGTCATCTGCGGCTGCATATCCGTAGGAAATCCCGGATAAGGCTGGGTCCTGATCTTTGTGCCCTTTAAGGGCTTCTTTACATACAGACGGACCGCATCATCATATTCTTCAATGGTGCAGCCGATGTCGCGAAGCTTGGACGTAATGCAGTCCAGATGCTTGGGGATCACGTTGGTGACCGTAACGTCGCCCCGGGTAACGGCCGCAGCCGTCAGGAAAGTTCCGGCTTCGATCTGATCCGGAATAACGGTATATTCTGTTCCATGCAGCTTTTCCACGCCGTCGATCCGGATGAGATCCGTTCCGGCGCCTTTGATCTTCGCGCCCATGGAATTCAGGCAGCTGGCCACGTCCACCACATGGGGCTCCTTGGCCACGTTTTCCAGGACCGTGCGGCCCTTGGAGAACACCGCGGAGAGCATCACGTTGATGGTGGCGCCCACCGTTACGGTATCGAAATAGATGCTGGCGCCTTCCAGCTCATCGGCCTTTGCCACCACCATGCCGTTTACGATCTCGGTTCTGGCGCCTAAAAGTTCAAACCCCTTCAGGTGCTGGTCGATGGGCCGGGTGCCGATGGTGCATCCGCCGGGAAGGGCTACCTCCGCCTGATGATATTTTCCGAGAAGAGCGCCCAGAAGGTAATAGCCTCCGCGCATTTTCCGGATAAAGGTATTGTCCACCACGCAGGAATTCAGGGTAGATCCGTTGATCCTGACGTCGTGGCGGGAAAGTCTTTCCACGGTCGCGCCGATGTCCGCGATGGTTTCCAGCAGGATATTCACGTCGTCCACATCGGGAACGTTATGGATGATGACGTCTTCATCAGCCATGACTGCTGCTGCGAGAATGCCGAGAGCCGCGTTTTTCGCGCCGCTGATGGCTACCGAACCGGTGAGGGGTCTTCCGCCTCTGATTGCAAACTGTTCCATTAATCTGTCTCCCCGGGCAGAAACCTGCCCTTTTTCAATAATATTAGTCCTGCGTAAACGAATTATGAGAAGCCTGATGATGACATAAGGCAGGACCCGAATACACGGGCTGCCGGCTTAATGATTTCCGGCAGACTCCGGGAATGATCCATTTTGTATGCGTAAGTATAGCATGATTTTCTGATATTGTAAAGAAATATAGACAGATTTATTACAGAGATGTTAAGCCGGGTAGCTTATTAACTCTTTACATAAAGTTCTTCTCGTGTTCATAATTTATTCATATTTTTCACGTATTCTAAATTCAACCAATAAAAAAAGGAACGGCTAGCTTTTTTTGTTGAATTTGTATAATGTTTTTCATAATTCCCCCGGGTCTTTCACAGAAGGCCCGGGGCTCCTCTTTTTATACGTTTTTTCTTTTCCGGATGATCATCATAAGTTCTGAGGCCGTATCTTATAAGACAAAAACCGCTGCCCAGCGTTATCGCTGTTCAGCGGTTTTTTTCATCTTTATCTCCGGCTGTTTTATTCTGCCTCGGTGGAAGTCGGCGCATCCTCTGTCTGGATGCCGGCAATATCCGGAACGATATAAGCGCTTGCCTGATAGGCTTCCTTCTGACGGGCTTCTTCATCCCGGTTTTTTCCGATAATGGAAAATACGATACCCAGGATCAGCGCGCAGACCAAAGCTGCCCCGATCACGGAGAACAGCAGCCTTCTCAGCTTTTTCTGCTTCTTTTCCCTGGCAACGTCTTCTTTCCTGGTCTTTTTGGCTGCCTTATATTTGTCGACTTTTTCCTGGCTCATTTTTCGAAAATCCTCTCAACTGATAAATTCCCGCCGCCGGAATAAGGCTTTATGCGCTTCAAAAGTCTCCGGCAGCTGTTCATGAACCTGTAAACTATAGCACAGATTCTTCAGGAAATCAAGCATTTATCGGCAATATCTGCATCAGGCATTTTCAGGCTTTTTCATACCCGTTGGGGTTGTTTTTCTGCCAGTTCCAGGAATCCCGGCACATGGTCAGGATATCTCTCTTCGCTTTCCAGCCCATTTCCTCGAAGGCCTTCGTGGAATCCGCGTAGTTGCAGTCGATATCCCCGGCCCTTCTGGGGGCGATCTCATAGGGGATCTTCACGCCGGAGGCTTCTTCAAAGGCTCTGACCAGCTCCAGCACGCTGCAGCCCCTTCCCGTTCCCAGGTTATAGATCTTCAGGCCGCAGTTCTCTTCGATCTTCTTAAGGGCCGCCGTATGGCCCTCCGCCAGGTCCGCCACGTGGATGTAATCCCGGACGCCGGTACCGTCGGGGGTGTTGTAGTCATTTCCGAAGACGTTCAGCTTTTCCCGCCTTCCCACCGCCACCTGGGTGATGTAAGGCATCAGGTTGTTGGGAATGCCCCGGGGATTTTCCCCGATGAGCCCGGATTCATGGGCGCCGATGGGGTTGAAATAGCGTAAGATCACCACGTTCCAGGACGGATCCGCAAACTGGATGTCGGAAAGGATCTGCTCCTGCATGGATTTGGTCCAGCCGTAGGGATTGGTGCAGGGCTTTTTCGGCATGTCTTCGGTAATGGGCACGCGGTCGGGATCTCCGTAGACCGTAGCGGAGGAAGAGAAGATGATGTTCTTCACCCCCGCTTCTTCCATGACCTTGACAAGGGTCAGGGTTCCGCAGATATTGTTGTCATAATATTCCCGCGGCTTCTGTACGCTTTCCCCCACGGCTTTCAGGCCGGCAAAGTGGATGCAGGAGGTAATGTCCTCCTTTGAAAAGATCTCCCGGAGGGCGTCTTCATCCCGGATATCGGCTTTATAGAAGGCCGGCCGTATTCCCGTAATGATTTCGATCCGGTTTAAGACTTCTTCCGATGAATTACAGAGATTATCCACAATGACCGGCTCATATCCGCTTTTCAGAAGTTCTATAACGGTATGGCTTCCGATATACCCGGTTCCCCCGGTAACCAGCACTGACATTCCTTTATCCTTTCTTCTGCCGCTTTTCGGTCTTCTTTTCCGTCTCGGCTTTTTCCTTTACCGATACCCTCTTTCGCCGTTCTTTCCGCTTGTTTTTCAGATTATCCCGCTTGTTGAGGATCACGGCCTTGTCCTCTTCCGTGCAGGGCTTTACGGTCCGGACTCCGAATACGCCTTTATTGTCTTCGGCCGTTTTGATCCGGATCCTGGCGCGGATGAGTCCGTGCTCCCGGCATTCTCCCAGCGCGAAGTAGCTCTTCTGGCTGTCGGAGAACCAGTTGACGGTGCGTTTTGTGAGCCGCCGGCAGTAGAAGCAGGGAAGCTCCCGGAGCTTCCGGCTCTTCATCAGGTCCTCCTTCATGGGATATTCCCGGGACACAAATTTCAGATAGGTATTAAAGGCGTAGGTCTTTTCCTCGAACCGGTTTCTGGGAAGCCGGTAATAATCGATGGAAAAATAGCTCTCAAAATGCTCCCGGTCCAGAAGCCGGAACACTCTGGCGGTATATTCTGCATCGTCCACCGCCCGGTGAAAAGGCAGGTCCTTTTCAATGCCGTACAGATCGATCACGTGCTCCAGGGTCTTCCTGGTCTTATTCTCTCCCTTTTCCAGGGCGTACAGCTTCTGGACGTCCAGATATTTAAGGGGATATTTCCAGGGCATTTTCAGGTGATAATAGGCCATGTTCCGCTGCAGCTGGATCAGGTCCGAAGTGCCCCAGATGCAGAAGATATAATCTTTCCCGCACCATTCCAGAAACTGCGGGCAGGCTTCCTCGAAATAGACCCCGTTGTTATCCAGGTCCTCATCGGACAGATGGGTGATCTCCCTCGTTTTTCTGACCAGAAAAGGATAGACCTGCGGCCGGATCAGGGCAGAATATTCATCGATCTTCTCTGCGTTCTCATCAAGCTTCACCGCCCCGATCTCAATGATCTCAAAGGGCAGCTGATCCTCTTCATCAATTTTGTAGGCCGCCTGGTTCCATTCCAGGTCCAAGACAATATAGTTCATGTTAACCTCTTTCTTCCGGAAAAAGTATAACATGGAAGCAGCCTTTTGACAACCACGGGATTCCGCGCTGCAGCCCGGAATTATAAGCCTTCCCCCCCGGGATTCCAAGCCTTCTCCTCTGGGATTCCAAGCCTTCCCCTCTGGGATTCCAAGCCTTCCCCTCTGGGATTCCAAGCCTTCCCCTCTGGGGAAGGTGGCCCGAAGGGCCGGATGAGGTGGACCTCATCAGTCACCTGCGGTGACAGCTTCCCCAAAGGGGAAGCCTTGCTGCAGCCCGAAAGCCGGATGAAGACCTCATCAGTCACCTGCGGTGACAGCTTCCCCAAAGGGGAAGCCTTGCTGCGGCTCCCGGGGGAGAGCCTTATTCTTCTGAGGAGAGCATGCCCAGGATCTTGTTGGTGCGGGCGACGAATTTCGTCATGGCTTCGGGATCCAGGGGGGCCTGCTGGATGCGGGCCAGGTCATATAATTCTTCACAGATGACCGGCACGTTTTCGTCTTCTCCGTGGGCCAGCAGATATTTCACCAGCTTATGGTTCGTGTTCAGCACCAGGGTCTGATCGCCCTTCGCGAGATCGCCCAGATCCATGCCCATCATGCCGTACTGCTTCATCATCTCCTGCATCCGGCGGGATTCCTCGGAAAGGAGCAGCAGGGAAGAGATCTCTTTGTTCCGGAGCTTGTCCACCTTGATCTTCACATTGTCCTTTTTCAGGACCTTCTTAAAGAGGGCAGAAAGCACTTCGGTATCAGCCTGCAGTTCTTCTTCCAGCTTCCTGGTCTGCTTCACCCGGAAGGTATCCTCCACGTCCGCGTCGATCCGCTTGAAGTGGATGCCTTCATTCTTCATCTCCAGCTGCTGGATGAAGGGCATATCGATCTCGTCCGGCAGGATGACGGCTTCCATCTTCGCTTTTTTAAACATGTTGATGTACTGGGACTGCTGGACGGTATCGGTGACGTAGTAGACGGTCTTTTCCTTCTTTTCATCGGCCGGGGCTTCCTCCGCAGTTCCCTCTCCGGAAGTCTCTCCTTCGGCAGGAGCAGCATTTTCCGCCGGACTTTCTTCTGTCTCAGCCGCAGTATCCACGCCGTCTTCCGGATTCTCTGTCCCTTCAGCCGCACCTTCCGCCTTCGTGCCGTCTCCGCCTTCCCTGATCTCTTCGTCCTCGTCGTCGCCGGGATCGATGGGCTTTACCTCCAGGCATTCCGGCAGCACCTTATAGGCCCCGTCCAGATCCTTGAACAGGATATAGTCGGTCATTCTCTGGCAGAACTTCTCGTCCTTCAGACAGCCGTATTTCACGAAGGGGCTGATGGAATCCCAGTTCTTTTCATAGAATTCCCGGTCCACCTTGCAGAGGCCGGAAAGCTTGTCCGCGATCTTCTTGGAAATGTAATCCTGGATCTTCTTCACGAAGCCGTCGTTCTGCAGGGCGGAACGGCTGACGTTCAGCGGAAGGTCCGGGCAGTCGATCACGCCCTTTAAGAGCATCATGTATTCCGGAATGACTTCCTTGATATTATCGGCCACGAAGACCTGGTTGTTGTAAAGCTTGATGACGCCCTCCAGGGAATCATAGCCCAGATTGATCTTCGGGAAGTACAGGATGCCCTTCAGATCAAAGGGATAATCCATGTTCAGATGGATCCAGAAAAGGGGCTCTTTATAATCCCGGAACACCTTGCGGTAGAAGGCCTTGTAATCCTCGTCGGTGCATTCATTGGGATGTTTCGACCATAAAGGCGCGGTATCGTTTACCGGCTCGGGAGCTTTTTCTTCCTCGCCTTCCTTCACTTCCGGCTTCGGAGCGTCCTCGTTGATCAGGAAGATCTCCACGGGCATGAAGGAGCAGTATTTCTCCAGCACTTCGCGGATCCGGTATTCGTTGCTGAATTCATAGGAATCCGGCGCCATATGCAGCGTGATGCAGGTGCCCGGCTCGGACCAGTCGCTGTCCGTCATTTCAAAATCGATGCCGCTTTCGGATTCCCAGTGGACCGCCTGGGCTCCGGGCTGCCAGGACAGGGTGTCGATAGTGACGTTGTCCGACACCATGAAGACCGAATAGAAGCCCAGGCCGAAATGACCGATGATCTGGTCATCGGAGGCCTTATCCTTATATTTGGTCATGAAGTCCGCGGCGCCGGAGAAGGCGATCTGGTTGATGTACTGGTCCACTTCCTCCGCCGTCATGCCGATGCCGTTGTCGATGACCTTGATGGTCTTGTTGTTGGAAGAGACCCTGACTTCGATCTTCGGCTTATAGTCCTCCGGAAGGGAAGCTTCGCCGATCAGGGCAAGCTTTTTCAGCTTGGTGATGGCGTCGCTGCCGTTTGAAACCAGTTCTCTTAAGAAAATATCATGGTCTGAATAGAGCCATTTTTTAATGATCGGGAATATATTCTCGCTGTCAATGGAAAGACTTCCTCTTTTATCTGTCATGGAATCATGCCTCCTTCGTTCTTTCCCGGTTTAAAGACCGGCAGCCGGAAACCGGATCCCCGGACGCGGCCGGAAAGCCTCGTCACGGGTCACAAAAAGCAGGAGCCCTTTACGACTCCTGCTCATGATTGTATCACGCTTTGTTAGCACTGTCAAGCATCGAGTGCCAATATTCTCCGGCTCCTCGCAGGTTTCAATCCCTGAACACTTATCCCGGAGAGTGCTGCCCCTTTCGGATCAGCTGCTCTTCTGAAAATCCGTCAGTTATTGGTCTGACGGAGGATGCCCATGCTGCCGTTGGCATCGTAATACCCTTTGCCCGTAAGGGCAGCGCTGGCCCTGGGCTTGTATCTGGTAAACTCACCGGCTCCCAGCTGGTCATAGCTCTGACGGTCCACGTACATCATCACCCGGATATCGCCGGCGTGTCTGCTGTTATTGCCCACCATGGGCATGATGCCGTGATTCAGGCTCATGGGAACGCTTGCGGAGCCGTCCAGCTTATAGGATGCGGGACTGCCCGTGACACCCGTCACGTATTCCCAGTTCGGGTCCTTGAAGGCTTCCTGGTCAAAGATCTTCATGCCCGTCAGCGTCCTTCCGTAGATCTGCGCCATGTCTTCCGATGCGGCAAATTCGGGAGAAGCATCTCCGTAGCCGAAGGTGATGTAGCGGATGGGGAAGATCTCTGTTTTCCGCTTCAGTAAGATGAAGGCTCCGGCCAGAACCGCCGCTGCCGCAAGGCCTGCCGTGATATAAATGACGGTCTTCCTTTCGGAAAACACCGAAGCCACCAGGCCGGTATCCCCGGACACTGTATCGGTCACGCGCAGGAGTTTGTGGTCCGAAACGAAGTATCTCAGCTGATACTTGTCTACCCGGTAGGAATTGCCGGTTTTTCTCTGCGCCTCAGTCATATTCGGATCCGACAGGCTGACCGCGTCGTCCGAAGTGCTGCGGAGATGGACCTCCGAGCCTGCCGTAAGGCCCTGGTCATAGAGGCAGGCGTTCACCTGCAGGACCAGGTTGTCCATGGTCCCGGCGCCGTCGTTGTTCCGGATGATGACTTTCCCCGAAACGTCCACGGAGCCGCCGCCGGAATTCTGCTTCACAAAGATGCCGCCGCCCTTTTCTCCGCAGCCGTTTCCGGTTATGGAAGCGTCCCGGATATACAGGTAATCCGCTGCCTGGCAGATGGCGCCGCCGTGACCCTGATCCTGCGAAGAAGAAAAAAGATGTTCAGGGATGAGTAAGACGTTTTTGCTTGCAGCATTTTTCCTGCGGTATCTTGTATCTTTTCTTACGAGATCGATCTTAACGAAATAAACGTAAACAAAAAAACCAGGGCCACTGTACTTATTTTTCGTACAATGGCCCTGTTTTTTCAGACCTTCTTCAGTCTTGTTTCACTCTTTTTTCTGCCGGATTTTTTAACCCTGATTCTCAGGATTCTTTTCACACCATCTCTTCGGGTTTAAACACCTCGTCAAAGGCTTTTTCCGACATATAGCCCAGTTTCAGCACCGCTTCCTTCAGGGTCAGGCCTTCTTTATGGGCTTTTTTGGCCACTTCGGCGGCTTTTTCATACCCGATGACCGGCGACAGCACCGTCACCAGCATCAGGGACCGGTTCAGATTCTCCTGCATCTTTTCCTTATTGGCTTTAATGCCGCTTACGCAGCGCTTTTCGAAGGAAAGGATGCCGTCGGTTAAGAGCCTGGCGGACTGCAGGAAGTTATAGGCCATGACAGGCAGGAAAACATTCAGCTGGAAATTGCCCTGGGACGCGGCCATGCCCACCGCCGCATCGTTTCCCATGACCTGAACGGCGATCATGGTGATGGCCTCGCACTGGGTGGGGTTGACCTTTCCGGGCATGATGGAGGATCCCGGTTCGTTTTCCGGTATCAGGATCTCGCCGAGACCGTTCCGGGGACCGGAGGCCAGCCACCTTATATCATTGGCAATCTTCATGAGATCCGCCGCCAGAGCCTTTAAGGCGCCGTGGGCAAAGACGTACGCATCCGCCGAGGTCAGGGCGTGGAATTTGTTTTCCGAAGAGACAAAGGGAAGACCCGTAATCTTTCCGATATGCTCTGCGCAGAGATCCCCGAAGCCCTGAGGCGCATTTAAACCTGTGCCAACGGCCGTGCCGCCGATGGCGAGTTCATACAGATTTTCAAGAGCGCTTTCCAGCTGCTTCGCATCCCGCTCCAGCATGCCCCGCCAGCCGAAAATCTCCTGGGAAAAGGCCACGGGCACCGCATCCTGAAGATGGGTCCTGCCGCTGGTCACGATCCCTTCGTTTTCCTTCTCCAGCCGTTTAAAGGTCTCTGTCAGCACCCGGACGGCCGGCAGCAGTTCGTCATGGATCAGGATAGCCGCTGCCATCTTCATCGCGGAAGGATAAGTATCGTTGGAACTCTGGGACATGTTGACGTCATCGTTGGGATGGAGGATCTTTTTTCCAAGGAGCTCATTTCCCCGGTTCGCGATGACCTCGTTCACGTTCATATTGGTCTGGGTGCCGGACCCGGTCTGCCAGACCGCCAGGGGAAACTCTTCCGAAAGGCCGCCTTCCAGGATCTCTTCGCAGACCTTTTCAATTGCGCCTTTTTTCTCCTGCGTCATTTTGTCCGGCCTGAGCGCGGCATTTGCCCGGGCGGCAGCTTCCTTTAAGACCGCAAAGGCCCGGATGATCTCCCGGGGCATCTTTTCCCAGCCGATGGGAAAATTCTCATAGCTTCTCTGGGTCTGGGCGCCCCAGTACCTTTCGGCCGGGACCTTCATCTCGCCCATGGAATCGTGTTCTGTCCGGTATTCCTGCATAATATTCTCCATTCCGCCGCCTTTGCCGGCGGCACTGTTCCGTCATAACTTTCCTGAAAAAACACCTGAAATAACAAAAAGGATATCTGCATCGCCTTCGTATGGGGGCGTACAGATATCCTTATTTTATGAGTTGATACACGTGCTGTCAATATAATGATTTCACATCCGGCTTTTCCTCTGCAGGATCTCACATCTGTTTCTTTTCAAGCCTCTGTGACTGAAATCGTTTCATCCCGGTATTGAAACGGCTGCCGCATGAATACCGAAAAAGCTGTCATCATAATACCGGAACAAGTGTCATCTTAATACTGGAACAGATAGGGCAGGAAATTATACAGGTATTCCGCCACTCTGTGATACGCGTGCTCGTAGCCCTCCTGGAGGATATAATGGAAATTGCCTTCGGAAAGATCTTCGCTGAACCGGAAGAACTCCGGATATTTCTTCATCTCCTCCACCTGGGGGGTCAGATTCGGATTGGCAATGTCCTCCACACCAGTGGCGGCAAAGATCTTGTAATCATCAGGCGTATAGCCGGATTCCTTAATGACGTTCACCAGGTATTCGACGGTCTCTTTGGTCTTAGTCTGGCCGCCCCGCATTTCAATAGCCCACAGGTCGCCGCTTAAGGGAGCGAAGCTGGCGATGATATCCAGGTTGTCCGTAAAAGCATACCAGGTGGTGCCGCCGCCCATGGAGAAACCGGAGAAGGCCCGATGCTTCCGGGAAGCCTTCAGTCCTTCAAAGGAAGTGTCTTCGGCATAGGTCCGGAAGGTGCTTTCAATGGCGGGGATCAGGTCCTCCCGAAGCTCCTTCTGGAAGAAACGGATCTGCTCGTTGCCGTATTCGAATCCGGCCTCCGGCTTCTGGTCCGCTTTGGCGCCCCGTTTGTAATAGGTGGGGAAGACCACGATAAAGGGCTCCGCTTCCTTTTCGGAAAAGGCATAGTCCAGCTCATTTTTGATCAGGGACGAATCCAGCCAGGCGTCCGGATTTCCGCCGCCGCCGTGCATCACATAGAGCACGTTGTACTTCTTTTCCGGATCCTCATCATATCCGAAGGGCAGATAGACGTTGGCGTATTTGTTTACCTGAACGCCCTCTGCATCCGTGGATACATAGTCCACCCGCCTGATGGTCCCGCGGTATTCAATGTCATGCTGACGATATAATTTCATAGAAACCTCCTTTATCTCTTCCTTTTTCTGTTTAATATGTTATCTCTAAAAAGGCTTTCTGTAAAGAGGGTTTCAACTATCCCGGTTTAATTTCAAATATCTGGGTTTAAATTCAGCTTCAAATATCTCGGCTCAGATTCCACTACCGTAAGAAGATGAGGCTGTATCCCGATCACCTTCTGTCTGATACTCAAACTGTAAATCAGAAAAGCCTTCTGTCAGACTTACCACAAACAGCTTATCCTTCTCGTCCGTTATATCTGAATAGAGGATTACCGTATTCTTTTCATCGTCTATACCAAAGCCGACAATGTTAAACCCGCAGGATTGATATTCATCTGACTGAGTGAATAACAGAATGCTCTCCATCACATTAATCAGACGGGAATAGGAATTATCCGCCATACGAAATGCAATGTTCCTGCAGAAGGTTTTTTCGTATATTTCCTTTCTCGCCTCTTCCAGAGCCTCGTCATCCCATTTTCTGTTCAGAAGTACGACCAGTCCTCCACTCGTATTCATATATGCGCCGCAGTAATACTCAGGAAAGCCTTCTGCAGAAATGCCACTGACCAGATAGCCTTCTTTGCTTCCGGTATCTGCTTTCTGATAATGCTGCAGGAGCCTGTTGTATCCCGCATTTGATTCGATCACATTATTTTCAAATTCAGGTGTACCCTCTGCCTGAACGTTGCCGCTGAAGTTTTCATCCTTTTTTCCCGAAACCACACTTCCCAAAAGAATTAATAAAACCAGAATGCTGAGGAAAAAAAGGTTTCTTCTAACTCTGTTTCTCATCTTTATTCCCTCCTGTAATTTTCGGTAGTGTAAAGTTCACTACCTGTTTATAGTTCAAAAACCTTGATTCTTCGGGAGATTCAAATAAAAAGAGCATTGACCTCCCTTTTCTGGTATAATGTCAATCGCCAAACCAACCTATACCTAAGGAGTCAATGCTCATG
>JAFRVX010000007.1 GCA_017438305.1 Lachnospiraceae bacterium | reverse complement strand
CTCATGACTTCGAAAGTGCCTTCCTGCAGGACGTTTCCCCGAAGATCGGTGAAAACATACCGGGTTCCGTCACGGCCGAGGGAGAGACCCAGCACTGTAAAAACATCCGGTACCAGGTCCAGCAGGATCTTCTTCCTTCCTGCCTTTTTCGTGCCTGTCGGCTGCTTTTCATCACCCTCCGTTTCCCGAATCATCCCCAGAGAGAGGAGAGAAGAAGTGATATTGGTGAGGGTTGCCGGCGTAAGACCCAGGGCTTTTGCCATTTCCGAACGGGAGATGGGGGCATAACGGAACAGAAGCCTTTTTACAGCCTCCAGATTCTGTTGTTTGGCAACGGTGCTGTTGGTGCCTCTTTCGGTATTCATAGAAAAGGGATTCCTTTGTCAGAGATTGATCTATTAATCAGAGTTTGATTTATACATCAGAGTTTCATTTATTATAGCGAAAAGCAGGTAATTTGTCAATTTAATGAATTAATTGCCCTGAAGAAAGCCTGCAGAGTCGAACTGTCGGAAGCACAGAACCTATGCGGGTCAGGCAGGAAGCCGGGGAGGCAGCAGAGATGACCGTGTCCCGGCGGACAGAGGAAGATGATCGATGATTGTGAAAACCTTTGCTGAAGCGGTCTCTGGGAAAATGACGAGATCGGTAAAAACAAAAAAAGGCAAAAAAAGGATAAATAATCCGGTTCTGTGTATTGACAGATCAAGACCGTTGTGCTAATTTATTAAATAAATGAAATAATACAAATACAGGCCCGATAATTCCGTACGGAGAGGCCGATTACCACAGGAAGGCAGGTCCACGCCGGAAAACTGATCCGGACAGGAAGGACGGGAGGGCTGTATAACGGGAAACCACGCAATAAGGAGTCTGTAACAAGGAGTATTTTATGAAACATTTATGTCTGAATCTGAAACGGTTTGACGTTCCCGCGGAAGCCGGCGGAGTCAACCGCCTGTCATCCCCGGACCTTTGGGCAGAGACCATCGTCTCCCGGGTGAAAGAAGAACTGGCAGCCTATGAAGGAAAGGCCCGCTTCCCCATGTATTTTCCGGAAGCCCATCTGATCGGCGCGGTCAGGGAAGCCGGAGACAGTAAAGTCATTGAAGCCGGCTGTCAGGGCGTCTACCGTCAGGACGTGGCTCCCGGCGGGAATTTCGGCGCCTATACCACCAACCGGCCTGCGGCCGCCATGAAGGCCCTCGGCGTGAAGAGCACCATCATCGGCCACTGCGAGGAACGGAACGATCTGTCCGGCGTGCTGGCGGAAGCCGGGGTTACGGACACAGCTGCCGTCAGCCGGATCCTGAATCAGGAAGTGAAGTGCGCGGTGAATAACGGCCTGACGGTGACCTTCTGCATCGGTGAAAAAGCGGAAGAGCGGGAAAACTGGCAGGAAGTGCTTTCTGCCCAGCTTTCGGAAGGCCTTAAGGATATTGACTGCAGCAATGTGGTCATTGCCTATGAACCGGTGTGGGCCATCGGACCCGGGAAAACGCCTCCCGGCGCCGACGTGATCCGTCCCATAGCGCAGTTTATCAAGGAAAAGACCAACGGCCTTCCGGTGGTATACGGCGGCGGGCTGAAGCAGGACAATGCCGAGATGCTGGCCTCCATTCCGGAGATCGACGGCGGCCTCATTGCCCTGACCCGGTTTACCGGAGAGATCGGTTTCTATCCGGAAGAATACCTGGATATCATAAAGATCTATCTGGAACACTGCAGCGAATAAACTGCAGTGAATAAGGACGGCTTTAAGCCGGGAGATGTCATAAAAGCAGCGTCAAGAGAGAGAAAAATAAAGCATAAAAAGGAGAACCTCCATGAATCTTCAGTTTGAATACGGGCATGGCTTTATGAATGCCGAACTGCCCGATACCACGGATGTTTTTATCCCCGGAGAGACCGTTCCGGATCCCGAGTGCCTGCCCCAGGATTATGAAAGTCTGTATAATGCCACGCTGGAATCCATCCGGAACCCTATAGGGATGGAATCCCTTTATGACCTGGCCAAAGGGAAAAAGACCGTGGTCTTTGTCATTCCGGATATTGTAAAAGGCGGTCTGCAGAAGACCAGTCACCGGAAAGTCTCCATCAGGGTCTGTCTGGATGAACTGTACCGGGCAGGGATCAAAAAAGAGAACGTTCTCCTTTTGTTCTCCAACGGTCTGCATCCCAGGACGCCCATGAATGAAGCAAAACAGATCCTTGGCGATGAACTGTTCAATGAATTCTGGTATTCCGGCCAGATTACCAGCCATGACAGCGAGGATTATGAGCATCTCATCGACCTGGGCTTTACGCCCCAGGGCGACCACGTCATCATGAATAAATACGTCTATGACGCGGATGTGGCGATTCTGATCGGCCATACCCAGGGCAATCCCTACGGCGGCTATTCCGGCGGCTACAAGCACTGTGCGACGGGCATCAGCCACTGGAGGAGCATCGCCGCCCATCACGTGCCCCAGGTCATGCATCGGGATGACTTCGTGCCTGTTTCCACCAACAGCCTCATGCGGGATAAATTCGACCAGCAGGGCATGTTCATGGAAGAGCAGATGGGCAAGAAGTTTTTCTGCTGTGACGCGGTGCTGGATACGAAGTCCCGCCAGATCGAGATCAATTCGGGCTGGGCGAAGGAAATGCAGCCCATTTCCTGGAAGACTGCAGATAAGCGGACCTATGTCCACTGGGCGGAAAAGAAATACGACGTGGTGGTCTTCGGTATGCCCACCGACTTCCATTACGGCGCCGGCATGGGCACCAATCCTATCCAGATGATGCAGGCTCTCTCTGCCCAGGTGATCCGGCATAAACGGGTGCTTGCCGATCACTGTGTCTTCATCGTTCCCTCTATCTGCGACGGCTGGTTCCATGAAGAAAGATGGCCCTATTTACGGGAACTTTATGAGATGTTCCAGCATGATTACATGCAGACTCTGACCGACATGAACCGCTACGGCGAATACTTTGCTACTAATGAAGAATATATCCGGAAATACCGGTTTGCCAATGCCTTCCATCCCTTCCACGGCTTCTCGATGATGAGCTGCGGACAGCTGGCGGAAAACCACACCAGCGCCATCTACATCGTAGGCGGCAGGGAGCCGGGCATTGCGAGAAGCATGGGGCTTAAGACCCGGGCCACGGTGGAAGAAGCCCTGGAAGACGCGAAGCGGAAGTACGTTGGGGAGAACCCCAATATCCTGGCCCTTCCCCGGACCTTTACCACGGCGGCTGTGCATCTCTGCATGAAGGATCCTGCGGAAAACAGCCACTACCGTGACGACGCGCCTGCTCATCCCTGCGGCGGCTGACCGAGCGTTTCGAAATAAGCCTGATAAAGAATTAATACGGACAAAATCTAATCCGGCGGGATCGGTTGACCGGTCCCGCTTTTTTCAGACTGCAGAGAGAACAGCAGTAAGGGTGAGCCGGAACCCGGAACAGAGGGAAGGCGGAAAGCGGAACAGCGGGAAGGCGGAAAGCGGAACAGCGGGAAGG
>JAFRVX010000075.1 GCA_017438305.1 Lachnospiraceae bacterium | reverse complement strand
TGCTTTCAAGGTAACTGCGATCGCTTTCAGTTAACGTTAATGCCTGTGCTTTTGCCATTGTTTCTAACTCCTTTAAGGTGATAGAAACATTATAACACAGGATGGAATATTAGTCTAGTTAATTTAATTACATTCTACTAGAAATCCAGAAATGCTGTTAAGCGTCATCAATACCCGGTTAAGAGACTTTTACGCGTCTTTTTCCGATCTCTGTGACAGTGAAGACGTCGATCCCGAAGAGATCGAAACGATCCTGAAGCAGGCCGGTTACCATTACGACCCGGACAAAAATACATTTATACAGTAGGCAGATAGGTAATTTTCAAAATCCGCTTGCATTCTCTGTTTCCGTGGTGTATACTCGTTTCTGCAGGATTTTTGTACTGACGTCTGCTTATATCCTCGCAAAACGGGATCATAAGCCGTTTCATACACCATCCACGATCTTTAAGGAGGAAAAAACATTATGCAGTTTACAAAAGATACCCTTATCGGTGAAATGCTTCAGGAAGACATGAATATCGCAACCATCCTGATGGCTGCCGGCATGCACTGCATCGGCTGCCCCTCTTCCCAGGGCGAATCGCTGGAGCTGGCCTGCCTGGTACATGGCCTCGATTACGAACCCATTCTGGAAACCATCAATCGTTACATGGAAGCCAAGGCAACGGTCTGATCATCCCAAAAAAAACCTGACGCGGCAGATTCTTCTGCCGCGTTTTTTCGTCATATAATTGTATCTGAAAGCCAATATCGAAAACCGTTATGAATACGCTTATTCAAACTTTTATACAGGAAGAACAGCTGCGTACCGCAGAAAACAAAGACCTGCAGGAGCGTCATAAAGCTCTGGCGGAAAGTGATTCCCTGGTCTCCTTCTCTGCCTTTTCACGGGAAGGAAGCGGCGACCAGGTCGCTGTACTGCTGCACTCTCCCCTGGCCAACGCGGGCGAGACGGTCCATTATCATTCCCATGACTGTTTTGAACTGATCTATGTCGTCTCCGGCTTTTTCACCCAGCTGTTTCCGGACCACCGGCGGGTCTTTCCCGAGGGGTCCTTCTGTCTGCTGAACACCCATATCCGCCACGCTGTCCAGACATCTTCCCCGGACGACATCATCCTGAATATCCTGATCGATAAGGACTTTCTGCCGGATTCCCTGTCCCCGCTGTTTGCCGAAAGCAAGACCCTCTCCGGTTTTTTTCTGAAAAGCACCTACGGCGATAACCGGGAACAATACCTTTCCTTTTTCCCCGATCAGTATCTGCCCGGTTCTGACGAGCCTGCTCCTGTCCGGCCTGCCGAAGAACCGCTTGGACAGCTCATCCGGGAATATGCGCTCGGGCAGCCCGGCAGCACTGCCGCTCTCAAGGCCTGGCTGATGCTTCTTTTCGTCGATCTTTTCCGGTTTTACACACCGGAAACCTCCGAAGTTACCGGCTATGATATTCTTTTTGCCGAGATCCTGAAGACCGTCAGCGACCATCCGGACCAGGTCTCCCTGACCGGCTTTGCCGAACAGTACCACTATCATCCGGCTTATCTTTCCCGGCTGTTTAAAACGTATCTTAAAAAGAATTTCAGAGACATCGTCAATGACGTCCGTTTTCAGAAGGCCGTTTCCTATCTTGAGGACTCGGACCTTTCCATAAATGACATCGCCGCCAGGCTGGGGTTTTATGACAGAAGCTATTTCAACCGTGAATTCAAAAAGCGGTACGGCCAAAGTCCCGGCAGCTACCGGGCTGCCCGTAAGATAACCGGCCCGGATCCGCTTCAGCTCCGGTCTGAAACCAGCCCCGGGAACCCCGGAAGCCCGATCTGAAAGCCGGCCCGATTCCCTCATGCCGCGGGCCGGAAACCGGCTCGGAACCTTATAAGCCCAGTCTGTATGCCAGATATCTGATGAGTACCGTATAGAAACCGTCCTTAAAATGAATGCCGTCGTCAAGATACAGCTGCTGGCGGACCATCCAGTGACAGTCGATATACGGTATTCCTGTCTCTTCCGCTGCCCGTCTCAGCTGGGCGTCGAACTCCGGAGATCTCGCCAAGTTCAGATTCACGGCGGCCAGATAATCCGAAGGCGGCAGCAGGGAGATCACGATGACCCTCGTCCCGGGACTTATGGATCGGACGTGCGCGATGGCGGCTTTATAGGCTTCCCCATACTGATAGGGATCCGCAATATAAAAACTCACGTCGTTCAGCCCCGTAAAAAAGACCAGATTGTCTGGCAGCATGGCAAGGGCTGCGTCGATCTCCTCTCCCAGCTGGCTGATGGAGGCGCTTCTTTTGAATTTGATATGGTTCCCGTCAAAAAAGCCGTAGGTTAACATCGCCTGGGTCAGGGAATCTCCCACAAAGACCGTATTCATAAACCGGTTCCGGTATTCCGCCAGCTCGGCTTCCGAAAACATCGCGATCTGCAGGGAATCGATCTGGGCCAGCAGTTCCGCCGGCGGATCTTCAGGTACAGCCTCCGACGGCCCGGTTTCCGGGACGTCCGGGGCTGTCGGTTCCGGCTGCGCTGTTTCCTCAGTATTGTCTTCTGTATGGGTATCTCCTTCTGTACCGGCAGGATGCAGGGAGCCTTCCCCTTCGGTTGTTTCTTCCGTATTCGAAGCGCCTTCGGTTTCTGATGACTCTCCGTCGTTTGAAGCGCCTTCGGTTCCTTCAGTTTCTGAGGTCTCTTCCGGGCCAGAACCTTTTTCAGACGTCTCTTCCTTTTCCGAAGATTCATCGGCGGTCTTCTCTTCTGCCGCGGCGCTTTCGCGCCGGATCATCTGCAGGATCTCGGCCGGATCCTTCCCGGCTTCCTTCTTCAGATAGGAAAGGCCTTCTTCCAGGGCATTCTCCGGCAGGGACTGCCGTCCGCACCCCGTTATGGCCAGCAGCAGGATGATCAGCAGACCCGCGGCAAAGGCACGGAAAATCCCTTCCGGTCTTTTCTTCTTATATTTTTTCTCTTTATGCTTCTCTTTTTTCTTCTCTTTATGATTCTCTGTTCTTTCCATGTAAGTTTTTTATATACCTTTATCTTTATTCTGACGGAATACCCGATTTATTACTTTTCTGCTCAGAAACCGGGGCCATAGCCTGCTTCCCTCAGGATCAGCGACAGGGCGCTGTCCCGGGAAAAGGTGTTGATATTATAGAAAAACAGCACCTGGTCGTATTCGTTCTGCAGAAGCTGTCCGGAAAGCTCTCCATCGTAGTAGCGGGGATCGATCACATCGATGGTTTCATAGGCATCCAGCAGAAAAGGAAGGAAGCAGTTGAAATAGGAATCCTTGAATACCAGGAGTCTGCCTTTTCCGAAACCGTCTGTTTCAATATGCAGATATCCCTCGTTTCCGCCCAGAAAGACCTGGTAGGGATCGCTGCCTTCCAGTTTCTCCGCATCGTACAGGGTCGCCTTCTTTCCTTCCCTTCCGGTGACCAGATATAAGGGTTCACGGTCAGGGATCCACAGGTCGATCTCATCCCTTACGCCGGTGCTGAAGCCGCTTTTTGCCGCCAGGGAACCGGTAAAGTCATAGGATACCGGCACCAGCTTCTGCCCCGCGGCAAAGGTACGGCCCAGGGCTTCCATGACCCTGGAAGCGCAGCCCTCCGCCGCATAGGTGGTCCAGTGATGGTCCGTCCGGTAATAAAGCGGTTTTTCCTTATCTTTTTCCTTCAGCTGCTTCAGCGTCGGGAAAAGATCCAGCAGGCTGACCCGGCTTCCGGCAAGCTTCTCCCCGACGAAGGTAACAAAAGCCTCCTGATCTTCCGAAGGCGCCAGCGCCGGGAGTTTATCTTCACAGACTGATACCGCGTTCGGCACCAGGACCATCAGAGTCTCAGCTGCCTGTGCGTCAGCGAAAGCCGCTGCCGCTTCCAGGGTCACCGATACCCGCTCCAGGTCCGGCCTGTCCATCCGCTCGATAAGATACTCGTCCTTTCCCCGGTATACGCCCTGGGACTCATCCTTTCCCAGGATCCGGTCCCAGAACACCTTGATGCGTGTAAAGGCATTTCTGAAGGGGATCTGGTCCGAAGCATAGGCTTCAAATTCATCGCTGTACGCCCCTTCCAGGACCCGGCTCATCTCCGGGGCAGGGAAGCTTTTCAGCACGCGCTTCTCCTGCAGCGACATATCCCTGTCAGGAAGGATCACATTCAGAAGGAACAATGCCGTCAGGATCAGAGCAAACACCATCCCCAGAGCCCGGTAAAACCGCCTGGCTATTCTTTTTTTACCCTGTTTTGCGTTATCCGTTTTCATTTCTTTCGTTTCTTTGCTGTCCTGTTCCGATCTGTCTTTGTGATCCTTCTCCGGATTCCCCCTGCCCTGATTCAGGCTTTCTTCTTTGCAATGCCTTTTTCCACTTTCAACAGCCGTTTTCCGGATTACATCCGGGGCATGGTATTTATCTGCCTTTCCACGGCTTCCGCCCCGCACATCTCTTCCATCCTTCTCTGTCCTTCAGAAGCGGAAATAGAGGAAGGGATTGTAGCTCTGATAGACCAGGTAAGCCAGGCTCAGAACCAGCATACCGGCCAGCAGGATCAGAGCGGGGATCCGGGCTCTGTTTCTGAGAAGTGAAAAAACAGCCTTCGGAAAAGGCGTGGATACCGCTGCTCCGAGAAGCAGCGTCACCGCCGACGTTTTCAGAAGATACCAGCTTGCCCTGTCGGCAAAGCCCGCAGTTCCGACGCCGAACATCTGAAGGAAAAAGGCAGACATCGACTGAAAATCCGTAAAGGAGAACAGGACCCACCCGAAAAGGACGATCAGCAGGGTAAAGAACCGGCCGAAAGCCCGGTGTCTTTCAAGAAACGCCCCCCAGACATATTTTTCCAGGATCAGGAAAAGTGCGTAATACAGGCCCCAGAGGACAAAATTCAGGGAAGCCCCGTGCCACAGGCCGGTCAGGGCCCACACGATCAGAAGATTCCTGATGTGCTTTCCCGCGGAGACCCGGTTCCCGCCCAGGGGGATATAGATGTAATCTCTGAACCAGGAACTTAAGGAAATATGCCAGCGGCGCCAGAAGTCCGTGACGGAAGAAGCCATATAGGGATAGCGGAAATTCTCCGGGAATCTGAAGCCCAGCATATAGCCGAGCCCGATGGTCATATCGGAGTAGCCGCTGAAATCAAAATAGATCTGGAAAGCATAGGAAAAAGCCCCGAGCCAGACCTGGAGTACGGTCCTGGTTTCCGGCAGCATTCCGCTGATGCCGGTAAAAACCGCTCCCAGGGTATTGGCCAGAAGCACTTTTTTGGAAAGACCGAAAATAAAGCGTTCCGCGCCTTTCCCGAAACCGGAAAGGGTGACGCGCCGGTTTTCCAGTCTTTCCTCGATATCCGTATATTTGACGATGGGTCCCGCGATCAGCTGGGGAAACATCGTGATGTACAGGGCAAAGGGCAGGATCTTTTTCTGACAGGCAGCCTTTCCCCGGTAAACGTCAATGACATAGGAAAGGGCCTGGAAGGTATAGAAAGAAATGCCGATGGGCAGGGACAGTTCCAGCGGCTTCAGCCTGACGCCGGAAATGAGACCTGCAAATCTGATCAGCATATTTGCGTATTTATAAAAGCCGAGAATAGCCAGGTTCCAGATAACGATGACCGACAGACAGCTCCTGACCTTTTCGCCCCGGTCCTTT
Organism: Lachnospiraceae bacterium; assembly: GCA_017438305.1. Lineage (GTDB taxonomy): Bacteria > Bacillota > Clostridia > Lachnospirales > Lachnospiraceae > UBA1267. The sequence goes on along the minus strand of JAFRVX010000075.1, from coordinate 2,900 downwards.
AACTCCGACATCAGCCGGACCAGGAGATAGTTTCCGCCAATGCTGATGAGCATCAGCAGGACGTAAACCGGTTCTCCCCAGGCATAAAAAAGGAGGCTCATCACCAGCAGCACGATGTTCTTTCCCTTCACGGAAGGGATCAGAAAGGCTGTTATCAGGGTGACGGGCAGAAAATAAAGCAGAAATGTAATGCTGCTGAAAACCATATTATTTCAGGGCCTTTCTGAAGGCTGCTCTCATCTGTTCACTGTTTTTATCACTGCAGTAAAGACACCAGTCTCCGCGGGCGTCCACCACCGCGTTATCGATCAGCGCCATCTGATCGATGCCGTAAGAAGAAAAGGTGTTTTTCAGCTCTTCTATCCGCTGCCTGGCGGCGTCCTTCACTTTACGGATCATCGCTTCTGAGGCGCTGCTGTCTCCGGCTGTTTCCCCGCTGTTTTTTACGCGGACCAGCAGCAGTTCCTGGGCGTCCATGTTGCTGGACGGTACCCGAAGGAATACCGCCTCGTAGTCATCCCGGTCAAGACCATAAAGGGATTTCAGCTTTGCCGCGCTCCCCTCTTTCATATTATCCGGATCAGCGGATTCCCGGAGGATCAGCTGAAACAGTTCGCCGGGGTCAACATCCGGAGCCGCCGTTTCCCGTACTGTCAGCGCGGAAAACAGGATGACAGCCGCGGTGAGAAACGCCGCTGTGATCCAGAACAGCTTTTTTGAGCTCTTTATCATCCCGTTCTCCTTCCTTTTTCTTTATCCAGGTTTTCTTATCCTGGTTTTGTCTGATCACGGTCTTCTGATCCGCGTCCTTTTTAGCCCTGGTTCGTTTATCCATGTCGGACTTGATCACAGCCTGCTGATCCATGTTTTTTTATCACAGTCTGATGATCCAGATCTTTTACTTCTGGTCTGTTTACAACGGCCTGCTTTTCCGTGCTTTTTTATCTGTGTTTCACGTCAGAGACCCGATACATGGACAAGGGGCCGTGATGTCCGGAAAGATCCGCGACCCACGGCCCCTGGCAGCGCTTCTGTCCTGCCGTCAGCCCTTCCACAAAGAATGAAGATTGCAGTAAGCAAATACCTCTTCCACTTCATCGCCTTCCAGCAGAGCAAAGCAGACCTTCGGTTCATCACCCGGCTTCAGGGCTTTTCTCTGATTGCCGAATTTCGTCCTGACGGACACCCATTCGATATAATGCTCGGGAAGCATCGGATGCTCCTGGGAACCCACCGTAACGTAAACGATATTGTCCCTGACTTCGTAAACGGGGACGTGCTTTTCCAGAGAAGCATCCGTCGTTCCCGGGATGATCTCCTGCATCGGCTTTCCGCAGCAGAAAATGTCACAGCCGGTCTTCTTCACCACAGCGACCGTCTGGCCGCAGGTCTCACAGCGGAAAAATCTCATTTCCATAGCTATACTCCTTTAACAAATCCTTTCTGTTACTGATCAGTACTCACTGTTCAGTGCTCGTTTTTCACTGTTTACTGTTTATCGCGCCTTGTCTGTCTGGTCTGCGGAAACGAAACGGCTGCCGCAGACCTTTTCTGACCCTATCATAGCATATCCGCCTTCTTTTTTCCACGGGAATCCTGTATCTTTTTCAGTCTATCTTTCTCAGAAAAAGCCAGCCCTCTCTCTCCATAAGGTCAGGGTATCCTGCTTTAGGAAAAGCCGGTATCTTTGTCCATATGGACAGGGTATCCTGTTTTCAGGAAAAGCCGGCATCTCTCTCCATAAGGTCAGGGTATCCTGCTTTCAGGAAGATCCGCTGTCTTTCTCCCTAAGGATCAGGCTGCGGGGCTTGTCAGAAAAAAAGAACAGGCTGCCGGGGTCAAGCACTCTGACAGTCTGTTCTTTTTTCATATAACGCCTTATGACTTCTGAACCTTATGCCTGTTCAGCCTTCAGGATCCTTCAGTCTGCGGCTTTCTTATTTCTCGAAGTGGACCACTTCACCGGTTCTGTCGGATTCGAAGCAGGCTTCCATCAGACGCAGAACGCGAAGAGCGTGCTCCTGGGTGATGATCTGCTCGGCTTCACCATTGCAGACATCCACGAAGTTCTTGTAAAGGGCATTCCAGTCAAATTCCGGAACCGGAAGCGGAAGCTCTTCGGTGGAGGAACCGACCATACGGGGCGCCATGGTCTTTGTCAGACCGGCACCGGCGAGGATGGGGGTGGTATCCTTGTCATCCCAGGTGATCAGCTTGACCATCTTGCCTTCCATGCCCCAGTTCTGGATAATGGCAGAACCCATATCCGCGTACAGGGTCCACAGGGGCTCATTGACGAAGTGGCAGGTGCCGACTTCCAGGTCAACGGTCAGGCCGGATTCGAACTTCAGGTAAACCTGAACGCCGTCATCACATTCTTTATTGGTGATATAGGTGCAGTGGCAGAAAACATCAACGATCTTCTCGGGAACCATCTTGACGATACGGTCGATGATATGAACGCCCCAGTCGAGCATCATGCCGCCGCCTTTTTCCTTAATGCCTCTCCAGTCACCGGGGATGCCGCGGGAACCCATGATCTTGCACTTGATATTGAAGGTCTCGCCCAGAAGCTTGTTCTCATAGATGTTTCTGATGGTCATGAAGTCTTCGTCCCACTCACGGTTCTGACGGGGATAGAAAACCATGCCAGTCTCTTTGGAAACGGCCATAACGTCCAGAAGATCTGCGGAAGACATCATAACGGGCTTCTCGCAGAGTACATGCTTGCCGGCCTTCATGGCAGCAATGGCGATGGGCTTGTGATCATCGTTGGGCGTCGCGATCAGGACGGCGTCAACGGTGGGATCATTCAGGACTTCATCAAGATTCGCGTAAACGTGCATGCCGCGCTCTCTGGCCCATGCTTCTCTTTCGGGATTGATATCCTGAATGCCGGC
>JAFRVX010000074.1 GCA_017438305.1 Lachnospiraceae bacterium | reverse complement strand
ATTTCGGCATTTTCCTTGATCTTGAAGGCCGGAGAATCCGCATGGGCCGCGTAGATCCTGAAGGAAGAGGCATTTTTCGGCGCGGTGAAAGCGATCAGCGAGGACGCGTTCCTCACCACATAATATGTCTTCCTTTCATCAATATCCCATTTTTCATCTTCAAACAGCTCTGCGGCGCCTTCCGCCGAAAGCTGTTTTCTGATATTCTGCACCGCCTGGTAAGCCGTCGGTGAGGCTTCAAGAAATTTAAGCAGTTCCATAATGCCCTCTCATTACAGCAGAAATACGTTGTGCTCCAGGCATTCCCGGCGCATTTCATCGGGCCAGATGGAGGCCTGGACTTCTCCGATGTGCACCCGGCCCAGAAGCAGCATGCATAGCCGGCTCTGACCGATGCCTCCCCCGATGGTATAAGGAAGCTCGCCGTTTAACAGCGCCTTATGATAGGGGAGTTCCATGCGTTCTTCCGTATGGGTCAGCTTCAGCTGTTCCCTTAAGGCCTTTTCATCCACCCGGATCCCCATGCTGGAAAGCTCCAGGGCTCTGTTCAGCGGCTCATACCAGAACAGGATATCGCCGTTTAAGGACCAGTCGTCATAGTCCGGCGCCCGGAGGTCGTGGGGTTCTCCGTTGGAAAGCTTTCCGCCGATCCGCATTAAAAACACCGCGCCGTATTCCCGGGTGATCAGATCCTCCCGCTCCTTCGGCGTCTTGTCGGGATACCGCTGAAGCAGTCCCTCCGAATCCACGAAATGGATCTCGTCCGGCAGGTGGAACACCGCCTGAGGATACTGGTACCAGACCTCATGCTCCATGTGCTTGATCACATGGAAGATGGTCCTGACCGTCTCCTTCAGTGTTTCCTCGTTCCGCTCTTCCTTTGTGATGACTTTTTCCCAGTCCCACTGGTCCACGTAGATGGAGTGCAGGCAGTCCGGCGTTTCGTCCCGGCGGATGGCATTCATGTTGGTATAGAGGCCGTCATGGGGCTGAAAGCCGTAGTCCTTTAAGGCCATGCGCTTCCACTTGGCCAGGGACTGCACCACCTCATAGGTCTCATCGCCGAATTCCAGGCAGTCGAAGGCCACAGGCCGCTCCACCCCGTTCAGGTTATCGTTCAGGCCGCTGTTTTTTGACACAAACAGAGGGGCCGAGATCCTGGACAGATGCATGCGTTCTCCGAATTCCTTCTGAAACGTGTCCCGGATATATTTAATGGCTTCCTCCGTCTCCCGGACGGAAAGATGCGGGTCGTAATTTTCCGGAAATACCAGCTTGCTCATGATGTCTCCTTTCTCAAGAAAACACTGAATAAATCAGCGTTTCCTTACCCGTACAGATATTTCACCGCTTGAAAGCGTAACAAGATCCCCGTTTTCAAGTCTTACGACAAGTCCGGCATCGTCATTAATGCTTTCGGCACAGGCATTCTTTTTCAGGCCGTTTTCAATAAATACGATCTCTTTTCCGATGACGCAGGACCGCTCCCGGTAAAGCTCCAGATAGGATCTGTCCTCAAGGTTTTCCAGTTCCTCAAGCAGGAAGCCGGTGACGGAAGACGCCAGGCGGTTCCGGTCTATCGAAGCATCGCCCAGGGAACCAGCGGTCTCCCGGATGTCTTCCGGAAAGTCTTTGGTGGACAGATTGATCCCGACCCCCACGATCACCCCTTTTACGGTCTGATCCCCGGGATCCAGGACGGATTCCGCCAGGATGCCGCAGATCTTCCGGCCGTTCAGATAAAGATCGTTTACCCATTTGATCTCCGGACGGATATCCGGTTTTACAGCTTCGATCCCCTTAAGCACCGCCACGGCGGTCTTTGATGTAACGGACAGCAGATTCCGGGCGTCTTCGCAGGGGTACAGCAGGGTCATGTAAAGCCCCGTATTTTCGGGAGAATAAAAACTCCGGCCCATCCTGCCGCGTCCCGCGCTCTGGCTGGAAGCGGCGATCAGCACCGGCTTTATGCCTTCCTTTCCGGAGATCCGTCTGGCCTCTGTATTGGTGGAATCGATGGTCTCAAAGACCCGCACCTCCAGTCCGGGGAGGTGCTGCTCAATGATTTCTTTCTGTAAAGCCGTATTCATCCGTCTTAAAAAGGACGTAAGCCCTACGGCCTTCCGTAAGGCTTACGTTTCTCCTCTGTGATTTTTTACTGATCCAGCAGGCTCGCCGCCAGGGCAGCAGAACCGTAGATGCCGGCGTCATTGCCGAGAGTCGCGATAACGATCGGCACATGCTCGTTGGTAAGATGCGTGAATTCCTTCATGTATTTTTCCGTGACGTCGATCAGGATCTGGCCGGCTCTTGTCACGCCGCCGCCCAGGATGATGATGTCGGGATCCACGGTAAGAACAGTATGGGCAACGGCAATGCCCAGATACTTTCCGAAGACTTCCAGCGTATCCAGCGCCAGTTCATCCCCTGCCTTGGCTTCGTCACAGACGGTCTTGCAGGAGAAATCTTCCAGGCCGCGGAGAGAAGAAGCCTTATCGGTCTCCTTCAGGAATTTATGGGCGATCCTGACGATGCCGGTGGCTGAAGCATACTGCTCGAGGCAGCCTCTGTTTCCGCAGTTGCAGACCGCTTCTTCATCCGGATTCACGACCATATGGCCCACTTCGCCGCCTAAACCGCGGTTTCCGGCTACGATCCTGCCCTTCAGGATGATGCCGCCGCCGACGCCGGTGCCCAGGGTAAAGACCACCGCGTCCTGGTAACCCTTGGCCGCGCCGTAATAGACTTCACCCAGAGCCGCCACGTTGGCGTCGTTTCCGGCTGCCACCGGAATGCCGCCCAAGGCTTTGGATAAAAGGTCTGCGGGATGGCAGGCGCCCATGCCCAGATTGACGCAACGGGGCAGGAAGCCGTCATCTCTGATGGGGCCGGGAAGGCCCACGCCTACTGCCTTCAGTTCTTCTTTTCCGATCTTCAGCTCCTCTGCTTTGGCAAAGATCGCGGAAGCGATGTCTTCCCAGATATAATCGATCTCTTCGAATTTACGGGTAGGGATCTCCCAGGCGGCAATGGCCCTTTCCCCCTGGGGGAAGATGCCGATCTTGGTTGTTGTTCCGCCTACGTCCACACCGACTAAATATGCTGCCATAATCACGTTCTCCTTTTGGCTTTATCGAATTACATAGCTTCAGATATCATATCAAAAAAAACGTCTCTTTACAAGGTGCGAAATAAACTTTTCACTTCAGCTCAGCCTTTTCACTGTCCTGCAGAAAGGCTCCTGCAAAAAAGTAAAAGATTTCTCTTTCTTTTCTCTCCTTCTTCCTTTATACTTATATTTGGTGATTTTAAGCCGGAGGCGGGTTCCACGAAACAAATGCCTTCCGGCCGCAGGATCATCAGCTGATACATGCTCAAATGATATAGTCGCCAAAAGCAGATCAACTCTGACGGGGAGGTTGTTCATGGATATATTCAGTGTGATCACTTTATTCGGCGGACTGGCCATGTTCCTGTACGGCATGAGGATGATGTCGGATTCCTTAAAGGAAAACTCATCCGGTGCCCTGAAGCAGATCATGGAGCGGGTCACCAACAACATGTTCAAGGCCTTTCTTCTGGGCATGATGGTAACCGCCATTATTCAGTCCTCCACCGCTACCATTGTCATTACGTCCGGCCTGGTGGCCGCTGGGATCCTGACGCTCCGCCAGTCCCTGGGCATCATCATCGGCGCCAATGTGGGAACCACCATCACCGGCCAGATCATAAGGCTGCTGGATCTGAACTCCTCTTCCACGTCCTGGCTCCAGTTTTTCAAGCCTTCGACCCTGGCGCCCCTGGCCCTGGTGGCCGGCATCATTCTGATCATGTTCTGCAAGTTCAGAAAATCCGATGCCATCGGAACGGTGGTCATCGGCTTCGGCATCCTGTTCTCGGGACTCATGAACATGACCAACGCCGTTTCCGTCCTTTCGGACAAGGGTGTCTTCGACAATGTATTTTCCAATCTGTCCGACCGGCCCCTCATCGGCTACCTTGCCGGCACCGGCGTCTCCTTCGTGCTGCAAAGTTCCTCTGCGGCCGTCGGTATCCTGCAGGCCTTTTCTGTTACCGGACAGGTCCTGTTCAAGGGGATCTACAGCATCCTGATGGGCATCTATCTGGGCGACTGCGTGACTACCGCCATCGTCTGCTCCATCGGCGCCCGTCCGGATTCGCGGCGGGTGGGCCTGATCAATATCCTGTTCAACCTGGGCAAGAGCCTCGTGGTCCTTCTGGGCATGACCATCGCCCACCGGGCAGGCCTGCTGGAACAGCTGTGGAATAAGCCGGTGACCTCCGGCATCATCGCCAACACCAACAGTATCTTCAACCTGGTCAGCGCGCTTCTTCTGTTCGGCTTCATGCCGCTTCTGGAAAAGGTCTCCCGGAAAGTCATCAAAGACGAAGTTCTTCCGGAAAGCCCCTACCAGGATAAGCTGACAGCGCTGAACCCCCAGTTTTTCGATACGCCGGCCATCGCCTTCAGGAGCTGCTATGATGCGCTCCTTACGATGTTCGATGCGGCAAAGCCAACATTTTCCGGGCCTTTGACCTGCTGACTTCCTACGACGAAAACGCCCGGCAGCTGATAGAAACCGAAGAGAACGAGATCGACAACTTCGCCGATAAGATCAGTTCCTACCTGGTGGCCCTTTCCCAGCATATCTCCACGGACAACCAGGTCCAGATCCTGCATGAATATTATAAAATGATCGCCGAATTCGAACGCATGGGGGATCATGCCGTGAACATTTCCGAAGCCGCCGACGCCCTGCGGGAAGCTTCCCTGACGTTTTCCCCGGCGGCCCTTAAGGAGCTTTCGGTCCTCCGGGCTATCCTGGAGGAAGTCCTGAAAGTCTCCCGCCAGGCCTTTTCCCGCCGCGACGTGGACGCCGCGAGAGACATCGAACCGCTGGAGGAAGTGGTGGACGATCTGATCAATACGCTCCGGGAAAACCATCTGGAGCGGCTTACCTCCGGGGAATGCAGCATTGAAGTGGACAATGTTTTCCTGAACCTCCTGGGGGATATCGAAAGGATCTCCGACGTCTGTTCCAACATCGGTCTTGCGATCATCGCCCGGGTCAACCCCGAGATCGAAGCCACAGAGCACATTTATGTGACGCATCTTCACCAGGGCGGCGATCCCTATTTCAACAAGGCCTACGCCAGGGCTCACGAGACCTACTATACCATGCTTTCAGACCAGCAGACAGCGGAGACCGCTTCAGAGTAAGGCAGGTATCCCGGGACCGGCGGTCCCGTCCGGTTATCAGACTATTCCTGACAGCGGATCCTTCGCGGGAACAGACTGTTCACAGCAGAAAACTGCTCCCGGCAGAAAACTGTTTATAACATCAAATGCCCCCGGTTTTATTAAACCGGGGGCATCATTGACGTGGTTCATAAACAGCCGGTTTTTCGGTCCGGCCTTCTTATCAGGGTTCCGGTCCTTCCGTGACCCTGCCGTCAAAGCAGCTTATCACAGGGGTAGAGGATGACACAACCGGTTTATGATCCGGATTAAAATTCGGATCATCATCCGACGGAAGCGCCCAGTGCTCCTCCAGAATCTCGATAAAAACAACGGCTTTTACCCCGATAAATCCATCGGCATCCTCCGGAAGTACCGCCTCCGCCCTGTCGGGTCCGGAGGTATTGGCTGCCGTCATCGTGATCTTCCTGACCCAGGTTTCCTTTCCTTTCGTATAATAAGCAGAGAGTTCCACGGTCCTGACGGTCCGCTTCCCTAAAACGTCGCTCCGCTGGGGTGGTTTTGTTTCTTCAGGGGGATCATCCAGTGTCCCCAGGTTTTCTCCTTCTTCCGTCTCTTCCGGGGCATCCATCACTTCCGCCCAGGCCAGGTCTTCGGTAAATCCCGTACGGCAGTAAGTGCCGGCATAGGATACCTCGTCCTGATATCGCTTTCTTTTCAGCCTTTCCTTTACCGGTTCGTCCTCCGGCCCGCTGTATTCAACGGAACTGGTCAGGTCCAGGGAAGTCTCCGGCAGAGTATAGGATGGATGGGGCTCTGTACTTTCTTCCGGAGCTTTTTCTGTACTGCTCTCCTGTTCCGGCCGGAACGGCAGGTCCTCCCCGCCGGGATCATCACTCCTTATCACCGTATAGGGACATTCCCTGCCCTGAAGGGTACTGATCAGGCTTTTATCAAAGGACAAAAGCCCCCATTCGCCGTTTTCTTCATTTTCATAGGTCAGATACTGAAAAGCCCCTCCGCCCACAGGGGCGCCGTAGGTGTTTCCGGTATCCGGCAGTACATATTCATCCACCTGCTTAAGATCCATATCATATACCCGGCAGATCTCATCCCGGGAAGGATCCATGATATGATCGTATGTATTGGTGACATAGAGGTAAGTCCCGTCCCCCTGCAGCCAGTCCGTGACCCGCAGCTTCTCCGGCAGAGTCTCCTTCACATGACCGAATACGTCGGTTTCCTGAAGGGGCACTTCATCCGTATCTCCCCCGCTCTCAGCCTTTTTATAGCATTTTCCGCCATAAGCCTGGATCCCTGTTGCAGAATCCGATATTTCGCCGGTCTCCGTATTCAGTACTTTTGCCGTAAACCTGGTCCCTTCGTTCCCCAGAAGCCAGAACCAGACCCACTTCCCGTAAGCATAGGGACTCCCGTTTCCGTGATCCCCTTCCTGAAGCCATACCGTCTCCTCTTTGAGTTTCCGTGAGGCGACATTCATCCGGCAGAAGGAAACCTGTGCCCTGATGCCTTCTGCCTCTTCTTCGGCCTGATAACCGATCTTGAAATAATACAGATATCCGCGATGGATGATCGGATAGCGAACCTCTCCCATTCTCATGAGTTCGGTTTTTGAGGAGCCGTCCAGGGCGATCCTTACAAGACAGGCCGCATCCTCATCGCCGGTCCGGTCGGACCGCTCGTAATACACATACAGATCGTCCCGGTATTTCATCAGACAGGAGCCTTCCTCCGTATGATAGTCCAGAAAGGCATGGCAGGCCATCCGTTTTTCCGGATCGGTCTCCTTATCATGAAGGCAGTTCGCCATGGAGCACAGCGGCAGGATCCTCTCCCCTCTCTCATACCGGTAAATAAAACCGTCATGCACAAAAACACAGCCGTTTTCGGTATACTGGACCTTCGCGCGCTTCATCGCGGAGGGAACAGCCGTATAATACTGCCAGTCGGTATCGAAAATATAGGTGCCGGCCGTTTCTCCGGCGGTTTCTTCATCGACCGGACCCGGTGTGTGATCCTTTTTTCCGATGATAAGGATCAGCACCAGGACTGTGGCCAGGATAACGGCTGCACAGAGACCGGTCATGATGATCTTTTTTTTCATTTCTGCCTCCCAATAATAAACATCCGTCCGTGACTTTACCCTCCAGGTACGTTCAGCCCTGTTTCTCAACGGCTCCCAGATAACAGGTGCGCCGCTGGCCAAACCAGGCCTCTTCTTCAGGGAAACTGTCCGGGTCTTTGGCAGCGATCCTGAAGATCTGGTCCGTCACCGCCATGACGCCGACCAGTTCCGATGCATCATCGGGAAAGACCGCAGTCAGGGTATCCGTGCCGTTATGATTAAAGGATACCAGTGTACGGCTTCTGACGAATGTCCCGCTGTCTTTTTTATAATACAGGTACAGACGGGTCTTTCTCATCCCGGCAGCCGGTTCTCCCTGAGATCCTCCCTGAGGTTTTCCCCGGCTGGTCACTTCGATCTGATCCCCGTCCACTTTGAGGCTGATCAGGACAACGTTTTCTTCCCTGATCCCCTCTTCGATATGCGAGACCAGTTCTCCTTCCACCGGGTCTTCCCTGGTTTCGCTTCTTTCATACAATTCGCCTGTGCTGCTTTCCAGCTCCCTGAATTCCGCGATTATCCGGTCCCATTCTTCATCTGAATAATAATAGAACGCTTCCGCAGGCTCCCGATATTCCTGATAAGCGGTAAAACCGCCGGTCAGGAGCAGGACCGTAAACAGCAGGCACAACAGTCTCAGCCAGCCGGACGTATCTCTTAAGAAAAACACGTTCCGGATCCGCCTGTCTGTCCTGAAGGCGCCGAAGGCCGGCGGGGCGGAAAAAAGCAGGTTTCTCCCGCTGCCTGCATTCAGCAGGGCCCGGGCATATCCGGCGCGTTTTTCCCGGGAATAATACCGCGTCACGGCTTCATCGCAGCCATACTCCAGATCGCGGCTGAAGAGGCAGTAGGCCGCCCATACCAGGGGATTGAGCCAGTGAAGCCCCAGGATCACAACGCCCGCGGCCTTCCACCGGTGATCCCTGAAATTAAGATGCATTTTTTCATGGGCGATGATATAAGGCAGGTCTTCATCCGGAGTCTCATAGGGAACAAGGATGCGGGGATGCAGGATACCGGCGATACAGGCGGAAGGAAGGCCTTCCGCAAACCAGATGCCCTTCGGATCCCGGACTGCCCTTTTACAGAACTTCTTCAGCCGGACCTGCTGCAGGACCACCGCCGCAAAAAAAACCAAGGTACCGGAAAACCAGATGATCCCGGTTTTTCTGAGGAGATTTTCCGAAACATTGAGTTTTCCGATTTTATATGCCTTTCCGATAACTGACGGATCCTCCGGTCTTTGATAGCTTATCAGCTCTGTCCGGACTGAAGAGCCGTCTTCTGTCTTGCTGTCTTTTGTCTTTCCGGTTTCATTTCCTTCGCTGTCCGCTGTCTTTCTCCCGGCTTCATCCCGTACAGCTCCGATCAGCACTTCCGGGATTGCCGACAGGGATGAAGACACGGAAAGCGGCAGCGCCAGGCGGAGCGCTGCAGCGCCCCAAAGAAGACAGATCATTCTGCCCCGGGACTTTTTCAGTAAAGCTCTAAGGGGCAGGATCAGCAGGATCATCAGGCTTCCCAGGAAACTCATTCTCAGCAGCTCCGGAAAAAACGCCGCCATCATGAGTCTCCTTTCCGGAATCTTTCGATCAGATCGGACAGCTGCCGGAATTCTTCATCCGACAGCTTTTCCCGGCGCGTAAAGGCCGCGAGGAAAGCCGGTACGGATCCTTCGAACCGTTTTTCGATCAGGTCGTCCATGTCGTCATCCTGTACGTCTTCCTTGGAGACCAGGGACGTTACGACCGAGTGCTCGTTTTTCACGATCCCTCTTTCGGAAAGCCGTTTGATGACCGTATAGGTGGTCGTGGGTTTCCAGCCCAGTTCCTCCGCGCAGCGTTTAACCAGTTCTCCGGAGGCAATAGGTTCATACCGCCAGAGGATCAGGCAGAACCGGTATTCGCTTTCAAATATTCTTTCGGCCATTTTTCCTCCTGACGCCGGCCTCCCTGCGGATGCCGGCTTTTTTACTCTAATGTATTAGATTGATGATTTCATTATAAGGTTTTCATGCCGGCCTGTCAAGAATAAAAACGCCGGACCGCTGCACGCTTTTTCGCGAACAGTGACCCGGTGTTTTAAAAAGCCTGTCCTTAACTTGTTTTATTTGTTTTCCGCAGCCCGTTTTTTCAGCCATACCCGGAGGTTCCAGACCCCCAGGAGGACCCAGACGGCGGCGATGCAGAACAGCAGGATCTTCGCAGCCTTCGGCAGCGGCCCCAGATCCTTTTTCATATCCGCCGTACTGCCGCCCTTCAGCTGGTCCAGGCGGTACAGGGAGGTCACGTCGTCGTAAAGCTTTTCGATAAAGGCATGGTCCACGGTCTTCTTCCGTCTTACGCCCTTGGCCGTCTCTTCGATGAGCTGCCCCGCGGCATCCCGAAGAGAGGCGCTGCCGTTGAAGACGGGCGTCACGAAGGTATCGGAAGTATGGTCCATCAGGAGCTTTGCCGCATCCAGTTTGACGTAATAATAAGCATTTTTGTCGGCCTCGGAGACTTTGCCGGCAGCCAGGTCTTCGTAGGAGACCCGTTTTGAAAGATACTCCAGGTATTCACTGTCCTGCTGGGCTTTTTCCGTCACCGGGACGTAGCCTTCGGTTTCCGAATAGGCGATCTGCACCTTATTCGTAAGAAGATACTGGACAAAGAGCCAGGAAGCAATGACATCCTGCGGATCCTCTTTATTGAAGATGCAGACCGAGGGTCCCTGGGAGATCATCACCGGGTTCTCCGGTTCTTCCTGGGGAATGGGCATGACCACGGTCTCAAAATCCACGATCTGATTTTCCGGAATATCCAGAAGCGGCGCGTAGGTGCCCATCCAGGTGGCACCGGCGGTGGAATCCACCGCGAAGATGCACTGGCCGGCGTTTAAAAAGTGGGCCGGGTAGCTGGAGATCTTGAAGGTTGAAAAAGCGCCGGTGGCCGTATGGGAAGCCACTTCATTCAGGATCTCTTCCGTGGCATCATTGAACAGCAGGATGCTGCCGTTTTCGTCGGAATAGCCGGCATGCTTCTGCTTGAGCCGCTGGATCATCATATTGTCCGTGGACTTGTAGATAAAGGGGATCATGACCTTCTGGCCGTTCAGGGCAAAGGTCCCGTCGGCGTTCTTTTTCATCGCCGCTTCCGAGACTTCAAAGACAAAGTCCCAGGTCAGGGTCTCGGGCAGAGTATAGCCCAGCTTCTCCACAAAGGTCTTATTGACGTAGCAGGCTTCCGTGGAACGCATATAGGGGATGGCGTACTGGACGCCGTTTATCTTTCCTTCATCCAGGAATTCCGGCACGATCTCATCAAGGGCCGGGGCGTCGAATTTCACGTCGCTCCCCGCAAAGCCCAGACGGCTGTCCCGCATCAGGTCGTTCAGCGGCACCACTACGTTCTCGCCGCTTAGGTACGTCGCGATGTGGTCAGGGTAGGTGATGCAGACGTTCGGCGTGGTCCCGGTGGCGATGTTGGTGATGACGTCATTGTAGATGCGGCCGTAATCCGTATACAGCCGGAGATTCACCGTGATATTGGGATAGATCGCCTGAAAATCCGCAATGGCCTGCTGATAGATCCGGGTCTGGTTGACGTTGGTGTCGTTTTTGGCCCAGAAGGTGATCTCCCGGGCCTTTGTCTCATCAAAGGACTCCGGCACCTCAAAGGCTTTCGAGCTCTTCGCGCCGTGGCAGCCGGAAAACAGCGGCAGGACCGCGAAAAGCAGGATCAGCATAGCGGCGCTGATGCCTGTAAGCCGGCTCCCGGATCTTTTCCCGGATCCGGTCCCGGACAAGCCCAAAGGAGTTAAAACCCGTGATGTTTTTGCTGCAGTCTTCATCCCTTCGTGCCTCCTCTGGAAACGCCTTCCATGATCTTATCGTGAAACAGCAGGAACAGGATGATGAGCGGCAGGGAGATCACCACCACCGCTGCCATCATAGCCGGGATGTTCTCCCGTCCGAATCCGTTTTCCCGGATCTCCTGGATACCGTTCGATACCAGGAAATAGGCCTCATTATCGGTGATCAGCCGCGGCCACACATAGGCGTTCCAACATTCGATGACCTTCAGGATCACGATGGTGACGATGGTGGGCCGGGTAATGGGGATCAGGACCCGGATCAGGTATTTAAGATCCGACGTGCCGTCAACCTTTGCCGCCTTATACAGTTCGTCCGGCACCTGTTCAAAGTTTTCCTTTAAGAGATAGATATAGAAGACCGAGGTCACGGAGGGCAGGATCAGGCCGGTAAAGGTGTTCCTTAAGCCCCAGTTGGTAATGGTCTGGAAGTTGGTGATGACCACCAGCTCCGTGGGGATCATCATCAGGGCCAGGAAACCGGTGAAGACCAGGTTCTTCCCCCTGAAATCCAGCCGGGCGAAGGCGAAGGCCGAAAGGGTGATGACCACCACCATCAGGGCTGTGGTAACCACCGTAAAGATAATGGTATTGACAAAGTAGCGGCTTAAGTTGACCGCTGTAAAAGCATCCTTATAATTCTGAAGCGTCGGCGCCAGGGTGAAGAATTTAGGCACATATTCCGCGTTATAGGTGCTGTAGCTTTTTAAAGACGTCAGGATCATCCAGTAAAAGGGGAACAGGACGATCAGGGCCCAGAAGATCAGGAAGATATAAAGCACCGTGTTCCGGATCCGCTCTTTTCTCCGGACCCGGCTCTCCTGAAGCTCCGGGTTCCTGACGGGCGATTTTAATGATCTGCTCATTTGCCGCCTCCTTTAATAATGCACGTTCTTACGGCTGATGGTCAGGTTGATGCAGGTAATGGACAGCACGATCACAAACAGGATGATGGCCGCCGCCGATGCATAGGAAGGAAAGCCTCCCGAGTTGCCGTAGAGCATGTCATAAATGTAGCCCACCATGGTATTCATGCCCGCTGCGTTCAGATCGGTCCCGAACAAAGCCACTGCATCGGAATAGGCCTTGAAGGCGCCGATGAAGCCGGTGATGACCAGATAAAAGATCATGGGTGAGATCATGGGCAGGGTGATCTTGTAGAAGATCCTGAAGGACGACGTCCCGTCCACCCGGGCGGCATTGTACAGGGTCCGGTCCACGGAAGCCAGGGCGCTGGTCAGGATCAGGATCTTAAAGGGCAGGACGATCCAGATGGTGTAGAAGCACAGCACGAACATCTTCGCCCAGTAGGGGCCGTCGATAAAGTCCACGGACTTCCCGCCGAAGACCTGAATCAGCAGGTTGATGAGGCCGTCGGAATAAGCCGTCTTCTTGAACAGGATCATAAAGACCAGGCCCACCGCCAGCGTGTTGGTCACATAGGGCAGGAAATAAATGGTCTGAAACAGCTCCTTCAGGGGCTTGATCGAGCTCAGGGCCAGGCTGATCAGAAGCGCGATGCCGGTGGATAAGGGCACCGTGACCGCCACCAGGATGATGGTGTTTTTGACCGCCTGAAGAAAATACGGATCGTGAAGCACGTAGGAGTAGTTGTATAAGCCATGGCCGAAAAAGGTCTGGGATGCGGAGTTGTACCCCTCCTCAAAGGAATAGATAAAGACGTCGAACAGGGGGTATACCATAAAGAATCCCAGAAAGACGATGGCGGGAAGCAGATACAGCCAGCCTTTCAGGTTATTGTTTTTCATCGTCTCTTCCCTCCCTTATTTCAGGAAATCCAGCCGCTCTTCAGTCTCTTTGGAAAAGATGAAGGTCTTATGCGGCTTTAAGGAAAAACGGACCGTGCCGCCGGAAATCCGGACCGCATTTTCGGAGCTGATGATGGCCCGGATCTGAGGCGCTTCGCACTTTTCATGGGAACAGACCACACTGGTATCCCGTCCCATGGTCTCCACGGCGATCAGATGACAGCTCAAGGCGCCGTTCTCATCCGGGACAAAACCCTCCGGGCGGACCGCTGCATAGACTTCCTGGTCTTTGATTCCCGGGACCTGCAGCACGGCCTCACCGCCGATGTACAGTGTTTCCTTTTTCACGGAAGCTTCAAAAACATTGATGGGCGGCGTCCCCAGGAACTTTGCCACGAACAGGTTGACCGGCAGGTCGTAGACCTCCTGGGGCTTTCCGATCTGCTGAACCATGCCTTCCTTCATCACGACGATCATGTCGGAGATGGACATGGCCTCTTCCTGGTCATGGGTAACGAAAATCGTGGTAACGCCGGTCTCCTGCTGGATCCGTTTGATCTCTTCCCGGGTCTGCAGCCGGAGCCTGGCGTCCAGGTTCGAAAGCGGTTCATCCAGAAGCAGCACGTTCGGAGTCTTTACCAGGGCTCTGGCTATGGCTACCCGCTGCTGCTGCCCGCCGGACATCTCCGAAGGCTTCCGTTCCATCAGCGTCTCTATCTGGACCATTTTCGCAACCTTTTCGGCCCGCTCCCGCATCTGTTCCTTGGTCAGTTTATCCGGGCCTTTCAGATTCTGCAGGGGAAAGATGATGTTCTCGTAAACCGTCAGGTGGGGATAGAGCGCATAATTCTGAAAGACCAGTCCCACGCCGCGGTTTTCCGGCGGCAGCCCGGTCACGTCATCCTCTCCGAACCATATCTTTCCTTCCGTGGGTTTCTCCAGACCGCTGATCAGATTCAGCGTGGTGGATTTTCCGCAGCCCGAAGGTCCCAGCAGGCCGATCAGCTTGCCGTCGGGGATCTCGAAATTGAAATCATTGACGGCGATGATCTCCGTCTTCTTCTTTTTATCGCGGTTCGGATACCGCTTCGTCAGGTGTTCCAATACAACTTTCATGGCTGTCCTCTTCTTTTTCTTCCGCCGGAAACCGGGAGTTTTTCTTCTGCCGGTGCCGGCCGCATAAAATCTGTCTTTTAGTATACAATGACCCGGCGGAAAATTCAATCCGCCGGGTCTTTAAGATTTTTCGAGTCTTTAAGATTTTTCGGGTCTTTAAGTATTCTTTCTGCCGCAATCCCGGATCAGAGCTGCTGCCCGCTTTCCTAGATCAGCAGCTTCCGCCGCTTCCAGGCGCCGGAGTAGAAATAGATCATGCCGATGATGACCGGGCCCAATCTTGCCAGAGCATTGCCGTAGAAGAAGCCCAGGACTCCCATGTCAAAGACCCGCGTCAACAGCAGGCTTATGCCGAGCCTCAGCACCACGCCGTCCAGCATGCCCACGATGAAGCCCAGGCTGGCGTTTCCGATACCGGTGATCATGGCCTGGTAGGGGCCCATGAGGGAGGCCGTGATAAAGGTGATGCAGGAGATCTTCATGAAGGTCACGCCGAAATCGATGACTTCCGCTTCGTTGGTGAAGATCCCGAAGATCTGTCTGGGAATAATGAGGGCCGCCGCCACGTTGACAGCGCACACCACCATGGCAATGGCCAGGGCCACATGCACCACTTTTCCGGCTCTGTCCTTCTTGCCGGCCCCCAGAGACTGGCCGATCATGGCGGAAGCGCCGGTATCGATGCTCATGGTGATGATATTGGAAAAACGGGTGATCTTGTTGCCCACGGAGTTGGTAGCGGAAGCGATCATGCCGTAGCTGTTGATATTGGAGGAACAGTAAAGGAGCGTCACGTTGATGAGGGCGCTCTGGATGGAACGGGGGATGCCCAGCTTCATGATGATCTTCAGCGGCTCCTTGCGGATGGCAAAGCTCTTTACTTTAAAGTCAAAGTTGAAGCGGTCCCGGTTCCGGTACATGAAGATAAAGGCTGCCGCAAAGGAAGCAAACTGAGCAATGATGGTGGCCCAGGCGGTACCGGCGGCTTCCAGCTTCAGCACCACCACGAACAGCAGATCCATGAAAATATTGGAAATGGCTGCTACGGTGACAAAAAGGAGGGGCTTCCGCGATTCTCCCATTCCTCTTAAGATGGCGCATACCACGGTATAGCCGAAAACAAAGGGAGCACCGCCGCAGGTGATCATCATATAATCCTTTGCCTGGGAGAAGGCGTCCTCGGGACAGTTCATGACTCTCAGGAAGGGACCCGCCAGGATGATCCCGAGAAGTCCGATGACCACCGAACTGCCGATAAGAAGGGTCAGCAGCGTACCGATGGTCTGCTGGGCTCTCTCATGCTCTCCGGCTCCCACCAGCTGGGAAATGTAGACCTGGCCCGCCGCAGAGAAGCCCACGGCAAACATGGTGAGCATGTTGACGAAATCGCCGCCTACGGAAACGGCCACGGTTCCCACGCTTCCCACAAACTTGCCGATGATGATCAGGTCCACGGTGTTGTAAAGCTGCTGGATCAGGTTGGCGAAAAGAATGGGGACGGAGAACTGCAGGAGGGTGGAGAGAATATTCCCCTCTGCCAGGTTCAGCCCGATCCTTCCGCCTCTTGGCTTAGCATCTGCCATAATGATACCTCTTTTCTTTTCTTTTTCAATAACAGCACTTATTTTAACACTTTCCCCGGGGGATTTCCAACAGAAAAAACTGCGGAAATTATCAGGATTTCCGCAGTTGGTTTGGTTATTTATTCATTGGCCGCATCATCTGTCGGCAGAGGTAAAGAACTTATGCTCCTTTGCGTAGAAGATCAGACCGATCAGCACCCAGATGATCAGCATGATGTAGCTTTCCTTTCCGAAATGAACGCCGGAAAGTCCCGGAATGGGGATCAGCTGCAGGATCATGAAGGCCAGACTGAAGACAACACCGGTGACGGCCATGCCTTTCAGGAAGCCGGAGGCATCTCCGAACTTTTTCGCTGTCACCAGGGTGCTGGCGCAGGTGAAGAAATAGCCGATGGAGGCTCCGATGGCGCTCATGTCCACGAACCAGCCCAGGGCTTCTCTTCCCAGGATCGGGCCGGAAAGGCTCACGATCATGCAGAAGATCATGGCATTCTTCGGGGTGTTGTATTTCGCATCGACCTGTCCGAACCATTTGGGAAGATAGCCGTCCCGGCTCATGGAATACATCAGCCGGCTGGAGGCCAGATAAAAGCCCATGATGCCGGAAAGCACCGCGCAGCTGACGCCCACGCCGATGAGCACCTTTCCGAAGGTCCCCAGCAGTTCTTCGGCAGCGATCAGGAGCACCCAGTCGCCGGCCATGACCCGCTCCGGCCAGTTCTGAAGAGCCGCGGCCGCCACGGTATTGTTGCTGGTATAGACAAAGCATCCGAACAGGATCGCAACGATCATGATGACGGAGACTTTCTTGAAGGAGAAATTGAATTCCTCCGCTGCCTGGGGGATCGCGTCAAAGCCAACATATGCCCAGGGCGCGATGGCAAAGGTCGCGAGAACGGCGGAAAGGATGCCTTTGGTCCCGGTATGGGCAAAGGAGTTGATCTCGCTCATGCCCGCCTGGGCCTGGATGGCTTTCGCCTTATCAAAACCCCAGATGGGTTCCATGTTGATGCCCTTGGCCTTCGCCGAGAAGACCGCCGAGATCGCCAGGGTGAAGACACAGACCACCAGCAGGGAACTCAGCACCATCTGTACGGAAGCCGCTTTCTTGACGCCGATGATGTTCAGATAGCCGAACAGCAGGAGGATCGCCGATGCCAGAAGCATCTCTCCCATGTAAATATCAAAGCCGGCAATAGTATAATGGAAGCCGAACTTGAGAATGTCCGCCTTTCCGTCCAGACCGTCGACGATGAGGCCGATAGCCGTGGAGTTCATGGGAACGTTCGTCAGGTATGCTACCACCAGGAACCAGCCGCAGACAAAGGCCATGTTCTTGCCGAAGCAGTTTTTGGTAAAGGTAAATTCACCGCCCGCCTTCGGGTATTTGGGCACCATATAGGCATAGCTGAAGGCGATGATGATCATGACCAGGGCGCCCAGCGCCATGGCGATAGCCGTTCCGGCCACGCCGGAATTCGGCAGGAATTTCTTGCCGGGGTTGATAAAGGATCCCCATCCTATGACACAGCCGAAGGCCAGAGCCCATACATGCATGGGATTCAATCTCCGTTTAAGCTGTCCTGATTCCATAATTAGTACTCCTTTCAACAGGGGAACCTGTTTACGGTTTACTTTTTACTGTTTTCTGGTTGCTGTCCGCCGCATCCGGCAGGTTTATTAATACAGGTTTTTCTTTGAATACCTGGTTCTGCGCCGCAGCTGTTCAGACCCTGCCAGTCTCAGATCTTACCGCTCTTATAAACTCAGGCCCTAATAACACTTATTTGCCGCAGGCCTGACAGACGCTTATACGTCGTAGGTCTTGTCGATGGCCTTCAGTTCGCTGAAGGTATCGATCTCCACGATGTCCTCGTCAAAACATTCCCGGACCTCCACCTGGTAATGCTCTTTTGCGTACACCAGCGGGACCTGTTCCCAATAGCGTTCCTTGCCGCCCGGGGACTGGTAGATCTCCTGGATATCCTGGGAAAGCTTGTGTCCGTCGGCTTCATTCCAGTAGGAAATGCCGACCATCTGCCAGATGTCCGGGCCTTCGCCGCCCACCTTTTCCTCCTGGATAACGCCGTCCTTTACCCGGAAGCACCAGTCGTCGGACCGGTCCTTCTTTATGGCCAGGAAGTCGGAGGTATAGTGATATTTCTTTATGATCGCCGGATTGGAGATCAGAAGATCTGCTTCAAAAACGTAGGCATTGGAAAGCATATAGCGGGCCACCAGGGCCGAACTGATGTTATTGGCTTCGTTGTAGAGCGGATTCTCCAGGAACTTGATCATGGGGTATTTATATAGAAGCTGGTCGAAAAGCTCTCCCAGATATCCCCGCACGATAATGATCTCGTTGATGCCGGCCGCCAGGCAGGCGTCGATCAGATGGTCGATGATCCTGACGCCGTGCACCCGGACCAGGGGCTTCGGCGTATTGAAGGTGATCGGAACCAGCCGGGTCCCGAAACCCGCCGCGATAAAAACGGCCCTCCTGGCGCGGTAGGGTTCCATGGCGTTGATCCCTTCGTTGGTGACCCGCCCTTCGGATATGAAACCTGCTTCCGTGAGTTCCCGGACGATGCGGTTCACCACCCCCAGGGAATGGCCGGTGATCTTTTCCAGCTCCCTTTGGGACAGGGCTTCTCCCTTTTCGATCAGTGTCTCCAGAATGTCAAACTGTTTCCTGGTAAATGCCATATTCTTTTTCCTCTCTGTTTTCTTTCTTTTTCCTGTTCTTCTTTCGGGAATCACAGCCTGGCAAAAAGAGCTGGCCCAGGAGACGGCGGAATGCCTGAAAGAAAAAACCAACACCGTATGCTGAAGCATACGGTGTTGTTCATAATCGGATTATAGATGTTCATTTTTCTTTTGTCAAGAAATACTTGTGAACACGTTTCCGTGTTCCGGCATTCAGGCGGCCTTTTCCTTCCTCTTCTTCTGCATTTTCACATAGGCGCTTAAGCCAAAGATAAAAATACTGATAAAGGTGATAAGGGGCAGCAGGAATCCGAAGTACCGGTATTCCGACTGTACCAGGGTATTATAAATGGAATGATAGATCATGGCCATGACAAGAATGGCAAAGGATCCCGGCAGGAACAGTTTTTTCTTCCGGTGGATAAAATGCAGTCCCAATCCGATGGAACCGGTGCAGATGCCATGCATCAAAGCAGACCCGAATCCCCGGATCAGCGCCCAGAAAAGGCTGACGGAACTTACATTCTGCAGCAGGATGACCATGTTCTCCAGAACGGCGAAGCCGATCCCCGCCGCAAAACCGATCGCCACAAGCTTTTCCCGGCTGTCGGAAACGACAAAGGCAAAGAACAGCACCGGCAGCGCTTTTATGATCTCTTCGGAGATCGGGGTGATCGTTGTGGTAACATAAACATAATCATTCCCGAAAAGGTTCAGCAGGATGCCGTTGATCTCCGAAACCAGAAGGCAGCAGAAGAGGCCGCAGATCATATAGCCTACGATCACCCGGGCGGAACGGTCCCTGATAATGGGGAGCAGAAAAAGCATCGGGACCGTAATGCAGATAAAAATGATGTAGCTCATATTTTCCATTTCGCGATCCCTCCTTTCAGCACCGGCAGGATCATCAGCATGCAGACGGCAAGGGGAATGCTGAGGATCAGCATCAGCAGGGATGAATCATAGGCATGGGCGGCCAGTTCTCCCACTGCCAGGAAACAGACGGCCAGAGCCACCAGATTATACCCCCGGATACACCGGATCACGCCGAATTCCACGTCCGGAAGCAGCGCATGCTTGAAATGGTAATAGGAAGCCAGCGAGATAAAGAACGCCAGGATCCCGTGGATGATCTTCGCTGAAACCGGGATATTGCTGAAAGCGATCAGCAGATAGACCAGCGCTATCCCCAAAGGAGCCAGAAAGGCTATCAGCCTGTACTTGAGGAAGGCCTTTGATCCGTCGTCCGCCAGGCCGTTCATGATCCCGGCGTTGGCCGTGAACAGAAACAGGAAGACCCCGATGTATCCCAGGACGTTCAGATGAAAGGTGCCGTCCTGAAAACCGGCCAGTTCCCTGATCACCTCGGAAAGCCTGCCCAGCATCATGCATCCCACGGCGCCGGTGACCATTCTGGCATACAGCGGCCCCTTTTCCAGAAAGAAAGCCACGATGCCGTAGATCAGACCAGCGAGGGAGGCAACTAAAATCAGCAAATCACAATAATATGCGTTCATCGCGTACCCGCTCCTTTATTACGGAACAGAAGGATGCTGTCCTTCAGTCTGAAAATCCATACGAAGCATAATTCACCACAAAGGTGGCTTTCTGTAAAGTCCCTTCGCTCATCCGGAGGCTTTCTGTCTGGTCAGTTATCCAGGATGACGATCCTTCCCTCTCCGTAGGGATCCGCATATTTACCGCTGATCTCCCCGCCAAGGGTATCCACGATGTAATCGATCAGCGCCTGATTATCCACTTTGATGTCTTCCCGCAGTATCACGGCGTCATCAAAGGCCGTGATGCCGTCTCCGTTCTGAAGGACCGTGTAGGCGGATGCCCCGAGTTTATAGGTCTTTTCAGGATCCAGCATTTCTCCGCCGACCCGGACGTTTTTCACCCGGCGCTCGCCTTCAAAACCGGCGCACATGTTGTTTTCATCGGCCAGGCAGGGGCTTTCCACGGAAAGGTCGATCTCGTAGGACAGACCGGCTACCTGCTGGAATCCGCCGAACTGCTCGGGAACGACTCTGGCGCCCCATTCCAGGGCATCCAGGATCATCTGGCCCGTCACCTCCGAAAGGCACAGCGTATTGCCGAAAGGAAGAACGTTGATGATATCGCCGTAGGTGATGTCGCCTTTCTCAATATCCGTCCGGATGGCGCCCCCGTTCATAATGGCGATGTCGGCTCCCGTCTGATCCAGCAGGGCGTCGGCGCACAGATCGCCCATATTGGTTTCCGCCCGCCTGATCATCCGGATGGGCTTTCCGGCGCTGTCCACTTCAACAGGGTCGTTGATGGTCAGCTTTACCGACGTATGGGCTACCACCTTTTCCAGGGTTTCGGCCAGGGCTTCCTGAGCCGCGTCCACCCGGTCCTTCATTTCATTCCGGATGCCCAAAAGATCCGGCGCGCTGTCCACATTATCCCAGGTCCAAAGTCCGGTATCGCTGACGCCTTCAGGGGAGATGATGCTGTAGCCGATGCCGTTCAGCTTGGTCCCGCAGGCGGAACGGACCACGTCCTCCCCGTCTTTATTCTTCATGATGACCTGCTCGGTATCATGGCTGTGTCCGTCCAGGAACACGTCGATCCCGCTGGTGTGTTCAATGATATCCGCGTAATTCCAGGGAGAGAACGCAAGGCCCATGCCCACATGCCCCAGGACGTAAACATAGTCGGCGCCTTCTTTCCGGGCCGCGTCCACCGCATCCTGGACTGCCCGGTACACCTGCTCTCCGGTCTCGTCCTGCATGAAATCGTAAATAAAAGTGCCGTTTTCATCCTGGAAAAAGGCCGGCGTGGCGGACGTGATGGTCTTGGGAGTCGTCACGCCCACAAAGGCGATCTTCATTCCCGCGGCTTCCTTTATGATATAAGGATCAAAGATCAGTTCCCCTTCCTTTCTGAAATTACAGCAGATATAGGGAAAATCTGCCATTTCAGCGAGTTCCAGAAACCGGTCCGTCCCATAGGTGAATTCATGGTTTCCGGGGATGGCCACGTCATATTTCATGGCGTTCATCAGATCGATGATGGTTTCTCCCTTGCTCAGCGAGCCGATGCTCTCTCCCTGGATGCTGTCTCCGTTATCCACGAGGATGGTGGTATAGCCCTGCTTTTCCATGGTCTCCCTGATCTGATAAAGCCCCGCGTAACCGAAGCCCTGGTCTATCCCACAGTGGACGTCGCTGGTATAGAGGATCATGACCTGACCGTTCTTTTCCGGCTCTTTTTCAGGTTCGTCAGCCTTATCCGAAGTTTCTTCCTGTGAAAAGGTTCCCTCCGTTTCAGAGGAGGATCCATCTTTCCCGGAAGGACTGTCATCCGAAGCCTTTTCTTCCGAGGTTTTCTCCTCCGGGGTACTCACTTCCGACGCGCTTTCGGCTTCCGCCGTAGTTTTTTCTTCAGTTGCTGAAGCCGTGGTCTGTTCTCCCGGATCCTTTGTCTGTCCGGACGAAGAGCCGGATGAACCCTGCCCGCAGGCGGCCGTCAGCATCAGTAAAAGGGCCGCCAGGATCGCTGTCCACTTTCTATAATGTTTCATCTTTATCCTCCTCTTCAAGCTGCAGAACAGCCGCTTCGATCTCTTTCCAGGAATGCACCCGGATCATGCCATGGCCTTCGGCATCATAATCTTCATTATAGGGCGCCGTCACCAGGATCTTTTTATAGGAACCGCCTTCCAGGTTATGGATGCCGTCATCGATCAGGATATCTCCCTGAAGCAGCTGCTTCCTGAACGTTATGATCACCT
>JAFRVX010000073.1 GCA_017438305.1 Lachnospiraceae bacterium | reverse complement strand
TTCCGGTGAAAGGAAGGGAAAATGCCTGAAAAGATGGTCCTCCATCCGCTGATGCACCGTGTCGTAGGTCGAAGCCGTAACCACGAAGACCTCATGCCCCCGGTCCATCAGACGCCGGATCACCTGCGGCGCGCCCGGCATCGGTTCGACGTTTTTCCAGAAGCCGGGTTCCGAAAGAACGCCGTATACCTGGTCGTGGGTCAGTCCGGGATAGGCTTTGGAAACATCCCACGCCCTGACCTCATCATAGACGGCGTTCCTGTTATATTTTTTGTTGACCGCCCGGAGCCAGGCCCTGAGGAGCTGCTCCATCGTGTCATCCATATCGATCAGAATTATCATATGCCCTCATCTGTTTTTCCGAAAAGACGCTTTGCTTTTAGTCTTACCGGCTTTATTCCGCGCAGACCAGTCTATATCTCCAGTCCCAGGATCCGGTATGAGCTCCCGATGAGCACCGGATACAGCCGGTCGAATTCCTCATAGACCCGGTCGTAGACCGCTTCTTTCTCAGGATCCGGAACCCAGACCTCCGGCTTCAGTTTAATGATCGCCTCACAGGCTTCCGGGACGGATCCGTATGCACCCGTACCCACCATGGAAAGGATCGCCGCGCCTAAGGCGGCGCTGTTTTCACTGTCCATATCCGGCACATATACCGGAAGATGGCAGATATCGCTGACAAGCTGTGTCCAGAAGGGGCTTCTGGAGCCCCCGCCGCAGAGCCGTATTTCTTTGATGCCTGCGCCGCACTTCTGTATGGCTTCCAGAATATCCCTGAGGGCGTAGGTCGCGCCTTCCATGACAGCCCGGGTCATATCCGCCCGGGTATGGACCGAGGAAAGACCGACAAAAGCCCCGCGGCACCTCAGGTCAAAATGCGGCGACTGCTCTCCGTTAAGATAAGGGAGGAACAGCAGCCGGTTGGCGCCGGCAGAGGACGAAGCCGCTTCCCGGTCGATATTGGCGTAATCCCGGTCCTTAGGATAAGCGGTGCTTTTCCACCATTTCAGAGCGCCTCCGCAGGCATTCACACTGCCCATGTAATGCCAGGCATTCCGGACCGGCAGGCAGAAATTGTAGACTGCCCGGTTCAGATCCGGCACAGGCTCTCCGGAAAAGGCCACCACCGTTCCGCTGGTGCCGATGGTGATCGCCGCGCTTCCGGGAACCACAACACCGGTCCCCACCGCTGCGCTGGCATTATCCGATGCGCCGCCGGCTGCCAGACAGGCGGATGTTATCCCCATCGCCTCTGCCATTCCGGGAAGCACCGGTCCGGCGATATCGCAGGACTCCATCACTTTTCCCAGCATCTCTTCCCGAAGGTCAAGGGCCTGCAGGATCTTGCCGGACCATCTGCGGTTCCGGATGTCCAGGAACTGAGTGGCGGATGCGTCCGAGACCTCCGCGGCATACACGCCGGTGAGGCGCCACCGGAGGTAATCCTTCGGCAGGAGGATGTGCCGGGTCTTCTCAAAGATCTCCGGCTCGTTTTCCCGCACCCACTGGATCTTCGCCGCCGTAAGCCCCGGCCGGGCCGGGGTCAGGGTCTCCTCCAGAAAGACATCGTCCGGCACGATTTTTTTAAGATGCTCGCAGGCCTCCGTGCTCCGGCCGTCATTCCACAGGATGGCCCGGCGAAGCACCGCGCCTTCTTCCGAAAGCAGCACACAGCCCATCATCTGCCCGGAAATGCCCAGGCCTCTGACAGCATCTGCCGGGACGCCGGACTGCTCCATGCAGTCCCGGACCGTGCTCACCGCTGCCCTTACCCAGTCCTCCGGGTCCTGTTCAGACCAGCCGTTGAAGGGCTGGTACAGCGGATACTCACAGGCTGATGAACAGACAGCATTTCCAGTCTCGTCAAATAATACGGTCTTTATGCTTCCTGTACCAAGATCCAGGCCCAGATAATAATTCATGCCTTTTTCCTTCCTTCAGTTCCGGCATCTCCTGCCGCATCACGAAAGCGCAGCCGGCCGGCCCGGCTGCGAAAATCTACATTGTTCTTATATCGTATTTCTTACGTATTTCTTATACCCGTAATCTATACGTCCGTAATTCTTATGATCGTTATTCTTTTTTCTGCGCGAACAGCCAGTCACTGATCTCTTTATTGTTCAGAGTCGGGATCCAGCACCAGTGAAGCTGGCCGCCGTAAAGACCGTAGGAAGCCATTTCCTCATCGCTGTAGATGATGCACTTCATCTTCTCGTTATGAAGTTCTTCCTTCAGATACTGATAGGCTTCCTTTACAACGCCGGATTCCCCTGTGGGATCGTTTTCCGCGATCACCATCCAGATGGGAAGCTGTGCCAGGGGCGTAAGATCGGGCGTATATTTTTTCCAGTAGATCATGGAGACGACGCCCGCCAGCAGATCCGCATTCATGGCCGCAAACCGGATGGTGGCCTGGAAGGCGGCCATCCCGTAGGCGTAGACCCGGGCGGGATCCACGATCTTCTCTTCGATCAGCCGGTCGATAATGCCCCGGATGTCCTTCAGTTCCTCGTCAGACCAGCTGTTGTTCGACTGCGGGCCCAGAACCACGCATTTATACCGGGCCTGGGATTCCGGTTCGCCCCATTTTGTGGTGAGGCGGTTGTGGACCATCTGGCCATAATTATCGGTCCCTCTTTCCCCGTTGCCGTGGAACGTCACGATGAGCGGCAGGGGTCCGTCGCTTTCCGGCACCAGAAGCCGGTAGGCCAGGCCGTTTTCTGTGGTCACAGGCTGGAAATCATCCACAACGGAGACCCTCATATCATCCACGTCCGCTTTGGAAAGGCTGATAGTTTCCCCCTCAATGACGATGGATCCCTGATAGGTATCATTATACAGAAAAGGATCCACAGAAACGGTAAGCACCGGTCCTGCAGCCTCTGTCTTCCAGGCGCCGAAACTTTCATGGCCGGCGGCCGGATGCTTTGCTGTATTTTCAAAGGTACAGTCCTCCGGCCTGACACCCGAAAGATCCGTACCCGGTGCTGCCGCAAGGATAAAAGACTCCACATACTGGCCAAGGTCCCTGACGCAGGTATTGGCCGTGACGTTCACGATTCTGCTTCTTTTTTCATCAGTCTTACAGGTCGTTTCCATAGTGCTTTAACCTCCTTAAAACAACTGATTATGGAATCCTTGTCTGACAAACCGCCAGACGGATCCCGCCCTGTCTTCTTATATGTTTTTATACACAGTATTATCTTATTTGTCAAGACTGCCCCGGACAGCGGATGCTTTCATTATAGCACAGACCGCCGTTCCGGGGCAGGAAATTTTCATCTTATCTTATGATTATGATATCAGGGTCAAAAGGTCGATCCCCACTCATGTGTACATGTATGTGGGGATCAGACCTTGGGACCCGCCCCACATGGAGCGCGAAGTGGAGATTTATCTCCACGAGAGTGCGGAATGTGGGAGGAGCGTGGGAG
>JAFRVX010000072.1 GCA_017438305.1 Lachnospiraceae bacterium | reverse complement strand
GGGACGTATGGGCTGTGTCTTCAGCATCATCGAAGACAACCACATCCACAATATCAACAACATGCAGCAGCTGGGCGGCGCCGAGATCGCCGGCATCAAATTCCACGCCGCCATCGACGTGGTCTTCAGACGGAACCACATCCATCATTCCACCATGGGCATCTGGTGCGACTGGCAGGCCCAGGGCACCCGGATCACGGAAAACCTGCTGCACGATAATTATGCGCCGGAGAGCGCTGCCTCCCAGCGGGGCGGCATGATGAGCCAGGATATCTTTGTGGAAGTCGGCCATGGCCCGACGCTGATCGACAACAACATCCTGCTTTCCAAGGCCTCTCTCAGGATCGCCACCCAGGGCGTCGCCATGGTCCACAACCTGATTCTGGGCGCCATCACCGCTGTCGGCGGCGGCACGGACAACGTGGTCAACGGCGTCAATCAGCCCCGGTATACCCCTTATCATATCCCGCACCGCACGGAGGTCATGGGCTTTATGACCATCCTGCACGGCGACGACCGGTTCTACAACAACATCTTCATCCAGAACTGGCCGGTCAAAGAGGTCGAAGTCAAGGAAGATATGGGCTTCAGAATGGCGGACAACCAGCAGGTGGGCACCACCGTTTTCGAAGAATATCCCACCTATGAAGAATGGATCAGCAACTTTGATTTCACAAAGCCTGCCAATATGATGACCCTGGCATCTGTCCACTTCAGCCATCTGCCGGTGTGGATCAACGGCAATGCCTATTTCAACGGAGCGCTTCCCTCTTCCAAGGAGAAAGACAACCTGGTGGACACCGAAAACAAAGTCTCCGTATCCCTGGAGGAAAAAGACGGACGCACCTATCTGAAGACCAACGTCCTGGACTTCCTGAAGGACTTCGAAGACGGCATCATCACCAGCGACATCCTGGGCAAGGCCTTCGAGCCCGAACAGCGCTTTGAGAACCCCGACGGCACCGCCATCACCTTCGACAGCGACTATTACGGCGGCCATAGAGGCTTAAGCACCATCCCCGGACCCTTCGCTTCAAAAGAAGCCCTGGACAAACCGGTGTGGTAAAACGACCTTCAGCAATTTTGTGTTATAAGCTGCGGCCTTCTTTCCGATGTGTCCGCAGCTTATAAAAAATTACCGGGCCGCCCATCAGGATGAGCGGCCCGGACTTTTTTTACTTTTTACATCTGTACTCTGCTTCAATCAGGATCATAGAATATACCCTGTTCGGAAAATGATCAAAAGATATTATACTCTTCAGCTTAATGGATCCAGACGCCGGAAGAATTGAATCTATACTTCTTGCCATCTATAGTAAGGGTCTCATTCGCGGCCATCACGCCGGAAGCCTTCAGGTAATACCAGTTGGTTCCCAGCTTCAGCCACCCTGTCTGCATCACACCGGTACTGTCCAGATAGTACCACTTGGTTCCCAGCTTCAGCCAGCCCGTCTGCATCGCTCCGGTGCTGTCAAGATAATACCACTTGCTGTTGATCTTCTGCCAGCCGGTCTGCATCACGCCGGTTCCATCCAGATAGTACCACTTGGTTCCCAGCTTCAGCCAGCCCGTCTGCATCACGCCGGTGCTGTCCAGGTAATACCATTTTTCATTGATCTTTTTCCAGCCCGTCTGCATCGCTCCGGTCTTGTCGAGGTAATACCATTTGTTATTGATCTTCTTCCAGCCGGTCTGCATGACGCCGTCTGTATTGAAATAATACCATTTATTGCTGATCTTCTTCCAGCCGGTGGCGACAGAACCGCCGCTGCCGATATAATACCAGACGCCGTCTATTTTCTGCCAGCCGGTCAGTTCCTCCAGATGCCAACGCTTGTCGTCGTCATATGTTCTGAAGCCAACCTGTACGTTCGGGTTATCTAAATAAGGGTCATTATCGACTTCCAACAGCAGGCCATAATCACTCTTCGGACTCAGGTAATAGTTATAATACCTGCCAGAGCCATCGTCGTTCAGCATCCACTGCTGTGCCGAACTCCCGTCCGGAGTTGTCTGAATGACGTTGCAGCCGATTATGTTCCCGGCAGCGTGCATGCTCATGCCTGAAGCGAATGACGTTATGTTGTATACACCCGGCTGGCTCGCAAGTTCCGTCAGCTGAAATACCTGAGAGGAAGAACCATTCAGACTGCCGAGCTGTATGTTTGAATATTCAGAGACGGTAAGACACTGATCGACAAGGCCGGAATTTACGTTATCGGAAATGGAAGATTTCAGTCTGTACAGTCCGCTCTTTCCAGATGCCTTCGGTAAAACGTGACACCAGTCTGCATTGAGTCTAATCGTCTTGCTGCCGTTTTTCAGGTCAGGACACAGCTGTTCGGCCGTATAATATTCGTCTTCGTCAAAAAGTGTACCGGTAAACTGTTCTCTCCATCCTACAAAGACCCAATCAGGATCATTATTCCTCAGGCCAAAAGTAGCGGCATTGTGCAATACGCCGCTGCGGCCTTCTCCCAGTTTCAGAGTCAACAGATTTCTGCTTCCGTTTTTTGTAATAAAGCCGGAACTGTCTGCACTGTATTCACTCGAGGAGATATAAGGATCACCATAAGTAGAACCAATAGTGTACTGAACCGTCAGCACCGGCTTGGAATTGTCCTTATAATTCGGGCGGATAAAGGCGACGACCTGGGTGTCGGACAGTTTGCGGGTGGTCTTTACGACCTTGTCGCTCACATTGCCCTCTACAGTGGTGATGGTGCCGCCCGAGTAACTGTCCACCAGGCCCACATGGCTCCAGTTGACCGACGACCCTGCATTGTTCCAGAGGAACAGGATGATGTCGCCTTTTTGGGGTGTAAAAGAATTGCGGTTCGATTTGATGCAGCGGCCAAGCGCAGCGCTGTCCAGATCGCTGTGATGGCTTACGAGAGAATCATAGTTGCCGTCACGGAAATAATAGAACTTTCCTTTATTGTTTTTGACAAACCAGTAGGTGAGCATTCTGCCGTTCGCCCAGTATGTCTTGGATGACGGGAAATCCGCTCCCGCCGTATAGCCGCACCAGCCGGCAAAATATCCGCACCAGTCCACGGTCCAGCCGAAATCGCTCTTTGTCTTGCCTATCTGCGCCTTGGCTACGGCAAGAACGTCCTGAGCCTGATTGCCGGTAAGGGTATAGTCTGTACTTACCCCCGCCTCGGCTTCCCGGAATGGCCCCGCCAGCATGATAACCGCCAGCAGAACTAACCCTAACGTCCTGAATAGATGTTTCTTACCAATCGACCTCATTTTCGCCCTCCTTTTTTTACGGTAATCTCATCTGTGCATTATATTTACAGCTTTATATTCACCCATTCGCCTTTATTGATCCTTACCTGCAGCAGGAGCCAACGGACGATGGAGTCCAGGTCAAAGCTGATCCAGGCGCCCATGAAGCCGAACATCATGCCGGGGAACCAGCTGTTCATGGGATAGCAGAAGAACCAGGTGGCCAGGGGCCTTAAGATGGCCACGCTGATCAGGGATACCATGGCCACGTATTTTACGTCGCCGGCGCCTCTCAAGCAGCCGGAGATCATGACACGCATGTTCTGCGGATAAATGCCCACCAGGCAGACGATGAAGCAGAGGGCGGATGCGGAGATGATCTGCTGTTCATCCGTAAAGAGCCTGGGCATCCAGATCCTGCCGGTGAAGATGAAGATCACCAGGAAGATGGATACGAAGAGGCAGATCCGCTGGCCCAGCTTGGCATAGGCGTAGGCCTTCTTTTTCTGCCCGGCGCCCATGGACTGGCCGACCATGGAGGTACAGGCCGCGCCGACGCCGTCGCCCAGACAGAAGGTCAGGCCGCTGACCTGCTGCACGATCTGGTTCGTGGCATAGGCTGCCGTGGAAACGCCTGCTATGAGCTTGCCGTTTAAAAGGAAGCCCACCCGCATGAAGACGGATTCGGCAATGGTTCCGGAGCCGACCTTTACGAGGCTTCCGAGAGTCTTCTTATCAAACGAGAATTTTTGCCAGGGCAGGATGCAGAGGTAGTTGTCCTTTTTTCTGAACAGCATGGTGATGGCCACCGCTGCGGAAACCACGCCGCCGATGGCCGTGGCAATGGCGGCGCCTTTGATGCCCAGCGCCGGGAAGCCGAAGTGGCCTTCGATCAGGCAGAAGTTCAGGAAAACGTTGACCACGTTGGCGATCATATTCACCGTCATCGTGATCCGGGTCTTTCCGATGCCGCGCATGGCCGCGCAGATACAGAGCGTGATATAGTTGAAAATGAAGGCCGAGGAAATATAGCGGAAATAGATATTTGCGCCTTCCAGCGTATCGCCTTCCTTTGCGCCGGCCAGCTTCAGCAGCGGCTCGCCCAGGAACATGCCGCAGATGGTCATGGCGACGCCGATCATCAGGATCAGGGCCAGCGACTGCTGCAGCGTCGAAATGGCGGCCTTCTGGTTTCCCTCGCCCTTACGCCGGGCGATAACTGCCGTTGTGCCCATACACAGGGCCTGGGCGATCAGCAGCAGGATCATTCTCGGCTGGGCGCATAAGCCCACCGACGCAATGGCACTGCTTCCCAGCCGGCCCACCATCATGGTGTCAAAGGAATTCATCAGCGTCATCATCACGCCTTCCAGGGCGGAAGGCCAGGCGATCTGAAGTATCCTCTTATACATATCGGACAGTGTTTCCGTATCCCCTTCATCCTTTTCCCGTTTAAAGCCCAGCAGGAAATTTGCCGCACGGCTTTCAAACTCCATAATATTCCCCTTTCATGACAGGATGACCGTCCTGTCTGTACGCTAATCCGAAAGGCAGCTTTCCGAAAGACTCTTCTGCTGTCAGAAGGCCATTCTTCTGGGGGAACTCTCCCCTGCAGAACCTTCGCCTCCCGGAGGAAGACTTTTCTCCCTCTGCAGAAGCCTTCTCCTCAGCGTAAAACCGCTTCCGGTCTGTGGAAAACACCGCGCGGAATACCGCCCGGTGTTCTCCACGCACACTCATTTCATTGTATTTAACAGGAAGTTGTGCTCATACAGCCATGCTGTCAGAGGATTGGCAGAAATCTGACGAAGGATCTCCGTCCCCCACTTTGCCTGA
Organism: Lachnospiraceae bacterium; assembly: GCA_017438305.1. Lineage (GTDB taxonomy): Bacteria > Bacillota > Clostridia > Lachnospirales > Lachnospiraceae > UBA1267. The sequence goes on along the minus strand of JAFRVX010000072.1, from coordinate 24,488 downwards.
ACCAGGGTTGTAAGAACCAGAAAAACAATATTGATAATGAGCCAGCCTTCCAGCAGTCCCAGCGCCAGCCCCAGAAGGCCGTTCAGCTGATGGATGACCGGAAGTTTTGTCACCAGATCCGTGATCTTGATGACGATCTTCAGCAGGATCAGGAAGATGACGAACAGGGCGGCGTAGACCGAGGCTGAGATCACAAAGCCGGTAATTCCCGAGGCCACGGAATGGGTATGCTGATCCGCCGTATCCTTGATCTTCTCTTTCAGGCGGTTCTTCAGCGTTTCGGGAAGCGGCAGCCTGTCGATCACCGTCTCCACGTCATCCCCGTCATTGTACTCTATCCTGTCGGCGATCTTCTGTTCTATCTTGTCGTCAGCTTTGGTATTTTCCTTAATCAGACTGCTGATGGGCGGCCCCAGGATCAGGGTTCCCGCAAAGGCGATGACCACCGCCAGGGTGGAAAGCACCATCTTGATCAGACCCCGTTTATAGCCGGATACGGCCATGATCACGCCAAAGATCAGGATCACGATCACCGGGGCGTTCCAGACCCAGTTTGTAAAAAATTCTTTCATTCTATTCCTCTGAAATGTTTTGCATCCACGTTCAGGATGCCGTCGCTGCCGATCTTGCCGGCACCGAACCCGAACAGACCGCCTCTTTCGGATTTCTCCAGAGCCTGGTCCACAAAGCGGAGCATGATGCGGGGCAGATTGCCGGGCCGTTCTTCAACCATCGCCTCGGCTTTTTCCAGCACCAGCGTCATCGCTGCCGGGGTAAGACGGGCTTCTTTTTCATACAGATACCGTTCCGTCAGATCCAGCAGTTCCTCCGCGGTATAATGCTTGCCGTCGAAGACTGCGGTAAAGGATTCCGAAAGCGCCGGCACCCGGCGGAACATCTCTTCCACGCCTTCACGGGTATCCGCCAGGGCGATCAGAAGCGAACGGTCATCCCGCTCCAGTACTCTTGCGAACTCCTCCAGCTGTTCATCGGAAAGCAGCGCCGCATTTTCGATGACTGTCATTTTACCCAGGAAATGGTCCAGGGCGCTGATAATGCTGGTTTTGCCGATCTTTGCCGCCTTCAGCTTGGCTTTCTGAAGATCATGTCCGGGGTTAATGGCTGCGATCTCCCGCATCCGGTCCCTGGCGCACTCTTCGGCGAAGGTATCGTTATCGGCATAAATGATGAAGTGCCAGGTTTCCGACGTCACTTCGGGATCCACCGGAAGTCCGCCGAATTCCCGGTCAAAGAAGGTTTCCGGCGTCTCTGCGGCTTCGTCAAACAGATCCTGATCAGCGGCTTCCCCGGCCATCTCCAGAGAGGCTTCACGGTAGCCGGCCCAGACAGCGTCGCTGTCTTCTTCCTCCCGGAAAGCTCCCGTTCCTCTGCCGTGGCTCCACCAGGACTTACCGTCTTCGTTATCTTCTTCCTCCGGCTCCTCCTCTGAAGAACCGGCAAAATACTTCTCCCAGAAAGGAGCAGAGTTCTCTTCCTCGGAAGGCTCTTCTTCCGGGCCCTCCTCCGGATCTTCGTCGGGGATCACTTCCGCGTCTTCGTCCGTCTCCTCTTCGTCTGTCTCTTCTTCATCATAGAAAAGGCCTGACACGGCACTCCCGGCAGGATCTTCGGGGCCGTCGGCGTCTTCGGAAAAGTCTTCAGATCCATCTTCTGTGAACGCTTCCGAGACCTCTGCCGTAAAGGCTTCCGATCCTTCTTCCGCAGTTCTTTCTTTTTCTTCCTCTGTAAAGACTTCCGTCTCTTTTCCCGTATATTCTTTCAGTTCATCCCCGAAAAGACGCGCCGAGCCGTCATCCGTGATGTTTTCCGAAGCTTTATTAAATCCGATGTCCGCTTCTTCTTCAAACAGACCGATGTCATCCCCTTCGGCTTCCTCTATAGACGCGGCCGCTGCCGCTGCTTTTTCGGCTGCTTCTTTTTCCTGAGCGGCCTTTATAGCCGCTTCCTTTTCCCTTGCTTCCCGCTCGGCCAGGGTCTTTTTCCAGGCTTCGGGGATTTTGATCTCATAAGCAGGCTTTTTATTATTTTCCCGGTCAGCCGCTTCTTTAGTCAGCTGGTCCAGGCTGATCACTTCGTTGTCTTCAAAAAGGCTTTCCGCTCCGGAAGCTTCTTCCTTTTCAGGTTCGGCATCCTTCAGGTCGTTAAGGATATCCTCGGGAAGCTTAAAGTCCGGAAGATCAAAGGCTGCGGTTTCTGCTGCGGATCCTTCGGCCTCTTCAGCATCAGCGGAGTCTTCTTCCGATCCGGGGACTTCCTCCTCGTCCCGGACTTCAGACGTGTCTTCCGTTTCTGTTTCCACAGCCGCTTCAGGTTCTTCTTCTGAAAGCTCTTCCGGAATCTCTTCGGATTTTTCTTCCACGCCGGTCTCCGGATTTTCTTCCGCAACCGCTTCAGCTTCTTCTCCTGCCGGCTCTTCCGGAATCTCTTCGGATCCTTCTTCCGCAGCCGCTTCAGGCTCTTCTTCTGACAGCTCTTTCGGAATCTCTTCGGCTTTCTTTTCCGCTGCCGCTTCAGGTTTCTCATCTGCAGCTGCTTCCGCCGCCTCTTCCGCTTTCCTGCGGTTCTCCTTCACCACAAAGGCGTCCGGGTCCTCGCCGTTCAGCCAGGCCCTGAGATCCCGGGCGCGTTCCACGTATCTTCCGCTGTCGAACCAGAGATCGATCTCATTACAGATCTCGATAGCCTTGTCTTTCTGATCATTTTTCGCGTAATACTGTGCCAGGATATAGAGCCAGTGGTCGTTGGGCTCATCCCGGCGGATGGTTTCCAGAATTTCTATCAGCTCTTCATCGGGACGGTCTTTTGCGGCGCAGAGGCGGTACTGAAGCACGTACCGCTGGGTGTCGCGGGGCGCCAGACTGCAGAAGTCTTCATAATAGTCTTCCGCGTTCTCCAGATTGCCGGCTTTTATGGCCACGTTGCAGAGATGGAACAGAATGCCGCGGCTTCTGGGCGCGCTGTCCCTGGCCTGCAGCAGCAGGATCTCCGCATCTTCGTAGCGGCGGCACTTTTCATAAGCCCGGGCAATTTCCCTTAACTGCCTCGGCTGGTCCAGAAGGTCCAGGTTCAGGGTGTCGGCTGTGGAAACAGCTTCCTGAAAACGGCCTTCTCCGATCAATTCCTGTATCTTAAGTATCTTATCCTGAAATTCCACCTTATTCATGTGTTTAACCGTCTCTTTCGGGTATTCTTACAGTTCCACACGCCCTTCCAGTGCCCGGAGAAGCGTCACCTCGTCCACATATTCCAGATCGCCGCCCACCGGCACGCCGCTGGCGATGCGGCTGCACTTGATTCCCGTGGGTTTGATCAGTTTGCTGATATACATCGCCGTCGTCTCCCCTTCCAGGGAATTGTTGGTGGCGATGATCACCTCGTCCACGTCCTTCTCCAGCCGCCTCATCAGTTCCTTCAGGCGGATATCGCCGGGGCCGATCCCCAGCATGGGGGAGATGGCTCCGTGAAGCACGTGGTAAACGCCGTTGTATTTTCCCGTCTTTTCATAAGCCGCCAGATCCCTGGTGTCTTCCACCACCATAATGGTCCGGTGATCCCTGTCTTTACTCGCGCAGATGGGACAGATATCCTTATCGGTCAGGGTAAAGCATTCCTTGCAGTACCGGATGTTTTTTCTGGCGGAAACCATGGTGGAAGCCAGTTTCTCAACCTTTTCCTCCGGGAGGCCGATCAGGTGAAACGCCAGTCTCTGGGCGCTTTTCCGGCCGATGCCCGGAAGGAGGGAAAGTTCATCGATGAGCCTTGAAAGCTCGCTTCCGTAATAATCCATAGGTCAGAACAGGCCGCCGAAATTGCCGCCCAGACCGCCCGTAAGTTTGTCCAGGCTCGAGGCATTCATTTCCTCCAGCTTCCGCTGGGCTTCGTTAAAGGCTGCCACGATCAGGTCCTGGAGCATTTCCACGTCTTCGGGATCCACCACTTCAGGATCGATGGTCAGATTTTTGATCTCCCGTTTCCCGGTCATGGTCACGGAAACCGCGCCGCCGCCGGCCGTTCCCACAAATTCGCTGTTCTCCAGCGCTTCCTGCTGTTCCTGGAGCTGGCGCTGCATCTTCTGCACCTGCTTCATCATATTTGCCTGGTTCATGCCCCCCATGCCGCCGGGGAAACCGCCGCGTTTAGCCATAATCAATCTCCTTCTTCGTCTGTAATATCCATATCGATCCCGGGTATCCTGTTTCCGGGAACCACCTTCGGCGCGCTCTCGTTTTTCTTAAGCAGCCGTATCTTTACCCTGATATCCCTCTGGTAACGGGCCTTCAGGATGGCTTCCAGGTCCTTTGTACGCTTTCCGTTTTCCATCATCGTGTACGAAAAGGGATCCGTAAAAAGGATCTCGATGCCGTTTTCGAAGGCGCTCACTTTAGTGTTCTTCAGGAGCGAATGCATGAGCCGCACTTCCCGGCCCACGATGTCCTCCCAGTCATTTCTGATCTTCTCATAATCCTCGTAAACCGCTTCCGGCACCTCCTCGGTCTTCGGCGGCGCTTTCTTTTCCGCTGCCGCTTCAGTCTCCGCAGGCGTGTCCTCTGCCGCGGCTGTCAGAGCCGGTGATCCGGAACGGACCGTCTCCGGCTTTGCCGCACCGTTATTCCCGGCATAACCCGCTGCTCCTCTTTCTTCCAGGACGCGGATCCTCTCCTTAAGGCTTTCCAGATCCTCTTCCATGGAAGGCTGCATCATTTTGATCAGGGCGATCTCCAGCAGCACCCGCCTTGAGGGCGACGTTCTGAGGGCGTTGGAAAGCTCCGACAGGATCCGGATATAACGCATGGCCTGGTCGATGTCCATCAGCACCGCTTCCTGCTGCATCAGCTGCAGGTTTTCCCGGGAAACACCCAGGACCTCCTCGCCGGGATTCTCCGTCTGGATCAGCAGAAGATTCCGGATATACCAGGTGAAGTCCAGCACGAACTGGTTCAGGTCCCGGCCGGAATACAGCATGTCGTCGATCAGCTGCACCACCTTCTGCATATCATAGGAGAGCACCGCTTTCAGAAGCTCCGAAAAGACGGTCTGATCCACGGCTCCCAGCACGTCCAGCACCTTTTCATAGGTCAGGACTTCGCCGAAATTAAAGGAGATGCACTCCTCCAAAAGGCTTAAGGCATCCCGGCTGGAGCCGTCCGCCTTCTGGGCGATGTAACGGATGGCGGCTTCTTCGGCCTCCACCCCTTCCGCCTTCAGCAGGTCCGACACCTGATCGATAAGCTCCTGAAGGGTCAGGCGCTTGAAGTCGTAGCGCTGGCAGCGGGAAAGAACGGTGATCGGGATCCGCTGGACTTCGGTGGTCGCCAGGATGAAGATCACATATTCCGGCGGCTCTTCCAGCGTCTTTAACAGCGCGTTGAAGGCCCCGGTGGAAAGCATATGCACTTCATCGATGATATAGACCCGGTATTTCCCTTCCGTTGGCCGGTACTTGACCTCTTCCCGGATCTCCCGGATGTTGTCCACACCGTTGTTGGAAGCCGCATCGATCTCGATGACGTTCACCGAATTGCCGGACAGGATCTGCCGGCAGGTCTCGCATTCGTTGCAGGGACTGCCGTCCACGGGATGCTCGCAGTTCACCGCCCGGGCAAAGATCTTGGCCACGGTGGTCTTGCCGGTGCCCCGGGTCCCGCAGAAAAGATAGGCGTGCCCGATCCTGCCGTTGTTCAGCTGGTTTTTGAGGGTTTTTACGATGTGCTGCTGTCCCCTGACGTCCTCAAAGCGTGAGGGACGCCACTTGCGGTAAAGCGCTGTATAGGCCATGTTTCTTCATCCTTTGCAAGATCGTTTTTCCGCATTAGTAAAGGGTACGGAAGCTCCTAAAAATTATACATCAAAAAAAGGGCGGTGACAACCCGCCCTTACAGAAATATCCATATAAAAAAACGTCGTGCGTCTCCCTTCGAACGTCCCTCTCGATGACGTTACCGTCTGCATTTGCTCAGCCCAGGCACCCTCATGTCACATGAAGTCAACCGCTTAGTGCTGCTTCGTTCCCGACCTGACACGGTTCACAGCGCTCCATTGCATGAGACCCGGACTTCAACGCATCCTCAGACGGGCAGCTCACCTGACTTCTGCCCTCTTGGTCGACATCACCCCTGCTGTAGCGGATTGCAGGTACAGGGCTCCGCTATTCCCCCGGCTGCACGACTTGCGTATTATACTAAAAAAACCGCCGCTTGTCAAATGTTCTTCTTAAGGTTCTGCCAGATCGCTTTTTGAGATTCTGTGAGATCACATCTTAAGATGCCGCAAGATCACATCTTTTCAGCTTATGCGATACTGTCTCCGGATCTTTGGCAGCCTTTTTCTTACGGCTGCCCTCGTATTATCTCAGTTTTTTTCACTGAAAAGCTTAAGGGCCAGTTTTACCAGCTCCGAGGCGCTGTCCGCTTCCGTCTGCTCCAGTTCCGGCAGGATGCCGGCAATATCGCTGTCCTTAAAGCCCAGTTCCTTCAGGGCAAGAAGGGCTTCCTCCAGCACTTCGTTCACCGTTTCCTCCGGCTCGTCTTCATAGGGCTTTACCGCCTTGAATACCCGGTCCGGAGACAGGTTGATGCGGTTTTCGAAATTCAGAAGAAACTTTACCAGATCTTCCGTCGTATCCAGGGCCGTAAGATCCGTCTTTTCAAAAACTTCCCGGGCAAACTTCACGGAATACAGATACTGGTCCGTAAGATCCCCGGCCCGGTTCCTTATTGTGGTAAAGGCGGACATTATGATGGTCTTAATGCAGGGAGACACGTTGAAAAAGCCCGCCGAAAGAAACAGCCCCAGGCTCAGGACCGCAGCGGCATATTCTTCCCGGAGATCCGCTTTCAGCTTCCGTTTCTCCGTCAGCTTTCCCTTCACCACTTCCGGATACCTGTCCGGGAAGTCTTCGATCTCCGGCAGGTCCAGATCCGCCATCAGCGTATCATCCTGCAGTTCGAAATTCACCCGGGCGTCATAGGGAAGCTCCAGATGGTTCATGAAGGATGCGATGAAGCTCTCGATGGTATCCTCGTCTCCCGCCAGGCACAGATCATATAATTCCCGGGCGGCCTCTGTCTCCAGCATCTTCCCGGCCAGTTCAAACCCATCCTGATCAAGCACCTGCTCTGCCGCCCAATGCAGATGGACCCGTTCTTCATAATGCCGCTCATACTCCAGCAGCACCTCGTCAAGATCCGGCTTCTGTGCAGGCTGTGCGGTTCCCGGCTCAGTGCCTGAAATCTGTTGAGCGGTCTGCGCAGCCGATGACTGTCCCGCGCCGGCCTGCAGCGCGGCGATCTGTGCCGCTGCGCCTGTCCCGCTGCCGGAACCCGCGGGCCGGATCCCTGCTGCACCAGCTCCTCCGGCTGCATGGGCTTCGGATGCTCCCGGGTTTTCTTCCGTTTTTCCGGAAGATTTTCCTTCCTTACCGCTGCCTCCCAGGCCGGAAAGCAGCCCCTTCGGATCCAGCTTCTGCCGGTAGGAAAGGCCGGTCCCCTTGATCCCCAGAAGCGTCGGGCTCAGATTCAGGTAAGTGCCCCGCTTCCCGACGGTAACGGAAGCGCCTTTTTTCCCAACGCTGGCGCTGACGCCGCTTTTGGAAAGATTCAGCCGCAGATAATTCCCCAGTTTTATAGATTTGGAAAAGCGGATCCCCATGGTATGATCCTCCTTATCTTAAATCGAAGTCTGACTTTACTCTTGGAATCCTATTATGACATACCGGACTTTATTTTGCAAGCAGACGGGCTTTTTCAAAAGATCGGTGAACCGGCCATATCATTATGAAAGGTTTCCATCACAATTGTTTGCGCTGAAGCTCACTGTCTCAGATAAATCAGGGTTTAAAAAACGCAATTTTATGGTATACTGTTCATAATTCAAAACGTGCTGCACTGCTGCAGCTTTTCTTTCCGGAGACCTTTATGCCAAGAAAAAAAATCGAACGAAACGTTCATGAAAAGACCTATCCCCGCCTGGACCGGCCTGACGGCTGTCAGCCGGACTCTTCCCGTACTTCAAAAGCCGCACTCCCCCTCATCTGCGAGAGGATCCGCTTCTACCGGGAAAGACAGTCCCTCGACCAGAAGACCCTGGCGGACAGGATCGGCGTGACCGCGAACGCCGTAAGCAACTGGGAAAACGGACGGAGCCGGCCGGATATCAATCTGCTGCCGGATATCTGCCGCGTTCTTGAGATCACGCTTTACGACCTGTTTGGGGAAAACCCGCCCCGGGAGACTCTGACAGAGGAGGAGAAAGGCCTGCTGGAGACCTTCCGGGCCCTGAAGCCGGGCTACCGCCGGGCCGTGGCGGAGCTTTCCGAAACGCTTTTTAACCTCCGGGAAGCCGAAGACCAGCCCGATATAAAGCGGCTTATCCATTATGCCCGGTCTTTGGCCGCAGGCCGGGGCGATCCTTCCGAATTCGAGGAAGAAGGCGCGCCGATCTACCTCTATGTTTCCCGGGAAACCGAGGCTGCCGACTGTGTCTTTTCCGTCAATGGAGACAGCATGGAACCTGATTTTCACAGCGGCGACAGGGTAATGGTGTCCCGCATTGAGAATCCCTCGGACCTGCAGCCCGGGGAGACCGGCGCATTTATCTGCGGAAACGAAACCTATATCAAGGTATATCAGCCCGACGGCCTGCACTCCCTGAATCCCGCTTATCCCGTCATGCACTTTGACGAGACCGGAAGCGTCTATCTGATCGGCCGGGTCATCGGCACCGTGCAGCCGTATCAGGTGCCTTCCGACGAAGCCATCCGCCGGTATCTGCTGCTTCATCCCGAAGAAGCCTGAATTCCGTTTCCTGTGATAGACCGGCACTTCTTTCGGCAATAGCTGTACTGTCCCTTTCAGCCGGTGATGCCGGCGCTGTTTTATGCCGAAAAGACGGGGCTTTTCAGACTATGCTGTCATTTGCTGCCGGTGCCGTTTTATGCCGAAAGGACGGGCCTTTCAGACTATGCTGTCATTTGCTTCCGGCGCTGTTTTATGCCGGAAAACGGGAGCTTTCCAGATTATACTGTCGTTTGGGCTCGGCGCCGCGAAAAGGGACAGGTTAAAATATACAAAAAATTTAATATCCTTTTTATAAATTTTTCTTATCTTTAACATGATTTTTCCGCTGTTTTGTGTTATTATATCAAAACAGATTGTTCTGCCGGAAAACAAAGGCGGATTCCGGGTTTTTCCGGAAAGGAGATTCTTGATGAAAATCTATGAGTATAAAGACAGGAAAAATTTAAGCGGCCGCAAGATCCAGTTCGCCAGGAAACGGCTGGGACTGTCCCAGGAAAACCTGGCCGTACGGCTGCAGACAGAAGGCGTATCCCTGGAAAGGGACAGCCTCAGCCGGATCGAAACCGGGTCCCGCTTTGTGGCCGATTATGAACTGAAGGCCTTTGCGAAGGTCCTGGAAGTCCCCGTCGACTGGCTTCTGGATGAAAATGACTCCTTCAATTCCAAGATCTGAAAAAAGCCCTGTTCCGCTTTCGACACGCAGAACAGGGCTTTTTTAACTTCTGTATTTCAGTTTCAACTTCGATTTCAACTTTTCATTTCCCGGATCCCTGATCTTCTTTTTATCCTTTTTGATCCGGCATCGTTAATTAAGCCCCAGCACCACCAGGCTGTCTTCATCTTTCAGATCCAGTTCCTGATCCAGCGGCAGGTTAAACGCCGTCCTGCTCCCGGCCTCGCTGTATCCCAGAAGGATGTAGCCGGTCCGAAGCACAGCCCGCCGCAGTTCCCTTACAGTCCACTGTCCCGCCGCGCCGATGCCGGATACCGGTTTGATATACAGTTCGTTACCGGCATTGGACAGGATCTCCCGGAAAACATCGATCAGTTCCGGACTCTCCGCCAGCTGCGCCAGGATCAGGGACGACATGGAGGAAGACACCAGGAAATCCGTATAGTCTCCGCTTCCCACCAGCGCCTGGTTATGCTCCTTGAACATTTCCACCGTAATATTATAGCTGAGTCCGTACCGCTTCCGGAAATCCCGCAGATTCAGCACCCGGAAAGCCGTCTCCATATCCGCTTCTTCATCGTCCTTCCGATGATCGTTCAGTACGACGATGTGCGCGGCGTCCCGGGCCAGCTCCAGAAGCGCCTCTTCCGTATCCGGATCTTCCTGCATCCGCGAAAGGGTAATATTCCTTTCTGCGGCGATCCGGTTCAGCCTCTCCATTTCCTTTTCAGGGATATCTTCCGCCGCCAGGTCCACCGCCATCACATTCTCCGGCATCTCCCGAAGCAGCACCGGAAGCATCTTGTTATACCCGATGATCAGGGTGTCCGAGGCGTCCGCCGAAGCCTTCATATTAAGGACCGGAACTTTCTGTCCGTTGCTGCCTCTTTCTTCTTTCCAGCTTCCTTCCAGCACCGCCGAGGTGCTCTCTTCACAGAAAACCAGGATGCTGTCTTCCTTCTGAAGCACAAAGTCCGCCGGCGGGTTCAAAGTGATGCTGCCATCTCTTAAAACACCGGCAGGCACCGCATGGTTGACGGAGGTCATCAGTTCCTCAAAGGTCATCCCCGCAATTCCCTTAAAGGAAGTCAGATAAAACTCAGACCCCTCAAAGTCAAAAACCTCCCGGAAGGTCTCGGAAAGGCCCAGCTGGGTGCAGGAATGAGCGATCATCTTAGCGATGATGTTTCTCATCTGCAGGGTGGTGATGTTATGGGTCTCAGCCAGAGACGCCGGGAACTGATAGTCATTCTTCGAAAGCATGGCGCTGATCCGGACTTCAGGCACACCTTTTTCTTCCAGAAGCGCCGAAACCGCCAGGATCGCCTTGGTGACGATCAGATCGTCCATCGGACTGATGATCACGGTACGGCAGGTCTCCACGGAACACTTCTCCAGCGAAGCCGGATCCGTGATATCCACCGTCCGGCAGATGATCCGGAAATTCTTCGGGACCTCCAGGTTTTCGGAAAGGGCCTGTTCCATTTCCTCCTTATCCAGATCGTCGGCCAGCACCAGACAGGTCGGCCGGCCCTCCGCCGCCAGGATCAGCTGCCGGAGAAGGGTGAATTCGCCGGGTTGGAATCCCAGTACGATCAGATGTCCGTCCTCGATCACCGCGGAGCCGCCCTTTTTCAGCTCCATGATCTTCTCTTCAATGGCGCTGGTGATGATACCGATCAGCACGCTGGTGAACAGCACGCCGCCGATGGCGGTGACCGCCATGAGGATCACATAGCCCACGCTGCCGTCCTCAAAGGAGGGCATCCAGGCATTGATGACCGTGGCGATGCTGTCCCAGAAGACCGACCCCGTCTCCCCCTCTTCATTAAAGCCGAACAGGATGATGAGGCAGGCCATCACCACCGCCAGCAGCAGAGAGACCACGATCAGGATCCGGATAAACTCCAGCGACCCCTTGGCCATGTGATTATCAAACCAATAGGAAAACCGTTCCCGGAACGTATGCGCCTTTCGGCTGCCGTTCTTCTTCATAATCTTATCCTTTCCTGTGTGGATGATGTATAGTCTGTATGGATCCTGCACATTCTGTATGAACGGTGCTCTTCTGCGTGGATGCTGAACCTTCTGTATAAGAGGTGTTCATTCTGCAGGGATCCTGTACCATCTGTATGAACAGTGCCTATTCTGTGTGGATCCTGCGCCTTCTGTACGAATACTGCGTATCTCGCATTAATTCTGTCAATAAAACCTTCGTAAACTTGCCTCTTCGATACTGATCTGATCATTTCCGGTTCTGACAGAAAAACCCGGAGAAAACCCGCTTTTCCGGAAATATTCAGGATAATGCATACGAAACCGGAACACAGAATCCTTCTGGTCTGTTTCCATCATACTTGCAGCCAGGCGTAAAGTCAACAAAATACAGAGTGCAAAGTCAGCAAATACAGCCTCATGGCGGGTTTTATCGGAAATGATACAGCCTGCAGCATGAATAATCTTCCTTCTTTTTGTGCAATCTTGCCGTAGATTTTTCATACCGCTTCGTGTATGATAAATTCCGCGCTACACCCGGGACTTACGCCGGGGCAGCAGCAGAAAGGCAAATCCTATGAAAAACAGCAGTTTCTCTGTCCGGAAATTAGCCGGACTGGCTATTCTGACAGCCATCGTTGTGGTCCTCCAGCTGGTGGGATCACAGATCCATTTCGGTCCCTTCTCCATTTCTCTGGTCCTGATCCCCATCGTCGTAGGCGCCGCCCTTTTCGGTCCTTTAGCCGGTGCCTGGCTGGGCCTTGTCTTCAGCGTCATCGTCTTGATCATGGATTCAGCGGCATTTATGAATATCAATGCGGTGGGCACCGTTCTGACAGTCCTTATCAAGGGTACCGCTGCCGGTTTCGTTGCAGGCCTCATTTACAACGTCTTCAGGAAATGGGCCATGATCTTTAAAAACGTGGAGACCGGAAAAGAGAGCTGGTCCATCAATTTCGGCGTGGTCATGGCCGCCATTATCTGCCCCATCGTCAATACCGGCCTGTTCCTTTTAGGCTGCGTCCTTTTCTTCCTGCCCACCATCCGCGAATGGGGCGTCGGAAGCGGCTATACCAATGTGGTTTCCTACATGTTCCTGGGCCTGGTCGGCGGCAACTTTCTGGTCGAACTCCTGATCAACCTGATCTTAAGCCCCATCATCGTCCAGCTGATCCGTCTGGGAAGAAGAAACTGAATAAACTTAACAGCTGCAGGCCCGGGACCCTTCCCGGGCCTTTTTCTGTTTCAGGGGGTTGTTCCTGTTTCAGGTTTTTTCTGTTTCAGTTTTTTTCTGTTTCAGGGCTGTTCCTGTTTCAGGGTTTTCCCTGTTTCAGGAGTTTTCCCGCTTCAGGGGCTGTTTCATATCTGAATGGAAATTGACATTTCTGCGGTTCTGTTCTAATATTGGCACAGCAAAGGAAGATTAGCCATGAGAGAAGTTGATACAGAAAGTTATCTCGGTGTTTTAAAGGAACTGGTCCAGGAAGGCAAAACTGTAAGTCTTCTGATATCCGGAAGCAGCATGTCGCCTTTTCTGATCCATCACCGGGACTATATTTATTTCAAGGCGCCGGACCGGCCGCTGAAACGGGGCGATATGGTATTTTACAACCGGGATTCCGGCCAGTACATTATGCACCGGATCCGGAAGGTTCACCGGGATGACAGCGGTTCTCTGTATGACATGATTGGAGACGGCCAGCGCATCACCGAAAAAGGCATCCGGGAAGACCAGATCTTCGGTCTGATCATTCGAGTAAAGCGGAACGGAAAAGACATTCAGCCCGGCGATTTCTGGTGGGAATTTTTCCGGACCTTCTGGCTCTCTGTCATCCCCATAAGGCGCCCCGTAAGCATTCTGTACGAAAAATGCGCCGGACTTTTCCGGAAAAGATCAGAACAGCCCCGGGAATAAAGCAAAACCCCTTCGTTTAAGCACCTGGTGCGCTTCGAAGGGGTTTTTTATACGTATTTTTTGTCTGTTTCTCACCTGTATGCTGCAGGGACCGTCTCTCTGTCCTGTTCGGATCCTGTCTTGACACTGACCGTTTTTTATTCCGTTCGATCTTTTTTGACTGATCGATTACCTGTTTCGACCAGACCTTTCCGATCAGCCGGTTTCCTATTCCTCCGGTCCTTTCCGATCAGTCGGTTTCCCGTTCCGGCCATCTTCCCGATCAGCCGTTTTCTTCTGCTTACTTCCTCAGGAAAAGAATGCCCAGAGTTCCCGGCCCGCAGTGGGTGGTGATGGTGGCGCCTGCCACGGTCTCCAGGATTTCCTGCATATCGGGACAGTACTGATGGATCAGCTCCCGGACCTTGTCCACTTCCGCCTGGTCGCAGCGGGTGTGGGTGATGAAGATCCGGCTCATATCGATATCATCCCGGCCGCCCAGCCGGTCTTCGACATAGGTCGTGATAGCCTTGTTGATATTGCCGCGGTATTTCTTCCCGGCCTGCATGCCGCCGTCGATGACCTCTATCGCGGGCTTGATCTTGAAAAGATTGGCGCCGAGAGCCGCGACGGAGGAGCATCTGCCGCCCTTATGCAGGTATTCGATGCTGTCCACCACAAAGCTGGCCTCAACCTTCGGGATCAGCTCTTCGCATTTCCGTACGATCTCCGCCGCCGATGCGCCGTTCTTCGCCATCTCGGCCGCTTTCAGGATCACCAGGGCCTCTCCCGTGGAAAGATTCCGGGTATCCACCGGATAAACACCGCCCACAGCCTCCGCTGCGGTCACGGCGCTCTGGAACGAACTGGAGAAACCGCTGCTGATGCTGAAGGAAACGATATCGTAGCCCCTCATCCGCCAGGCCTTAAAAGCCTCGATATATTCTCCCACGTTTACCGCGCTCGTCTTGGAAAGTTCTCCGGTCTTCTCCACGAATTCATAAATATCTTCCGGTGTAATATCGATGCCGTCATAGCCGGACGTAATGCCCAGGGTCACGGTCAGCGGTATGATCTCAATGTCGTATTTTTCAATCAGTTCCTGCGACAGATCACAGGTGCTGTCGGCAATGATCTTAACAGCCATAAAAATCAATCTCCCTTATTCTGCCTGAAAAACGGGCATTTAATTATGTTCATTTTTATTATGTCTGAACCATATACGCAATCCTGTTTATTATAACCGAGGCTGTGTTTTTTTTCAACAGGAATCTAAGGCGGGGTTTTTCTCCTGCAAATCTCAGGCGGAGTTTTTCTCCTGACAATAAACGCCGTTTTTTCCCTTGGATCTCAGGAAACGTTTTCTCCCGTTAAATCGTCTTCTGAAATTGACAATTCCAATGTTTTTCCTTATCATAAAAGCAGCATTCCGAGGAGCTCCTGAAGGAACAGCGGTAAGGCACAAAATATAGCTTCATCCTTTGCGGATGGATCATGGCAGCTCATCGCCGCATAAATCGGCTGCCATAATTCACAGCTTTCCGTTTACGCTTCCGGCAGGCTCTCCTCATCAATCAGTGTTCCATAAAATGACTTTCTTAAAGGAGGCTTTTATGTCCTATAAACGCATTTCACGATACTACCCCGGTGACGACGGCACGAAGCTGGCCGTAGACCTGTATCTTCCGGAAACCACCGAAAAGGTCCCGGTCCTGGTGCAGGCCGGCTACGAGAAACGCCGCCAGCGGTTCGAACGGGACAGGGAGACCATGGAATATTTCCTGAATGAAAACTATGCCATTGCCATTATCGAGGTCCGGGGCTCCGGCGCCTCTTACGGAACAAGCGACGGCTTCTTTGGCCTTCATGACGGCAAAGACATCGGCGGCATTATCGACGCCCTTTCCAAAGAGGACTGGTGCAACGGAAACGCTGCGATGTTCGGCGGCTCCAACTACGGCATGAGCCAGGAGATCACCGCCGTTCAGCAGCCGGAGGCCCTGAAGGCCGTTGTCCCCTGTGACTGCAGCATGGACTTTTATGATCAGGATTTTCCGAACGGCGTATCGGCGCTGCCGGAAGGCATGGCGCCCCACGACAGTCCGGCGGAAGAGCTGCAGGATCCCGTGGACGATGATATCGACGGCTCTCAGATGAAGGAAGCCGTGGCCTGCCACGCCAGAAACCTGCCTTTCCTGGCCCAGCATTTGAAGAACATGTACCGGGACGACGTGAATCCCAAAGTCGGCTACCGGCCCAACCTGGCAGTTCCCGCCTGGGAAAACATGGACAAGGTCCGCTTCGGCCATACCTTTGTTTCCTCCATCGGCTCCTGGTTCGACCCGGGCTGCACCAATAAGATTCTCACCTACAAGTACTGGGGCGGCAAGCTCCTTTTGGGCCCCTGGCCCCACTGCGGCATCTACACCGGTAGTAATTTCGGTCTTCCGAACGCCGCTTACAACTGGCGGCAGGAGCATCGGCGGCTCTTTGATGAAAAGCTCAAAGGAAAGGATGCCAACATTTCCGAAGAACCGCCGGTCCGCTACTATACCATAGGCGATGACGGACGGGAATGGAAATACGAAGAGGATTTCCCGGTGTCCGGCACCCGTTTTGCCGCCCTGCATCTGAACGCCGACAATACCCTGACGGAAGCGGAAGCCGCTGACGGAAGCCTTTCCTATACGGTCCGGAAAGATATCATGATCTACGGCCGCGGCATGCGGATGAACCGGAACGTGGATAAGGCCATGAACGGCGAAGACCTGAAATCCCTTACCTTCACCTCCGAACCGCTCCCCGAAGATATGGAGATCACCGGCGTCCCGTCCCTGGATCTTTTCGTCACCTCCTCCCATACCGACGGCAATTTCATCGCTGTCCTGGAAGAGGTCACCAGAGACGGCATCAGCCATTTCCTGACCGAGGGCATGATCCGGGCTTCCCACGCGAAGACCCACAGGAATCCGGTCTACGATGCCATGGGCCTTCCCTACCACAGAGGCTTCCGGGAAGACAAGGTTGAGCTCCCGTCAAATGAAACCAACCGCCCTCTGAAACTGTCTTTCCATCTGGAGGCGATTTCCCGCATCCTTCATAAGGGAAGCCGCATCCGGCTGGCCGTTTCCTGCGGCGGTTCCGGCTTCCAGATGCCCGAAGGCTTCCCGGACGAAATGCCGGAGATCCGGCTCTATACCGGGAAAGCTGCCGACAGCGCCCTGACGCTGCCGGTCATCAAAGGACGCCCCGACAAATATGTTTTTGAAGAAGGCTTTGAAGCCTATCTTTACAAAACCGCTGTCTATATCAGAGAAAACGCCCGGTTCACCCGCTTCCCGGTAAGTCAGATTTATCCTGCCGGAAAGATTGGGGAAGAACATTATATCTATGAAGCGGCCGCCGATGTATCAACAGCTAATGCAGCTGCTGCCAATGTATTTGCTGGCGGGCCGGCTGATAAAGCACTGGATACAGTCGACGATGCTGCTTCCGGGGCAGAGATTGCTCCGGCTGAGAATACAGCTCCCGGGGTGGATGTTATTCAGTCTGCGAAGGCTGCCGATGCCACGGTCCTGAGGGCCGAAGTGGTTTATCATGAAAATAAAGCCGTCCTCGCGCTGACCAAAAACGGCACCACTTTTCGGACGGAAGCCGCTTTTCCGGTCCGTTATGTTCCTGAAAATGCCTCCCCGGAGATCCCGGTATCCAGAGCCCCCTGGGCAGTCTTTCCGGAAGTATCCGTAAAGAACCTCTACGTGGCCACGGTGCCGGTTGCCAAAGGCACTCCCGGCAATATGAACCCGCTGATGAGAAAGAGCTTCGATCTTTTCATCGACCTTATCTATCCGGAAGAAAAGAAAGACCGGATGCCGGTGATCGTCAACATCCACGGCTTCGGCGGCAGTCATCACCAGTTCGAAGACAACACCGATGACTTCCTGAAGCTGGGTTATGCAGTGGCCTCCCTTGACTACCGGCTGACGCCGCCCTGCACCTACGAAGCTCCCGTCCATGACGCCAAGGGCTGCATCCGCTATCTGAAAGCCCACGCCGATGAACTGGGCCTGGATAAAGAACGCATCGGCATTATCGGTGGCTCCATGGGCGGCTACCTGACAGGCATGATCGCGGCGACCAACGGCAGCCCCGAAACGGAAGGCTGCGTCGGCGGCAATACGGATGAGACCTCTTCCGTAAAAGCCTCGGTCACGGCCTACGGCCCCATGGACCTGCTGCATTTCGGCGATGACGCCAATGAGATCTGGCCCGGACAGCAGGACAAGATCGCGAACGGCGACGGCCCCTTCGCCCCGCCGGCATCAATGATCGGCTACGTCGGCCCCGGAAAGGGCGTCG
Organism: Lachnospiraceae bacterium; assembly: GCA_017438305.1. GTDB lineage: Bacteria > Bacillota > Clostridia > Lachnospirales > Lachnospiraceae > UBA1267. The sequence goes on along the minus strand of JAFRVX010000072.1, from coordinate 6,751 downwards.
CTGACCTGAAAAAACATCTGTTTGACAGCGATCCGGAATACGTCCGCCTGCTGGCCCTTCTGGAGGACGACAGCCCCATCAGCCATGTGACCAAAAACAGCGCTCCTATCTGCCTGGTGCACGGCATCTTCGACTGCGGCATCCAGGTGCCCCTGGGACAGAGCATGCGCCTGTTTGACGCCTATACCAGAAAGGGCGTAAAAGCCCTGGCGCTTCTTAACAACAACGGCCTCTACGGACAGGATCCCGAGGTCAGAGACGCCGTGGTCCGCTTCCTGAAAGACAGAGTATGACCCCCAAGGCTTCCCCCTTGGGGAAGCTGTCGCCGCAAGGCGACTGATGAGGTCCCCCTCTGACCTCATCCACCACCTTCGGTGGTCCCCCTTCCCCAAAGGGGAAGGCAGGGCCTTGAAACCTCTTCCCCAGAAAGAGGCCATGGCACTGTCATAAGAGGCCAGAACCTTGATTTCAACAAACAACACCTGAAAACATGATGAGGAGGATTACCATGAGATTTACCAGACTCCTTGCGCTGCTTTTAGCCGGCGCCCTGATCCTGGCCGGCTGTTCAAAAAGCCCTTCCCGGGATAACACGCCTCAGCCGGGGCATTTCGGAGATGACGAAACCACAACGCCCTCCGCCGTAAGCCCAGATGACGAAGCCAAAGAATCCGCCGCTTCTGCAGAGACAGATGAAGCGGAGGACGCTTCATACACAGACAATGAGGAGAAGTCTTCCTCTGATATCGAGGACGATTCATCCTCCGGCACCGGCGGCGCTTCGTCCACCACCCCTGCAGAGGACAACGATTCTTCTCCCGCCACGCCGGAAGCATCTGAAGATGAAAGCATGGATACCGATCCTTCCGATGATCCGGGTATGTACAGCGGAGACCTGTATAATACCGGCCTCTTCCAGGCTTTCTGTCCCGATGGCTGGGATAACTTCCCTGTCAAGGATTTCTGGGAAGCGGACAAGCTGGACGAGACGGCCCTTCAGTTTGTGAAAGGGAAGCTTAAAAATGATTTCGACTTCTACTATCACGCTTCCATCCGCATGACCTGCTACGGTCCGGACGTCTATCTTATGGATTCCAGGGATTACTATGAGGACGTGGAAGACATGGAACTGGAGGACTTCAGCGGCAGGATCTGGGACGGCTACACCGGGAATTACGGCGATGACCGGAATTTCTACCTGCATACCCAGGATGAGAAGCATCACTATGTGGTCACCGGCCTCCTGGAAGCCCGGGATTCCTCTATCACCCTTGCAGATAACGACGTGCTCCTGATCCTCTCCAGCATCATCGGAAATGACGTGGTTCCGGGCGAAGAACCGCCTTCCCATTCAGGAACAAAAGACACTGAAACAGAAGAACCCACCACAGCCATCCGGCCGACGGAAACAGATGCAATTGCCAGCGTCACAGCCAGCGCCGACGAACCCGATGCAGTCTCCACGACTGCTTCAGATGATGTCACCACTATACCGGGCACTTCGGATCCAACCATTTCGACATCTGATACTGAAACTTCCGCATCGCCTGCGGATACTTCGGATCCCGGCACTATGGCACCTGATACAGATACTTCCTCATCGGAAGCGGATACTTCTGATCCGACAGGCCCGGATGAACCGGAGCATGTTTTCCATGCTGCCGATGCTGTGGAGATCACCTATGATCATACCACGGAAACCATGACGGCCATTTTCCATACCCTTCCCGAAAGACTGGAAGATGTGGCCGCCCTGGTGGAGGAATTCGGTCTTGGCGAGCACAACATGGCCATCTGGTTCGTCTGCGCCATGCATCTTTATCAGGAGGATCCTCTGGAAGCCGTGAAGATCATGACAGCCCTTTCCGACGAGCCCTCAGCCAATCACCTGGTTTCCTTCGTCACCGACCAGCTGAAGGAAAAACCCTATCTGGGCACGGCTTATTTCAAAGGCGCCGTTAAAGACAATGATTTCACCCCGGAAGAACCCCTCACGGTTACGGTAAGCAAGACCTCCGGCTCCGACCCGCGGTACCTTTACATCCGGGTCCATACCGATGCCGACAGCAGAGAACGCACCATCGCCTTTATGGACGACGGCCGCATCGCTCCCAGCATCGCTGCCCTGCCGTCGCTGGTCCTGGGCATCTATTAAGCCCTTTCCTACAGCGCTCAGCTGGAAGGCTTCTCGCAACCGAAAAGTACCACGAAAATAAGCCGAATGCTTCAAAATCGTGGCCCCGGGAAGCTTTTAGCAGCCGTGAAGTACCACGAAAATAAGCCGGTTGCTTCAAAATCGTGGCCCCGGGAAGCTTTTCACACCCGGAAAGTACCATGAAAATAAGCCGGTTGCTTCAAAATCGTGGCCCCGGGAGGCTTCTCGCTGTCAGAAAGTACTACGAAAATAAGCCGGATGCTTCAAAATCGTGGCCCCGGGAAGCTTCTCGAAACTGGAAAGTACCACGAAAATAAGCTGGTTGCTTCAAAGTCGTGGCCCCGGGAGGCTTCTCGCAGCCGTGAAGTACCACAAAATCTAGCTGTATAGATTAAAGTCGTGGCCCCGGAAAGCTTTTCAGCTTTCCGGGGCCACATAATTAGACTGGTGCCATCAAAATGGTTTTCTTCTAAACGATTTTATACGTAAATGATTATATAGACTTCTTGCTCTCTCTTCTCTGACAGTCCTGTTCTACTTTTGATTTTCCAGCGCTGGAATATCAACAGATTCTTCTGCCTCCGGTGCTTCCGCACGATCCAGGGCTGAGAATGCTTTTGCTTCCGCACGATCCAGGGCTGAGAATGCTTTTTCTTCCGCACCGTCCAAGGCCGCGGATGCTTTTGCTTCAGCCCGGACTTTCTTTACTGTCTTAATGGAATAGATCACGCCGAATGTCAGCAGTCCCAGAACTATGATCACGCCCAGCGCAGGCCAGATCCAGTGTTCCTGATCCTTGTTGATCAGAAAAAAGCCCACGTCCAGCAGCGCGTCCCAGAGTCCATGAAACAGGAAGATCCCCAGTGTGGCCAGAAGGATTTCCTTCCGCGCCTTTTTCTTATTCTGACGCTTCTTTGCTTCCAGATATTCGAAGTAATGCGCTCCCTGGTTGTACTGCCACATCAGATGCATCGGGAATAAAATACCGATCACCATGGCCGCGATCTGTCCAAGGACAGCCTTTTCAAAAATACCATAGGTAAGGCCGATGATCCCGCAGGCGGCGATAAAGCTGATCTTCTTTTCAAATTTCAGCTTGCGGTATGCCAGAAGAAATCCCGTAAACTTGAAAAATTCCTCCAAAAGAGCAGCCCGGAAGAAGCTGGAAAAAACATCGTAGGGGAGGCCCTTTTCGCTGAGTCCGGTGCCTTTTGCAATCGCGTCGTAAGTTACCTCCGTTATAACGATGAGAACGCAGGCATACAAAAAGCCATACAGAAGAGCGATCTTAATAAGGCTTCGTTTGTTCAGTTCTCTGCTGCCGCCCTGCAGTTTAACTGCCGGAACATACCAGCCGACAGAAACAATTGCACATAAAATGATGCCGATTGCCTGAATCATAAATTCCCTTCTTTCCCTCCGAAGACTTCACTGAACAATCCCCGGGATATGATTTTTTTATCATAACAGAAAAAAGAGGCCGGTTCAACAAGGAACCGGCCTCCGGAATGAATCAGATTGGTTTTCGATATTATGCGATAACAGGCTTCAGCCCCTCAGAATCAGCCGAACCTCTTCCAGGTAATCGGAACCAGCCGAGCTGAGCCGACCCCAGGTCTTCGGAATCAGCCGTGCCGCCCTGCCTCAGGCCGCCGGATCGTCCAGGAAATCCTCCACCATCCTTCTGAAGCGCGGGTTTCTGAGACGCCTCAGGGCTTTGGCTTCAATCTGCCGGACCCGTTCCCGTGTAACGTGCAGGACTTTTCCTACTTCTTCCAGGGTATGCGGAATGCCGTCGTCAAGGCCGAACCGGAGGACGATCACAAGCTGTTCCCGCGCATTCAACCCGTGAAGCATCGTGCGGATCGAATCGCTGAGCACCCCCTTAAAAGCCTGCTCTTCAGGAGACGCCATATCGTCGGGAACAAAATCCCCCAGGGACGTATCCCCGTCTTCACCCACAGGCGTATCCAGGCTGACGGTATCCTGCGCCATTAACAGGTCTTTACGGATCTCTTCGACCGGCAGGTCCATTGCCTTTGCGATCTCTTCGACCGAAGGCTCGCGGGACAGCTCCAGTTCAAGCCTCCGCTGGGTCCGCCTGATCCTGTTGATGCTTTCCCCGAGATGCACCGGCAGACGGATGAGTTTATCGAAATCCGCGATCGCCCGGGTCACTGCCTGACGGATCCAGAAGGTAGCGTAAGTGGAAAGGCGGTATCCCTTGCTGTAGTCATATTTTTCCACAGCCTTCATCAGTCCGATGTTCCCTTCCTGGATCAGATCCAGCGGCGCAAGCCTGGACGCCATATTGTATTTTTTGGCGATGCTCACCACCAGACGGAGGTTGCCTTCGATAAGGGCATTTTTAGCCGTCTCATCACCCTCCTGCATCCGTCTGGCAAGCTCCATGGTCTGCTCGGGAGTCAGAATGGGGAAACGGGCGATGTCCCGAAGGTAGAGCCGGAACGAATCATCGGTCTCATGCCGGATGCTGTCCTCGGAAGTGGCTTCCTGGATCTCGGAGACCGTCGGCTCTTCCACCGCCGCCAGCGTATCCTCCGCCGGCTCCGATGTCAGCGGCTCTGCTGCCTCAGCGGTCAGCAGCCCAGCTTCGCGATCCTCCGGGGTCATCTTCTGGGCCAGATCCATAACCTCTTCCGCCGTGACTGCATCGGCAAGGCTTTCTTCTGAATCAACAAAAATGCTGTTTACAAGTTCGTTTCTCTTTTCCATCATCTTCCTCCTACTGTTCAATCCATACTGTTCATTTTCCGGGTTCTGATCTGTTGTCTCCGGAAGGGTAATGCCCGTTTGGGTGATTTCGAAGAAACAACGGTTAAACGTTCTTGTTTTCTTGGCGTGCCTCCTTTTTTCAGGTATGTCTGCAGGGTTGTGTAAAACCCTGTCAGATCAATCTGTTCTGTTTATTCTCTGTTTATTCTCTGTTTACCCTCTCCTTTATTTCCGCTTGATTTCTGTTCGTTCTCTTTTCGTTCTTTGCCTGTTTTCCGTTGGGTTTATGTCTGACTTGAATGACGGTTCTGTATCTGTTTTCCGGGTCAGGTCTTCACTCATTTTCTCTGTCTAAAAGCTGATACCGTCGGTACTAAATAGATTTTCAAGGATCGATCCGGTTCCCGTCAAAAAACGAAGGGAAGTCAAATTATGAGGATTTTTTTCCTTTTTGTCAAGGGTCAATTTAAAAAATATGAAAAATTTTTCTCTCGGGTTAAAACTCTCAGATCTGCCCGATTGCCGCAATCAGCCGCTGCAGCTTCTCTTCGAAGCCGGTACTGTTATCGATGATCACACGGCAGGGATGGTTTTCCCAGGCTTTGATGGTCCTGTCGTCGATCATGACCGCTTCCTCAACGGTCTCGGACCTGGCCTCATTGTTGGCAGTGGTATAAAAAGCTTCCGCTCCCTTTGCTGCCGTCACCAGATGGAAGACCGCATCGTAATGTGCGAACAGTTCCTGTTCCGTGGCCCCGACATCCTTAAGCAGGGCTTCGAAATCCGGTTCATCGATATAGGCTCTTCCGTCAAAAAGGCCTCTGTCAAAAACGACCAGGACTTTTTCCGCCTTCAAAAACCGGGCCGCGCGATCGTAGATCTTTTCCTTTTCCAGCTGGAGAAGCAGCTGATACCGCTGAAATTCGACCCGGGAATCCAGGGACGACGGGCTTATTCCGCCCAGGATCAGCTCCGTTGCCGTTTCCGATGCAACGAGGACCGTATATCCTTTCTCCGTGAATTCCTGTCTGATCCGGGCAAGCGCCGTGGATTTTCCGGCGCAGGGCCCTCCGGTTATAACGATCTTTGTTACAGACATGATGCAAACGTCCTTTTTCTGTATGGGGCATATGATACATCGTTTTCAATGCCGATACCATATACTACGGGTTTAGTGTTCTATCGCATTACCGCTGCACATACTGGCCTATTACAGTTCTGGTCCTCTGCATTATCGTCATATCGGCTTTTTTCTGTATCTTTGCTGCAGTCTTTTGTATATTGCTTCGGCCTTCTTCGGTCATCTCACGTCGATCTGGCAGCTTCTCATGGTCTCCAGGGCTGCTTCATGCTTCTCAGGCGTCACCCCGGCGCAGCAGGAGGCATCGACGGCGATTTCCGTTTCGGGGAAATGGGCTTTTAAGATAAGCGCGTTGGAGACCACGCAGATGTCCGTGCAGAGCCCAATCAGCTCTATCGTGAACGCCTCATCTCCAGCGGCTTCTTTAATGAGGCCGGGAAGATCCGCCGACCCGAAGGTATGTTTCTCCACCGGCGTACAGGCCTTTCCATAAACATTCTCCTGCAAGGCTTCGTTGACGGCCTCATCCAGCTGCCAGCCGGCTGTTCCTTTGATGCAGTGGGGCACCGGCAGCCTCTTTCCCTCAGCGGTATCCATGTAGTTTTCGAAATGGGTATCATAGGTGACAAAAATATCCCCGTCAAAGTTACGGATCTTTTCGCAGACTGCCGGAATAATGGAAACGGCTTCTTTCGTTCCCAAGGCGCCTTCTACAAAATCCTTCTGCATGTCTACGACCACCAGTATCTTTTTCATCATCGTTCCTCCTCCGGTTCTGT